>NZ_JBSFVT010000018.1:0-146851 GCF_053592455.1 Streptomyces sp. NPDC002676 | reverse complement strand
TGACCAAGGACAGCGGCGGCGACGCGACGTCCGCGAAACTGACGGCCGCCCGCGAACTCGCCCTGCCCGTGGTCGTCGTACGACGCCCCGCACTGTCGGCCGGCATCACACCGGTACCGGACGTGGCGGCGGTACTGGACCGGCTGGGCTTCAGCGGCTGTCTGCCTCCTTCTCGAACGGCAACTGCACCGGGGCGGGTATCCGGGCGAGGGCGCGCCCGAGCCGGACGAACCGGGGCTGGGCAGGCCGCAGCCGAGCCGCCGCCGGGAGCCGCCCGCACGGTCACCGGATCCGGTAGCGGTGCCTCACCCACTGGCGGAACGCCGTCGGGTCAGCTCGGAAGTAGCGGTACGAGAGCCAGAGGAAGAAGACGCCGGCCGCCAGGAAGATCAGGGACGCCCAAGGGCCCCGGGCCAGGTCGCGGGCGTCCTGGAGATCACTCGGATCCTCGGGGTCGTAGACGACGGGTATCCGGTCACCGACCTTGGTGCCGCCCGACACGTCGCCGGACCACTCGTAGCGCGGCGTCCCGCGTCCCGTCCCGGTCGCTGAAGTCCAGCAAGTAGGAGGTGTCGCGGCCGGTTCCCTGCTGATCCTCCACGGTGGCCACCGTGCGCGTGCCGTGCGTCCGCAACGCGTAGTCATCGGCTTCGGTGACCACGAAGCCGATGACCATGCCGAGTCCGCACACCAGCATCAGGGCCGTCAGGAGCCACTGCCCGTACCCTCGTTGCCGAACTCTGTCGTTCCGCACGAGCGCATCATGCCCCCAGCGGGAACCGGACGGTCGATGGCGGGCTTGCCCAAAACGGCTGCCCCTCGGCCCGGTCCGGCCGTAGCCTGGGGGCCATGCCTTCGCTTCGCACGGCACAACACGCGGCGGCGGTGTGGGACATCGCCACCCCCTCGGGGACCGGCCGGATCCAGGGGTTGGCCATGGCGGGCTTCCGCGCCCGCACCGCCGACCCCGTCGATCTCGGTGTGATCCCCTATCCCGCCGTCACCTTGGCCGTCGACCTGGGCGACTGGCCGATCGCCGTCGACGTCGCCGGCGGGGGGCGGGAGCACGGCAGCGTCGTCATCGGCCTCGATCCGGGCGCGGTGCGGGCGAGCGGCAGCGAGGTCGACTGCCTGCAGATCCGGCTGTCACCGCTGGTCGCCCACGCGGTCCTGGGTGGCGCCGCCGCGGAGGCGCGCGGGCTGATGGTCTCCCTCGACGACCTCTGGGGCCGCGACGCGGAGCGCACCCTGGACCGGCTGCGAGCCGCCGGGGCCTGGGGCGATCGGTTCGAGATCGCGGAGGCCGCGCTCGGCCGGCGGTTCGAGCAGGGGCATGAGCAGGGCCGCCGCGTCGATCCCGAAGTCGCCGAGGTGTGGCGGCAGATGATGACGCGTCACGGCGTGGTCCGGGTCGAGCGGATGGCGGCGGAGGTCGGCTGGAGCCGCAAGCGCCTGTGGTCCCGGTTCCGGTCCCAGGTCGGCGTCACGCCCAAGCGCGCGGCGCAGTTGATCCGCTTCGACCACGTGGCGCATCGCCTGGCCGCGGGCCACAGCGTCGCGCGGATCGCCGCGGAGTGCGGCTACGCCGACCAGTCCCACCTGCACCGCGACGTCACGGCCTTCACCGGGGGGACCCCCGCGGCCCTGGCGACGGCACCCTGGCTCGCGGTGGACGACGTCGCCTGGCCGCGCGGCGGCATCAGCCGCGGTTCAGCGCCGCCCCGGTCAGTTCAGGCCGAGCCCGCGGGCGATCAGTCCGCGTTGCACGTCGTTGGTGCCGCCGGCGAGGAAGGCGAGGACGGACAGGCGCAGGCCCTGCTCGAAGAGGCCGGCGCCGGGGGCGTCCGGCGTGCTGAGCGCCGCCGCGGGGCCGAGGACGTCCAGGACGTCGCGGCTGAGCTGCTCCAAGACCTCGGCGGCCAGCACGCCGGCCATCGACGAGGCGAGGCGGGCGATGTGGGCGGGGCCGGACTCGGCCCGCTCGGCGGCCTCGCCGAGCAGCAGGTTCACCGCCCGCACCTGGACGGCCATCCGGCTGAGCGTGGCGCGTGCGGCGGACCCCGCCGGACCGGCCAGGCCCTCCGGGTCGGCGCGGACCGCTGCCAGCAGTTCGTCGAACTGCCGGCGGGACAGTCCGGCCACCTCGCCGGCCAGCAGCAGCCGCTCGCCGGTGAGCGTCTCGGTGATGACGTGCCAGCCGCGGTTGACCGGGCCGACGCGCGCGCCGTCGCTCACCCGGACGTCGTCGAAGCGCACGGTGCAGCAGGTCTGCCCGGACAGACCCTGGAGCGGCTCCGTGCTGATCCCGGCGGTCGCCATCGGGACGATGAACATGCTGATTCCGGCGAGCGGCGTGCTCGCTTCCACGTCCGTGCGCACGGCGAGCCAGATGTACTCCGCCGTATCGGCGTTGGCGATCCAGGACTTCGTCCCGTTGATCACCCAGTCCTCGCCGTCCCGGACCGCCGTCGTGGTCAGTGAGGCCAGGTCGGAGCCGGCCTCCGGCTCGCTGTACCCCAGGCAGAAGGTCAGTCGCCCGTCCCGGATCGGGGGGAGGTAGCGGGCCTTCTGCTCGGCCGTCCCGTACCGGACGACGGGATGGCCGACCACGGAGACGGCCGCCATCGCGTTGGCGACCGGCAGCTGGTGGTAGGCGTTCTCCTCCTGCATCGCCAGTTGCTCGGGGACGGTGGCCGCGCGGCCGCCGTCGGCGGCGGGCCAGGTCATCCCGAACCACCGGCGCGCGGACATCGCCGCCACCAGCTCCGGGTCGTCACCCTTGCTGAACTCCCGTACCCGGCCACGGTGTTCGGACCCGAAGGAGCGGGCCTGGGCCCGCATCGCCGCGGCCGGCGCGGAGTGGTCCACGGCGGGCAGGCCGGCGGTGCTCGCGATCAGGAGGTCGGCGACCGTTCCGCCCGGTGCCGGGAAGCAGGACAGCCGCGCCACGTCCGCGTGGACCCGGCGGAACAGCCACGGGGCGTCGTGATCCTCGAAGTAGCCGCCCGCGCCGAGGTTGTGGTGGGCCGTCAGCTGGGCGCGCGGTGCGGCGGCGGCCGCGTGGCACACCGCGAGCTCGGTGGCGAGGACCGCCGCCTCCGCATCCGGTGCCTCGTCGTGCCTGCGGACGGCGTCGTTGATCAGGAGTTCGCCGGCGACGAGGTCGATCTCGCGGGACGCCGTGCGCTGCTGGACCGCGCCGAAGCCGCCGATCGTCTGCCCGAACTGCCGGCGGACCTTGGCGTGGGCGACGGACTGCCCGTGCGTGTGCCGCGCGGCCGCCATGGCGCGAGCCGCGAGCCCCAGCCTGAGCAGCGAGAGCGCCCGGCGGGCCTCGTGCGGCTCGACGGAGAACTCGACCTCCGCCGCGCCCAGGCGCAGACTGCTCCAGGCGGGCGACGCCAGCCCGGGCTGCGGGATGGCGAACTCCACGGGCCGGACCGACCCGAGGCCGCCCTCGGGGGGCAGGAGCAGGACGTGCGAGGCGGCCGCCCCGCCCTCGGCGAACGGGACCAGTCCGGCTGCCGGGTCCGTCGGCGTCACCACCAGGATCCGGACGCCGCCGTCCGCGATGCCGTCCGCGATCTCCGGGGCGGCCTTCGCCAGCAGGCCCGCGGCGACGTAGCCGTCCATCACGGGTAGCGGGCAGGCAGCCGCTCCGGTGGTCCGCAGCAGCCCCACGACGGCGTCGACGCTGCCCAGGCCGAACCAACCCTGGGCGGCCGCCAGCCGCCACAGCCGGGCCAGCGCGGCTTCGTCCGCCTGGTCGGGGAAGTGCCACTGCCTGGTCAGCAGTTCGATGACCTCGTCGATTCTGAGAACTGTCTTGAGCATTCGCCCGCCTGCCTGCTCGTCCGTTGTCCTGACAATTCGAGGGATGCCGAGCATAGGGACGGGGTGATTCCCCGGCAATGTGCGGCCGGATATTTAGGGGCTAATTAGGGGTTCGCCGCGCGGCGGCCGAGGATAGGGTCGGTCCTGGCCGAGGAATCGGTTATTCGTGCTGCGTTCAGAAAGGTGACGCCCGTGGGAAATGCCGACACTGACAGCTGGATCCGTGTCTACCGCCAGGCACCGGGGGGCATGCGCCTGTTCTGCTTCCCCCACGCGGGTGGTGCGGCCACCTCCTACTTCTCCTGGGGCGCCGCGCTGCCCGGCGACACCGAGGTGCTGGCCCTGCAGTACCCGGGCCGCCAGGACCGCGGCTCCGAGCCCCACCTGCGCTCCCTCCCCGAGCTGGCCGACCGCATCCACGCGGCGGTCCGGCCGCTGCTGGACGCGCCGTTCGCGTTCTTCGGCCACAGCATGGGCGCGGTCCTCGCCTACGAGGTGGCGCGTCGGCTCGACCGGGAGGAGGGCGCGGTGCCGGCGCACCTGTTCGTCTCCGGCAGGCGGGCCCCCTCCCGGTTCAGGCACGAGGAGCTGCACCGGGCGAGCAGGGCCGTGTTCGTCGAGCAGATGCGCGTGCTGGGCGGCACCGACCCGCGCATCCTGGCCGATCAGGAGCTGCTGGACATGGTCCTGCCGACGGTCCGCGCCGACTACGAGGCCATCGAGACCTACCGGTTCGAGCCCGGCCCGCCGCTGTCCTGCGACATCACCGCACTGACCGGCGACCGCGACCCGAAGGCCGCCATCGACGAGGTGGCGGCCTGGGCGGACCACACGCTCGGCCGGTTCGACCTGCGGGTCTTCCCCGGCGGCCACTTCTACCTGGAGGACTGCCGGGCCGGCGTGCTCGACGTCGTCTCGTCGGTGCTCGCGGGAGCGCGGCAGGACGGTACGTCGGTGCTGTCCTGAGCGGCACCCCTAGTGAACCCCTAGTCGCCGCCCCGGCTGCATAAGGGTGCGGTAAGGGTTGGGGCCCGCTCGTGAGGAATATACCGTTGCCGAGGGCGCGGGCCAGGAAAAAGCGAATGGTGTGGCAGCGCCACTTTCTGAGGGGGACAGAATTGGAAACCGCCGATTACACACCGGAAGACGACTGATGGATTTCGAGCCCTCGCCGATTCAACGTGAACGCTGTGCCGATATCAGTGCGGTCGTCGCCGAGCGGTTCGCCGAACACACGACCAGCGCGGACCCCGAGTCGGCGCGGCTGGCCTGGAAGACCGCGGCAGGCATCGGCCTGACCGGGCTGTGCCTGCCCGAGGAGTACGGCGGTGCGGGCCTGGGGGCCCTGGACACCGCGCTGGCCCTGGAGGCGTTCGGACGCTCCTGCTCCGACATGGGCCTGGTCTTCGCGGTCGCCGCCCACCTGCTCTCGTGCGCCGTGCCGGTCCTGGAGTTCGGGACGGCCACCGCCAAGGAGCTGCTGACCGGCATGGCGGCGGGCGACCTGATCGCCGGCAACGCCATGACCGAGGACGAGGCCGGCTCCGACATCAGCCGGATCAAGGCCACCGCCACCCGCCAGGGCGACGCCTACGTCCTCGAAGGGGAGAAGTCCTTCGTCAGCAACGCCCCGATCGCGGACGTGTACGTGACCTACGCCGTCACCGATCCGTCCGCCGGGTTCCTGGGCGTCTCGGCCTTCGCCGTGCCGCGCGAGCTGAGCGGCATCGTCGTCAGCGCGCCGCTGCCGAAGGTGGGGCTGCGGGGCTGCCTGGCCGCGCGGGTCCGGTTCGACGGCTGCGTGGTTCCGGCCGAGTACCGGCTCGGAGCGGAGGGCAGCGGCGCGGCGATCTTCCAGCACTCGATGGCCTGGGAGCGCGGTGTCCTGTTCGCCGGCTACCTCGGGCTGATGGAACGGCAGTTGGACGAGTGCGTGGCCCGCGTGACCCAGCGCCGGCAGTTCGGGCGCAGGATTGCCGACTTCCAGGCCGTGTCGCACCGGATCGCCCGGATGCGGCAGCGCCTGGAGGGCGCGCGGCTGCTGCTGTACCGCGCCTGCTGGCTGCTCGACCAGGGCCGCACGGACGTCCGCGCGATCGCCATGTCGAAGACCGCCGTGTCCGAGGCCGCGGTCGCCAACAGCCTGGACGCGATGCAGCTGTTCGGCGCGACCGGCTACCTGATGGGCAACGGGATCGAGGAGCAGCTGCGCGACTGCCTGCCGACCACGATCTTCTCCGGCACGACCGAGATCCAAATGGAACTGATCGCACGGGAGTCCGGCCTGTGACCCTCCACCAACTGGTCATCGACGCCGCCGCGCGCCGGCCCGACGCGCCGGCCGTGAGCGGGCCGTCCGGCTGCGTCAGCTACCGCGAACTCGACCTCATGGCGGACGCGATCGCGTCCAGGCTGGACCGCCAGGGCGTGCGCCCCGGCGACCGGGTCGTGCTCTGGGCGGGCAAGAGCCCCGCCACGGTGGCGGCGATGCAGGCGGTCCTGCGGTGCGGCGCCGTCTACGTGCCCGTCGACGGCGGCAGCCCGGTGGCCCGCGTCGCGACCATCGCCCGGGACTGCGCGGCGCGCCTGATGGTGGCGGACGGCGCCCGGATCCCGCGGATCTCAGCGGAACTGGGCGATGAGCTCGGCTACCTGGAGCTCGACGGCCCCTACGATCCGGCGCCGGCCCGCAATGCCGCCGTCACGCCCGACGACCTGGCGTACATCCTCTACACCTCGGGGTCGACCGGAACGCCCAAGGGCGTGTGCCTGACCCACCGGAACGCGCGGGCGTTCGTCGACTGGGCGTACGAGCTGCTGGCACCGCAGGAGGACGACCGGTTCGCCAACCACGCGCCGTTCACCTTCGACCTGTCGGTGCTCGACCTGTACGTGGCGTTCCGCGCCGGCGCCTCGGTGCGCCTCATCCCCCCGGAGCTGTCCTTCGCGCCGGCACAGCTCGTCGAGTTCCTCCACCAGGAGCGGATCAGCGTCTGGTACTCGGTGCCGTCCGCCCTCGCCGTGATGATGCGCTACGGCGGCCTGCTGGACCGTCCGGCACCGGAGAGCCTGCACACCGTGCTGTTCGCCGGGGAGCCGTTCCCCATCGGGCAGCTGCGCGACCTGGCCGGCTGGACCGGCGCACGGCTGCTGAACCTGTACGGCCCGACCGAGACCAATGTGTGCACCTTCCACGAGGTCACCAAGGCGGACCTGGACCGCGACCGGCCGGTGCCGATCGGGATCGCGGCCTCCGGCGACCGGGTCCAGGCGCTGCGGGAGGACGGCGAGGTCGCGGCCGCGGGCGAGGAGGGCGAACTCGTGGTGGACGGCCCCACGGTGATGCCCGGTTACTGGGGCCGGCCGCCGCAGAGCGGCCCGTACCGCACCGGCGACCTGGTCCGGGTCCTGCCCGGCGGCTCGTTCGACTACCTGGGTCGCCGCGACCACATGGTGAAGATCCGCGGGCACCGGGTCGAGCTGGCCGAGGTCGAGGCCGTGCTCGAGAACCACGCCGACGTCGCGGAGGCCGCCGCAGTGGCGGTGGGCGAAGGCATCGACACCCGCCTGGTGGTCTTCGTGGCTCCGCGGGACGGCAGCGAGCCGGGGCTGCTGACCATCCGGCAGCACCTCGCGCAGAACCTGCCGCGCTACATGGTGGCGGACGAGGTGCGCTTCCTCGCCCCGCTGCCGAGGAACGGCAACGGCAAGATCGACCGGCGGGCGCTGAAGGCGCGCGCCGACGGGTCCGCGACGAGCACGTCATGAGCGGGCCGGACCAGACACCCACCTCCCGATGGAAAGGCGGCGCCATGACGATCGACGAAGTCACCCCGCGGATCACCACCTTCATCAGTGAGAGCTTCCTCGACGGTGACCCGAGGGGCGAACTCACCGAGACCACCCCGCTGCTGGAGTGGGAGGTGCTCAACTCGATGAACAGCGCCCTGCTGCTGACCTTCCTGCGCGAGGAACTGCGGGTCGACGTGCCCCTCACCCAGATCAACGCGGCGAACTTCCGGGACATCGCCGCCATCAGCAAGCTCGTCTCCGGCCTGGTGGCCGCCTCCGCGGAAGGTGCCCGATAACCATGAGTCTCGACTACGACGTGGTGATCGTCGGCGGTGGTCCGGCCGGCTCCAGTGCTGCCGCCTACCTCGCCAAGGCCGGCCTGTCGGTGGCCGTCTTCGAGAGCGAGAACTTCCCGCGGCCGCACGTGGGCGAGTCGCTGGTCCCGGCCACCACCCGGGTGCTGCTGGAGACCGGCGCGATGGAGAAGGTCGAGGCGGCCAACTTCCCGCGCAAGTACGGCGCGGCCTGGACATCCTCGCTGCCGGCCAAGACGGGCGGCGCCGCCCCGCAGTTCGCGCACGACTGGGGCATCGCCGACGTCATGTTCGCCGAGCGCACCCAGCCGGGCGTCGACCGGGACTACACCTTCCACGTCGACCGCGGCAAGTTCGACCTGATCCTGCTGAAGCACGCCGAGAGCCTGGGCGCCAAGGTGTTCCAGGGCGTCCGGGCGCTGCGCACGGACTTCGACGACCCGGACAAGGTCACCCTGACCTGCCGCCTGGGCTCGAAGGAGGTGGACTTCACCGCGAAGATGATCCTCGACGGCTCCGGCCGCCAGACCTTCCTGGGCCGCCAGCTCGGGCTCAAGCAGGCGGACCCGGTCTTCAACCAGTACGCCGTGCACGCCTGGTTCGAGGGCCTGGACCGGGTCGCGCTCGCCAACAGCCCCGAGAAGATCGACTACATCTACGTGCACTTCCTGCCGATCAGCGACACCTGGGTCTGGCAGATCCCGATCAGCGACACCGTCACCAGCATCGGCGTGGTGACCCAGAAGGACAAGTTCGCCGAGGCCAACACGGACCGCGAGAAGTTCTTCTGGAGCTTCGTGGAGAGCCGTCCGGACCTGTACGAGGCGCTGCAGAAGACCAAGCAGGTGACGCCGCTCAAGGTCGAGGGCGACTACAGCTACGCCATGAAGCAGATCTGCGGCGACCGCTACGTGCTGCTCGGCGACGCCGCCCGCTTCGTCGACCCGATCTTCTCCAGCGGCGTCGGCGTCGCGCTCAACAGCGCACGGCTGGCCTGCAAGGACATCCTCGCGGCCGTGGAGGCGGACGACTTCTCGGCGGGCCGGTTCGCCGAGTACGAGCGGCAGCTGCGCAACGGCACCCGCAACTGGTACGAGTTCATCTCGATCTACTACCGGCTGAACATCCTGTTCACCACGTACGTCGAGGACCCGAAGTACCGGATCGACGTGCTGCGGCTGCTGCAGGGCGACCTCTACGACGAGGAGGAGCCGGAGGTGCTGCGCATCATGCGCGAGACGGTGACCGCCGTCGAGAACGACCCGACGCACCTGTGGCACCCGTACCTGGGCAACCTCCGGGCGCCGGTCATCGCTCCGGCGTTCTAGCCGCAGGGGCCTCGTCGTGGGGGAGTCCGATTGTCCGGGTCAGCACCCGGACGCCGGGCACCCGGACCGCGACGGAGGCGATCACGCCGCCCCGGACCGCGAGATCGGCCAGCGACCAGCCGGCGACGTCGCCGCACGGGCGCGGGAGTGACACCAGGGCGCCGTGCGCGGTCGTGACGATGCCGGGCAGGTCCGTGGCGAGCCCCGTGCCCAGCGCCTTCGCCACGGCCTCCTTCCGGGTCCAGAAGCGGAGCAGCTGGGCGTCCCGGTCCGCCTCGGGCAGCTCGTCCACGACCTGCTGCTCGGTCTCGGACAGGGCGGCCCGGGCCAGCGCGCCACGGGCGGCCAGCGGCCGCAGCCGCTCGACGTCGACGCCGACCGGGGCGTCCCAGGACAGGGCGGCCGCCACCACGCCCTCGGCGTGACTGCGGCTCACGTGGAGGCCCGCGGGACGGGCGAGCACCGGGCGCCCCCGGTCGTCGCGCTCCCAGACCTGCTGCTCCGGCGGACACGAGGTGTGCGCGGCGACCAGGTCCAGGCCGACCCGGCGCGCCGCGGCCCGCATGCGGCGGTACCGCCGGGCGCGGGCGTCCAGGCTGAGCGGCCCGCCCTCGGGCGGTGCCGCGCCCACCGCCACCCAGACGGCGACGAAACCGGGGCCCGCGAGCCGGTGCCCGGTCATCGGCCGCCCCTTCCGGTGTCCCCAGGGGCACTGCTGCCGAATAGTCGAAGATCATTGTCGAGCAAGGACAATCTCCAATGGCAGAACGACCGTTGACGAGCCATCACACTACTCCGATCGCCGTCGTCGGCATCGGCTGCCGGTTCCCTGGCGGCGCCCGCGACCTCGACTCCTTCGGCGCGGTGCTCAGATCCGCGACCCCCGTCTTCCAGGACGTCCCCCCGACGCGGTGGGACCGCGGCTTCGCGGGCACGGACGGCACCGGGACGTCCAGCCACGTCGGCGGGTTCCTGGAGGAGATCGACCGCTTCGACGCCGCCTACTTCGGGATCTCGCCCCGCGAGGCCGTCGCGATGGACCCGCAGCAGCGGCTGCTGCTGGAAGTGGCCTGGGAGGCGATGAGCGACTCCGGGCGGCCCGCGGACCTGTGGCGCGGCACCCGCGCCGGGGCCTTCTTCGGCATGTTCGCCCCCGACTACGCGACGTTGCACACCAAGACGCTCGGGGTCGAGGGCATCGGCCGGCACTACGCCAGCGGCACCGAGTTCAGCTTCGCGGCCGGCCGGCTGGCCTACGCCTTCGACCTGCACGGGCCGATGGCCTCCGTCAGCACCGCCTGCTCCTCGTCCCTGCTCGCCGTTCACCTGGCCAGCCAGAGCCTGCGCACCGGTGAGAGCGACGTGGTGCTGGCCGGCGGCGTCAGCCTGATGCTCACGCCTGAGCTCAGCGTCTTCATGAGCAGGATCGGCGCGATCTCGCCGACCGGCCACTGCCGACCGTTCGCCGCCGACGCCGACGGCATGCTGCGCGGCGACGGCTGCGGCGTCGTCGTCCTGAAGCGCCTGCCCGACGCCCTCGCCGACCGGGACCGGATCTACGGCGTCATCCGCGCCTCGGCGGCCAACCACGACGGCCACAGCCTCGGCATCACGGCGCCCAACGGCGCCGCCCAGGCCGACCTGCTGCGCACCGTGCTCGCCGGCGCGGGCCTCGCCCCGTCGGACCTCGACTACGTGGAGGCGCACGGCACCGGGACCCCGCTCGGCGACCAGGTCGAGCTGATGGCACTGAACGAGGTCTACGGCCGGGTCCGGGAGGCCGACCGGGCGCCCCTCTACGTAGGCTCCAACAAGGCCGTGTTCGGGCACACCGACGCCGCGGCCGGGATCGCCGGACTGCTGAAGGGCCTGTGGGTCGTCAACTCGCGGGAGGTCCCGCCCCAGCCCGATCCCGGTCGGCTGACCTCGGCCGTCTCCTGGGACCGCGGCGAGCTGGCGGTGCCGCTCAGCCCGGTCAGCCTGGCGGGGACCGACCGGCCGCTGCGGGTGGGAGTGAGCTCGTCCGGGCTCAGCGGCACCAACGTCCACGTGATCGCGGAAGGCGTCGAGCCCGCCGCCGAGCCGCGGTCCGCCGGTCCGGACGGCCCCTACGTGCTGCTCGCCTCGGCGTTCCACCGCTCCGGCCTGGACGGCCAACTCGCCGCGATGGCCGAGCGGGTGACCGACGAGGCCGACGGGCTCGGCGACCTGCTCGCCTCCGCCGCCACCCGGCGCACCCACGAGCGCCACCGGTTCGCCGCCGTCACGGAGGGGCCGCAGGAGCTGGCGGCCGCCCTGGACGGGATCGAGGAGGCGCCGGACGGCACCTACTTCGGCACGGTGGACCCCGAGGGCGCCCCCGAGCCGGTGTTCGTCTACTCCGGCCAGGGCGCGCAGTGGGCGGGCATGGCGGTCGACCTGTACGACGCCTCGCCGGTGGTCCGCGCGGTCCTCGACGAGTGCGACGCGCTGGTCCGCCGGGACGCCTCGTGGTCCCTGCTCGACGAGCTGCGCCGGGGCGCGGACGGCCAGGGCGGCGACAGTCGGCTCGACCGCACCGACCTCGCCCAACCCGCCGTCCTCGCCGTCCAGATGGCGCTGACCGACTGGCTGGCCGACTGCGGGATCCGGCCGCGGACCGTGGTCGGACACAGCGTCGGGGAGATCGCCGCCGCGGCCGCGGCCGGCGCGCTGTCCCGCGCGGACGCCGTGCGGCTGGCCGTGCGGCGCGGCGAGATCCTGCACGAGACGGCCGGCCGGGGCGCCATGCTGGCGGTGCGCGCGGACCAGGAGACGGTCCTCGCGCTGCTGGCCGCCACCGGCGGGCCGGTGGTGGTCGCCGCGGTCAACGGGCCGCAGGCGGTGGTGCTGAGCGGCCCCGGCGACGCCGTCGACGCGGTCGCGGCCGAGTGCGAACGGCGCGGCCTGCGGTGCAAGCGCCTGGCCGGCGGCTACGCGTTCCACAGCCCGGTGGTGGCCGAGCAGGGCCCGCTGCTGCGCCAGGAGATGGCCGGACTCGCCTGCGCCACGCCCTCGTTGCGGCTGCTCTCCACGGTGCGGCCGGAGGAGTCGGACGTGCCGCGGGACGCCGCCTACTGGGAGCGCAACCTCACCGACCCGGTGCTGTTCTGGCCCGCGGTCGACGGGCTGCTCGCCGAGGCCGACGGTGCGTTCGTCGAGATCGGCCCGCACCCCACGCTGATCCGGCAGCTCACCGACGCGCTGCGCCACCGGGAGCGCCGCGGCCCGGTGACGGCCACGCTGCGCCGCGGCGAGGCCGGGCCGCTCGGCCTGCACCGGGCGCTCGCCCGGCTGCACGTCGGCGGCGTCGAGGTGGACTGGACGAAGGTCACCGGAACGCCGGGCCGGTACCGGACGCTGCCGGTGCCCTCCTGGGGCGGCGACCGGTACTGGCTGCCGGGCGTCGAGCCCGGCGAGCAGGGGCGCACGCCCGTCGTCGAGGCCCCCGCGCAGGTGCGGGTGAGCCTGCTGGACGCCGAGGGCCGGGTGATCAGCGAGATGGTCGCGCGCCCGGACGGCAGCGCGTCGAGCGCCGTCCCGGCGGCCGCGCCGACCGCTGCCGGAACCCGGGCCCCGGCGGCCGCGGCCCCGGCCCCCGCCCCGGTCCTCGCGCCCGCCCCCGCCGGCGGGCCGGCGTCGGCCGGCGGCGCGGTGCGGCGCGTCGAGGAGCTGGTCGCGGCCGTGCTCGGACTCGGCGAGGACGAGCGGCTGGCGCGTCGTCGCGGCCTGTTCGAGCAGGGCCTGGACTCGCTGACCGCCGTGGAGCTGCGCGACCGCCTCGGCGCCGAGTTCGGCCTGGACCTCCCCGCGACGTTCGTCTTCGAGCGGCCGACGATCGAGGCGCTCGCCGCGTTCCT
Organism: Streptomyces sp. NPDC002676; assembly: GCF_053592455.1. NCBI lineage: Bacteria > Bacillati > Actinomycetota > Actinomycetes > Kitasatosporales > Streptomycetaceae > Streptomyces > Streptomyces sp. NPDC002676. The sequence goes on along the minus strand of NZ_JBSFVT010000018.1, from coordinate 133,705 downwards.
GGCGGAGGCCGCCCCGGAGCCGGCCGCCCCCGAGCCGGCCGCCCCCGAGCCGGCCGCCCCCGAGCCGGCCGCCGCCGAGGCGGCCGGCGAGTCGGTCCCCGGCGCGGGCGTTCCGTCCGAGGACGACGGCTCCGACGACGACGCCGTCGCCGTGATCGGCATCGCCTGCCGGCTGCCCGGCGCGAACTCGCCGGAGCAGTTCTGGTCGATGCTGACCGAGGGCCGCGACGCGATCCGCGACATCCCGGCGGTCCGCCTGGCGGACCCGATCTGGTCCGAGGCCGGGCCGGACGTCCCCACCCGCGGTGGCTTCCTCGACGAGGTGGAGGGCTTCGACGCGGAGTTCTTCCGGGTCTCGCCGCGCGAGGCCAAGTCGCTCGACCCGCAGCACCGCCTGCTCCTGGAGGTCGCCTGGGAGGCGCTGGAGGACGCCGGGCAGCCGGCACTCGCGCTCCAGGGCCGTGCCGCGGGCGTCTACTTCGGCCTCAACACCGCCGACTACCAGCAGCTGCTCACCCGGGACATGGCCCAGGTCGACCACTTCTACGGAACCGGCACGACCTTCGCCGCCGCCGCCGGACGCCTGGCGTACTTCCTCGGGCTGCGCGGCCCCAGCATCGCGGTCGACACCGCCTGCTCCTCCTCCCTCACCGCGGTCCACCTGGCGTGCCAGGGCCTGCGCCAGGGGGACTGCGAGATCGCCGTCGTCGGCGGCGCCAACGTGATCGTCGCCCCCAGCGTGTCGGTCTCCATGGCGGGGGCGGGCGCCCTGGCCCCCGACGGCCGCTGCAAGACCTTCGACGACGCGGCCGACGGCTACGGCCGCGGCGAGGGAGCGGCGGCGCTCATCCTCAAGCCGCTCAGCGCGGCCCGGCGCGACTCGGACCGGGTCTACGCGGTGATCCGCGGCACCGCGGTCAACCAGGACGGCGCCAGCGGCAACCTGACCGTCCCCAACGCCGACGCGCAGGTCGCCGTCGTCAAGCGGGCGGTCGAGGCCGCGGGTTGGGCACCGCGCGACGTCGACTACGTCGAGGCCCACGGCACCGGCACCCCGCTGGGCGACCCGATCGAGGTCCGCGCCCTCGCCGAGGCGCTCGGCGCCGGTCGCGCGGCGGACGAGGACCTGCTGATCGGCTCCGCCAAGGCCACCATCGGGCACCTGGAGGCCGCGGCCGGTGTCACCGGGCTGCTCAAGGTCGTCCTCTCGCTCCACCACGGCGAGCTTCCGCCGCACCCGCTGAACCGGCCGTCGACCAACATCGACTGGGAGCGGCTCCCGGTCTCGGTGGTGACCGAGCGGCGGCAGTGGCCGCTGCGGGACCGCCCGCACCGGGCCGGCATCAGTTCGTTCGGCTTCAGCGGCAGCAACGCGCACGTGGTCGTCGAGCAGGCGCCGGCGGTCGTCGAGCAGGCGGCGGGCCAGGCCGGGGGTGCTCCGCACGTCCTGATGGTCACCGCGGCGGCCGAGCCGGCGGTGCGCCAGGCGGCGGGCCGACTCGCCGCCCGGCTGCGCGAGGCTCCGGCCGAGCTGGACGACATCGTCTTCACCGCCGCCCACCGGCGCAGCTGGCTGAGCCACCGGGTCGGCGTCACCGGCCAGGACGCCGCCTCGCTGGTGGCGGCCCTGGAAGCGGTCGCGCTCGGCACCGGCACGCCGGCCGCCCGGACCGGGCAGGTGCCCGAGGACGAGGTCCGCACCGTCGGGTTCTGGTTCGGCGCCGAGCCGCCGTCCGCCGCCCTGCGCGAGCGGCTGGCCGGGCTGCCGGAGTACGCCGCCGCGCTGCGGTCGTGCGCCGCCCGCCTCACCGCGCTGACCGGCGTGACGGTCGACCCGTTCGCCGAGCCGGCCGCCGACCTGTCGACGGCCCACCTGCTCTGCCACCACGTCGCGGCGGCCCGGCTGTGGGCCGGCCTCGGACTGGCGGCGGGTGCCGTGGCCGGTACGGGCGCGGGCTGCCTGGGCGCCGCCTGGGTGGCCGGACGGCTGGACCTGGACGACGCCCTGCGCATCGCCGCCGGGCGCCCGTCCGGCGTGGCACTGCGGCCGGGCCTGCTGCCCGAGCTGTCCGCCGACGGCGAGGGCCTCGCCCGGTCGGCCGAGGAGCTGGCCCGGCGCGTCGCCGCCGGTGCGGTCGCCGACCTGCCGCAGGCGTTCGCCGACGAGCTGGACGCCGCGGGCGTCGAGGCCCTCGTCGACGTGCTGGCGCGGCCGCTGCCCGCCGCGCCGGCCGACCGGTTCGGCGTCGCGGTGGACACCGACGACCCGGTGGACCGGTTCGCCCGCAGCGCGGCCGAACTCTTCGTGACCGGCGCCGTGCCCGCTCCGGCCCGGGCCGCGCGCCGACCCGTCAGCCTGCCCGCCTACCCGTGGCAGCGTCGCCGCCACTGGTACCGCGAGGCCCCCGAGCTCCCTGGTGACAAGCCGGCGCTCCCGTGGCCGATCGCGGCCGCCAGCGCCACCGGCCTGCGGGCCCAGGCCGCCGCACTGGGCGACCTGGTGACCCACGACCGGGAGACCAGCCCCCTGGACGTGGGTGCCGCGCTGGCGGCGCTGCCGCGCCAGGGCGCCCACCGCGCCGTCGTGCTGGCCGGCGACACCGCGGGCTTCGGCGACGCGCTGAGCGCGCTCGCCGACGGCCGGACCGCGCCGAACCTCCTTCAGGGTCCGGCGGTCGAGGACCCGAAGGTCGCCCTGATCTTCCCCGGGCAGGGCGCCCAGTGGGCGGGCATGGCCGCGGAGCTGATAGCGGCCGAGCCGGTCTTCGCCGAGCAGATGCGGGCGTGCGGCGAGGCCCTGGCGGAGTTCACCGACTGGTCGCTCAGCGCGGTGATCAACGGCGAGGCCGGCGCGGCCCCGCTGGACCGGGTCGACGTCGTGCAGCCCACGCTCTTCGCGGTGATGGTCTCGCTGGCCGAGCTCTGGCGGTCCTACGGGGTCGTCCCCGCGGCCGTGGCCGGTCACTCGCAGGGTGAGATCGCCGCCGCGTACGTGGCCGGCGCGCTCTCCCTGAGCGACGCCGCCAAGGTCGTGGCGCTGCGCAGCGCCGAGCTGTCCCGGCTGTCCGGCCGGGGCGGCATGGCCTCGGTGGCCGTGGGCGCGGCCGCGGTCGACGACCTGCTGCGCCGGTTCGGCGGGCGGCTGTGCGTCGCCGCGGTCAACGGTCCGCAGAGCGTCGTGGTGGCGGGCGACGCCGACGCCCTGGACGAGCTGGCGGCCGTCTGCCAGGACGGCGGCATCAGGTTCCGCCGCGTCGACGTGGACTACGCCTCGCACTCGCCGCACGTCGAGGCGCTCCGCGACCGGCTCGGCACGGTCCTCAAGGGGATCAAGCCCCGTGCGGGCACGGTGCCGTTCTACTCCTCGGCCACCGGAGGCCTGCTGGACACCACCGAACTCGGCGCCGACTACTGGTACCTGAACCTGCGTCAGCAGGTGCGCTTCGAGGACGCGGTGCGCGCGCTGCTGGCGAGCGGCCACGGACTGCTCGTCGAGGCGAGCCCGCACCCGGTGCTCACCCCGGCGATCGAGGAGACCATCGAGCAGGCCGGCGGCGGCGCGAGCGCGCTGGGCACGCTGCGCCGCAACGACGGCGGCACCGGGCGCTTCCTGGCTTCCCTGGCGGAGGCGTACACGCGCGGCGCCGAGGTGGACTGGCAGCGGGTGTTCGCCGGACGCGACGCGCGGCCGGCCGTGCTCCCCGACATCGCCGGCCTGGAGCTCGACGCCTGGCGCTACCGCGTCGACTGGCAGCCCGTCGCCGATCCTGCCGAGCCGCAACCGGGCGGACGCTGGCTGGTGCTGGCACCCGACACCGGCGCGGGGCAGGAGTGGGCCGCGGCCGCGTGCCAGGCCCTCACCGCGCGCGGCGCGGACGCGGAGCAGTTGTCGCTCGACCCGACGCGCGAGGGCCGGGACCGGCTCGCCGGCCTGCTCACGGACGCGACGGCCGCCGGTGCGACCGGTGTGCTCTCGCTGCTGGCGATGGACGAGCGTGCGCACCAGGAGTTCCCGGACGTCCCGGCGGGTTCCGCCGCCACCCTGGCCCTGGTGCAGGCGCTGGGCGACGCCGGGGCCGACGTCCCGGTGTGGCTGGCGACCAGCGGCGCGGTCGGCGCGGCCGCCGGCGACGACCTGGACTCGCCCACCCAGGCGCAGGTCTGGGGCATGGGCCGGGTGGCCGGCCTGGAGACCCCGCAGCGCTGGGGCGGGCTGATCGACCTGCCCGCCGCGCCCGACGAGGACGCGCTGCGCCGGCTGTGCGGCGTGCTGGGCGGCGGCCTGGGCGCCGAGGACCAGGTGGCGCTGCGGGACAGCGGCGTGCACGTGCGGCGGCTGGTGCGCGACCCGGTGGCCGGCCGGCCCGCGAAGCGGAGCTGGCAGCCGGGCGGCAGCGTGCTGATCACCGGCGGCACCGGCCGGATCGGCCGGCGCCTGGCCGGCTGGCTGGCGGCCTGCGGCGCGGAGCACGTCATCCTCGCCAGCCGGCGCGGCGGCGACACGCCGGGCGCGGCCGAGTTCGAGGCCGAGCTGGTGCGCTCCGGCACCGCGGTCACGATGGCGGCCTGCGACGTGGCCGACCGCGGCGCGGTGGCGCAACTGCTGGCCGAGGCCCGCACCGCGGGGCGGCCGGTGCGCACCGTCGTGCACGCGGCGGTCGTCCCCGAGCCCGGCCCGCTGGCCGAGATGACGCTCGCCCGGCTCGCCGGCACGCTGCGCGCCAAGGTGACGGGCGCGCGGGTGCTGGACGACCTGCTCGACGCGGAGTCCGTGGACGCCTTCGTCATGTTCTCCTCCGTCGCCGGCGTGTGGGGCGCGGCCGAGAACGGCGCCTTCGCGACCGCCGACGCCTGCCTGGACGCGCTGGCCGTCCGGCGCCGCGCCCGCGGCGGGGTGGGGACGGCCGTCGCCTGGAGCTTCTGGAACGCGTTCGGCGCGGACGCCGACGACACGGCGGTGCGGGACGTGTTCCGCAGCCAGTCGGAACGGCAGGGCCTCCCGCTCCTGGAGCCCGGGCAGGCGCTGCGCGCCCTGCGGCAGGTGCTGGACCGGGACGAGACGTCCGTGGCCGTGGCCGACGTGGAGTGGGAGCGGTTCGCCCCGCTCTACACGGCGACCCGCCCCCGGCCGTTCCTCGACGAGCTGCCGGACGTGCAGGGCGGCGCGGCCGGTGGGACGGGCCGGGGCGAGCAGGGGGCCGGGCAGAGCGCCCTCGCCCGGCTGCTGGCCCAGACGCCCGAGTCCGAGCGCGAGTGGGCGGTGCTCGACCTGGTCAGGACCGAGGCCGCGACAGTCCTGGGGTACGCCCGGGCCGGCGAGGTGGACCCGGAGCGGCCGTTCACCGAGATGGGCTCCGACTCGGTCACCGCGGTCGAGTTCCGGACCCGGCTGAACACGGCCACCGGGCTGCGGCTGCCGGCCTCCCTCGCCTTCGACTACCCGACCGCCGCGGCCGTCGCCGACTACCTGCTCGAACTCGCCCTCGGCGAGTCGGCCGAGTCGCAGGAGAGCGCACCGGCGGTGAACGCCGCCGCCCTCGACGAGCCGATGGCGATCGTGGGCATGGCCTGCCGGCTGCCCGGTGGTGTGAGCTCGCCGCAGGACTACTGGCGGATGCTGGTCGACGGCGTCGACGGCGTGTCCGGGTTCCCGACCGACCGCGGCTGGGACCTGGCCAACCTGTTCGACCAGGACCCGGACAGCCTCGGCAAGTCCTACGTCCGCGAGAGCGGCTTCCTGGACGACGCGTCGGGCTTCGACGCGGAGTTCTTCGGGATCTCCCCCCGCGAGGCGGTGACCATGGACCCGCGGCAGCGGCTGATCCTGGAGACCACGTGGGAGCTGTTCGAGAGCGCCGGAATGGACCCGCAGAGCCTCAAGGGGAGCCGGACCGGCGTGTTCGTCGGCGCCGGTCCGACCGACTACGCGACCGGTGCGCCGCTGGCGCCGCACAGTGCCGAGGGCTACGCGGTGACCGGAGCCACGCCGGCCGTGATCTCCGGGCGCGTCTCGTACGTGTTCGGGCTGGACGGCCCGGCCGTCACCGTCGACACGGCCTGTTCGTCGTCGCTGGTGGCGCTGCACCTGGCCGGGCAGGCGCTGCGGGCCGGTGAGTGCTCGATGGCGGTGGTCGGCGGCGTGGCGGTGCAGTCGAGCCCGAAGGTCTTCGTCGAGTTCAGCCGGCAGCGCGCGCTGTCCGCGGACGGCCGGTGCCGGGCGTTCGCCGACGCCGCGGACGGAACCGGTTTCGCCGAGGGCATCGGACTGGTGCTGGTCGAGCCGCTGTCGCAGGCCCAGGCCCTGGGGCACGAGGTGCTCGCGATCATCCGCGGCTCGGCGCTGAACCAGGACGGCGCGTCGAACGGCCTGTCGGCCCCGAACGGACCGTCCCAGCAGCGGGTGATCCGCCAGGCGGTGGCCAACGCGGGCCTGTCGCTGCGCGACGTGGACGTGGTGGAGGCGCACGGCACCGGGACGACGCTCGGCGACCCGATCGAGGCGCAGGCGCTGCTGGCGACCTACGGCCAGGACCGGCCCGCCGGCCGGCCGCTGCTGCTGGGGTCGGGCAAGTCGAACATCGGTCACACGCAGGCGGCCGCGGGCGCGGTCGGTGTGATCAAGATGGTGCTGGCGATGCGTCGCGGGGTGGTGCCCGCGACCCTGCACATCGACCAGCCGACCCGCCAGGTGGACTGGTCGATGGGCGAGGTCGAGCTGGTCGTGGACGCGGTGCCGTGGCCCGAGAGCGGACAGCCGCGGCGCGCGGGGGTCTCCTCGTTCGGGGTCAGCGGCACCAACGCCCACCTCATCCTCGAAGAGGCACCGGCCCGGCCGCAGCAGCAGCCGGAGACCACCGAGCCCGCTCCGGCGACCGCGGTCCTGCCGTGGCCGGTGTCGGCGGCCTCCCAGGTCTCGCTGCGGCAGCAGGCCGACCGCTTGCGGCAGTTGCTGGCCGACGAGCCCGCTCCGCAGCCGCGCGACATCGGCTGGAGCCTGGCCGCGACCCGCGCGGCGCTGCCGCACCGCGCGGTGGTGCTCGGCACCGAGCCGGCCGACTACGACGGCCTGCTCACCCGGCTCGCCGACGGCGAGCCGGACCCGGGGCTCGTCCTCGGCACCGCGTACCGCAAGCCGCGCGTGGTCTTCGTCTTCCCCGGCCAGGGCAGCCAGTGGCCCGGGATGGCCGCGGAACTGCTGGACACCGTCCCCGAGTTCGCCGGCTACATCGGCGAGTGCGAGCGGGCCCTGGCACCGTGGACCGACTGGTCGCTGACCGAGGTGCTCCGCCAGGCCGACGGCGCGCCCGACCTCACCCGGGTCGACGTGGTGCAGCCGGCCCTGTTCGCCGTCATGGTCTCGCTGGCCCGCCTGTGGCAGCACCACGGCGTGCAGCCCTCGGCGGTGGTCGGCCACTCGCAGGGCGAGATCGCCGCCGCGTACGTGGCCGGCGCGCTGTCGCTGGAGGACGCCGCCAAGGTGGTCGCCGTGCGGGCGGCGGAACTGGCCCGGCTGACCGGCTCCGCGGGCATGGCCTCGCTGCGCGCCGACGAGCGCCAGGTGGCGGAACTGCTCGCCCCCTGGCAGGGACGGGTGACCATCGCGACGATCAACAGCCCCTCGCAGGTCGTCGTCGCCGGCGACACCGAGGCGCTGGACGGGCTGACCGAGGAGTGCGAGCGCCGCGGCACCCGGATCCGCCGGATCGACGTCGACTACGCCTCGCACTCGCCGCAGGTCGAGCCGATGCGCGAGGACCTGCTGGCGAAGCTCGCGGGCATCGCCCCGCAGCGCGCCCGGATCCCGTTCTACTCCGCGGTGACCGGTGAGCCGATCGACACCACCGGGCTCGACCCGGAGTACTGGTACCGGAACCTGCGCGAGCCGGTGCGCTTCGCGCAGGCCACCCGGGCGCTGCTCGACAACGGCTTCACCATGTTCGTCGAGGCGACCCCGCACGCCGTGCTGACCGCCGCGGTGCTGGACACCGCCGCATCGGTGCCGGACATCCCCGAGCCGGTGACGCTGGGCTCGCTGCGTCGCGACGAGGGCGGCATGGCCCGCTTCGCCGCCTCGCTGGCCGAGGCCTGGGTGAACGGCGCGGACCTGGACTGGGCCACGCTGGTCCCCGGCGGCACCACCGTCGCGCTGCCCACCTACGCCTTCGACCACAAGCGGTTCTGGCTGGAGGAGGAGAGCACCGGGGTGGACCCGGCGAGCCTCGGCGTCGTGGCGCCGGACCACCCGCTGCTCGGTGCCGCGGTCGAACTGGCGGACACCGGTGGCCTGGTGCTCACCGGGCGGCTGTCCGCGGGCACCCGGCCGTGGCTGGCCGACCACTCGGTCAACGAGGTGGTGCTGCTCCCGGGCACGGGGTTCGCCGAGCTGGCGCTGCGCGCCGGTGCCGAGGCGGGCTGCCCCCGGGTCGACGAACTGACCCTGGAGGCGCCGCTGCTGCTGCACGGCGACGCGGCGGTCTCCCTGCAGCTGATGGTGGGCGCGCCGGACGACGCGGGGCAGCGGTCGCTGACCGTCTACTCGCGGCCGGTCGGGGAGAACGGCCAGGACGGCGAGTGGACGCGGCACGCGTCGGCCGTCCTGACGGCGGACGACGGGACCGCACCGGACACCTGGGCCACCTGGCCGCCGCCCGGTGCCGAACCGGTGGAGCTGGACCCGGTCGCCTTCTACGCGGAGGGCGCGGAGGCCGGCTACACCTACGGGCCCTCGTTCCAGGCGCTGGCCCGGGCGTGGCGCAGCGGCGACGAGGTCTACGCCGAGGTGTCGCCGCCGGCGCAGGTGCAGGACGAGGCGGGCGGGTACGGCGTTCACCCCGCGCTGCTGGACGCGGCGCTGCACGCGATGGTGCTGGTCCCCGGCCACGACAAGCAGGTGCGGCTGCCGTTCAGCCTGTCCGGCGTGTCGCTGTTCGCCTCCGGTGCGCGTGCGCTGCGGGTGCGGATCGCGCCGGCCGGTTCCGGCGCGGTGTCGCTGACCGCGGCCGACGACTCCGGCTACCCCGTGCTGGTGATCGAGCGGCTGGTGACCCGGCCGGTCTCGACCGCGCAGCTCGCGGCGGCCGCGAGCCCGGTCAGCCACCCCCTGTTCCAGCTGGACTGGGTCGCCTCGCCGACGCCGAAGACCCGGCTGGGCGGTGACTGGTCGGTGCTCGGCGCGGACCCGTTCGGCCTGGCCGACTCGCTGCGGGCGGCGGGGGTCCCCGTGCACGCGCACCCCGACCTGGCCGCCCTGCTGGGTGCGCCGGCTCCCCGCGTCGCGGTGCTGTCCTGCGCGACCGGGGCGGGCGCCGAGCCGGCCGCCGCGGCCCTGCGGCTGACCAGCAGGGTGCTGGGCGAGCTCCAGGCCTGGCTGGCCGACGACCGGACGGTCGACACCCGGCTGGTGGTGGCCACCCGCCGGGCGCTCCCGGTCGCGGACTCCGGTGACGTGGCCGACCTCGCCGCCTCCGCGGTGTGGGGCCTGGTCCGCTCGGCGCAGGCCGAGAACCCGGGCCGGATCGTCCTGGTCGACCTGGACGACCAGGACTGCGCGGACGCGCTCGCGCACGCCCTGGCCGGCGACGAGCCGCAGCTCGCGATCCGGGGCGGCGCGCTGCTGGTCCCGCGGCTGTCCGCGACGGCCGCGCCGCGGGACAGGCTGGTGCCACCGCTCGGCGGCCGCTGGCGGCTCGAACCCGACCCGGCCGGCGTCCTCGACGCCATGTCCGTGGTGGCGGGCCCGGAGACCGGAGCGCCACTGGCCGCCGGTGAGGTGCGGGTGCGGATGCGGGCGGCCGGGATCGCGTTCCACGATCTGCTGGTCGCGCTGGGGCTGCCGCCGGACGACGGCCTGTTCATCGGCGGCGAAGGCGCCGGCGTGGTCCAGGCGACCGGTGCCGGCGTGACCGGGCTGAAGCCCGGCGACCGGGTCGTGGGGCTGATGCCGCGCGCCTTCGCGACGGAGGCGGTCACCGATCAGCACTGGCTGGTCCCGATGCCCGACGACTGGTCGTTCGAGCAGGCGGCCTCGGTGCCCTCCGCCTTCCTGACCGCGTACTTCGCGCTGCACCAGGTGGCGGACCTGCGCGCCGGGCAGCGCGTCGTGATCCACGCGGCGGCCGGCGGGGTCGGCACAGCGGCGGTCCAACTCGCCCGCCGGCTGGGCGCCGAGGTGTTCGCCACGGCGAGCCCGGCCAAGCACGACGCGCTGCGGCAGCTGGGTCTGGACGACGACCACATCTCCTCGTCCCGGGACGCGGACTTCGCCGACCGGGTGCTCGCCGCCACCGACGGCGCCGGGGTCGACGTGGTGGTCAACTCGCTGGCCGGTGAACTCATCGACGCCTCGCTGCGGTTGCTGCCCAAGGGCGGTTGCTTCATCGAGCTGGGGAAGACCGACCGCCGGGACCCGGAGCAGGTCGCGGCCGCGTGGCCGGGGGTGAAGTACCGGACGGTGGACCTGGTGCCGGACACCACCCCGGAGTCGATCCGGTCGATGCTGACCGAGGTCGTCCGGCTGCTGCGGGAGGGTGCCGTCCGGCCGCTGCCGGTGCGCACCTGGGACGTGCTCGACGCGCCCGAGGCCTTCCGGTTCATGGCCCAGGCCAAGCACGTCGGCAAGCTCGTGCTGACGATCCCGTCCGTTCCCGACCCCGAGGGCACGGTCCTGATCACCGGTGGCACCGGGACGCTGGGCGCCCTGGTGGCCAAGCACCTGGCCGGCCCCTGGGGGATGCGCCACCTGGTGCTGGCGAGCCGTCAGGGCCCGGGCGCGGCGGGCGCCGAGGAGCTGTGCGCGCAACTCGCCGAGCTGGGCGCCGAGGCGCGGGTGGCCGCCTGCGACATCGCCGACCGCGCGGCCCTGGCCGGGCTGCTGGCCGAGATCGCGCAGGACCGCCCGCTCACCGCGGTGGTGCACACGGCGGGCGTGCTGGACGACGCCGTGCTCAGCTCGCTGACCGCCGAGCGCCTGGCGCCGGTGCTGCGGCCCAAGGTCGACGCCGCCGTGCACCTCGACGAGCTCACCGCCGGTCTCGACCTCGGCATGTTCGCGATGTACTCCTCCGCGGCCGGCCTGCTCGGCAACGCCGGACAGGCCAACTACGGTGCGGCCAACGTGTTCCTGGACACGCTCGCCGCGGTCCGGCACTCGCGCGGCCAGGTCGCCTCGTCGCTCGCCTGGGGTTACTGGGCCAACGAGAGTGCCCTGACCGGTCAGTTGAACGAACTGGACCGGGCCAGGCTCGCCAAGGCCGGGGCGCAGGCCATGTCCGCCGCCGAGGGCCTGGCCCTGTTCGACCAGGGCGTCCGGAGCGGGCTGCCGCTGGTGGTCACGGCGCACCTCGACCGTGCGGCGCTGCGGGTCCAGGACGCCCAGGGCACCCTGCCGCCGGTGATGCGGTCGCTGGTGCCGCGGGGCGGCGCCCGGCCGAACCGCGCCGGGGCCGAGAGCGGCGCTGCCGCCGCCGGAGCCGACCAGTTCGCCGGGATGTCCGCGGCCGAGCGGCGCCAGGCACTGGTGAACCTGGTCAGGAAGCAGGCCGCCGCGGTGCTCGGTCACGGCTCGGCGTCCGCGGTGGACGTCGACCGGGGGTTCGTCGAGATGGGATTCGACTCGCTGACCGCGGTCGAGCTGCGCAACCGGCTGGCCACGGCCACCGGCCTGCGGTTGTCCGCGACCGTCATCTTCGACTGCCCGACGCCCGTCGACCTCGCCCAGCAGATCCACGAGCGGCTCAGCCCGATCGATGACGATGACGCCCCGGCTCCGGTGGAGGAGCGCGAGGACGTGATCAGCACGGTGGACGAGATGGACGTGGACGAACTCATCAACGCCGTGCTCGCCGGCGGCCACGACCAGAACTCCGGAGAGTGAGGCCACGATGGCTGCATCTGTCGAAGAGATCACCAACGCGCTGCGGGAATCGGTCAAGGAGACCCGGCGGCTGCGGCAGCGCAACGACGAGCTGGAGGCGAAGCTCGGCGAGCCGCTGGCGATCGTGGGCATGGCGTGCCGGCTGCCCGGCGGCGTGAGCTCGCCGCAGGAGTACTGGCGGCTGCTGTCCGAAGGCCGGGACGCGATCCGCGGGTTCCCGACGGACCGGGGGTGGGACCTGGCCGGGCTGTACGACCCGGACCCGGACCACCTGGGGACCTCGTACGTCCGCGAGGGCGGCTTCCTGGACGACGTGTCCGGGTTCGACGCGGAGTTCTTCGGGATCTCGCCGCGTGAGGCGCTGGCCATGGACCCGCAGCAGCGGCTGCTGCTGGAGACCACCTGGGAGCTGTTCGAGACCGCCGGGGTGGATCCGGCGAGTCTGAAGGGGAGCCGGACCGGCGTGTTCGTGGGCGCCGGCCCCACCGACTACCCGCACGGCGTCGAGGGGTACGCGGTCGCCGGGATCAGCCCGAGCGTGCTGTCGGGGCGCCTGTCCTACGTCTTCGGGCTGGAGGGCCCGGCCGTCACCGTCGACACGGCATGCTCCGGGTCGCTGGTCGCGCTGCACCTGGCGGCGCAGGCGCTGCGGGCCGGTGAGTGCTCGATGGCGGTGGCCGGCGGCGTGGCGGTGATGTCGAGCCCGGAGGTGATCGTCGAGTTCAGCCGGCAGCGCGCGCTGTCGGTGGACGGCCGGTGCCGGGCGTTCGCCGAGGCCGCGGACGGGTTCGGGTTCGCGGAGGGCGTCGGCCTGCTGCTGCTCGAACGGCTCTCGCAGGCCCGGCGGTTGGGGCACGAGGTGCTCGCGGTGATCCGGGGCTCGGCGGTGAACCAGGACGGCGCGTCGAGCGGGCTGACGGCCCCGAACGGGCCGTCGCAGGAGCGGGTGATCCGCCAGGCGGTGGCCAACGCGGGCCTGTCGCTGCGCGACGTGGACGTGGTGGAGGGGCACGGCACCGGGACGACGCTGGGCGACCCGATCGAGGCGCAGGCGCTGCTGGCGACCTACGGCCAGGACCGGCCCGCCGGCCGGCCGCTGCTGCTGGGGTCGGCGAAGTCCAACCTCGGTCACACGCAAGCCGCCGCGGGCGCGGCCGGTGTGATGAAGATGGTGCTGGCGATGCGCCACGGGGTGCTGCCCGCGACGCTGCACGTCGACGAGCCGAGCCGGCACGTCGACTGGTCGGCGGGCGACATCGAGTTGGCGGTGCGGGCGGTGCCGTGGCCGGAGAGCGGGCAGCCGCGGCGGGCCGGGGTCTCCTCGTTCGGGGTCAGCGGCACCAACGCCCACCTCATCCTCGAACAGGCGCCGGCCGACGAGGGTGCTGCCCCGGCGTCCGCTCCCGAGGGCGCCGCGCCGGCGGGGGAGGGGCTGCCGGTGCTGCCCTGGGTGCTGTCGGGGCGGGGCGAGCACGGCCTGCGCGGGCAGGCCGCCCGGCTCGCGGAGTTCGTCGATGCCCACCCGGAGCTGGACGCGCTCCACACCGCCCGCGCGCTGACCCGGCGCGCGGGGCTGTCCCACCGGGCCGTCGTGCTCGGCGCCACCCGGACCGAGCTGCTCGCCGGACTGCACGCGCTCGCCGCGGACCAGCCCGCGGCCGGGCTGGTCCGGGGGACGGCCCGCACCCGTTCCGGTGAGGCGGTGCTGGTGTTCCCCGGGCAGGGCTCCCAGTGGCGGGGCATGGCGCTGGGGCTGCTGGAGACCTCCGCGGTCTTCCGCGACCGGCTGGCCGCTTGCGACCTGGCCCTGGCCCCGTTCACGGGATGGTCGGTGCGCGACGTGCTTCGGGAGGCGCCCGGCGCCCCGGACCTGGACCGGGTGGACGTGGTCCAGCCGGTGCTGTTCGCCGTCATGGTGTCGCTGGCCGCCCTGTGGCAGCACGCGGGTATCGAGCCCGCCGCGGTGGTCGGGCACTCCCAGGGCGAGATCGCGGCCGCCTGCGTGGCGGGCGGCCTCTCCCTGGAGGACGCGGCGCGGGTGGTGTCGCTGCGCAGCCGGGCCCTGGGCTCGCTGTCGGGGCAGGGCGCGATGGCGTCGCTCGGCCTGGGGCCGCAGGAGGCGCAGGCGCGGCTGTCCCGGTGGGGCGGCCGGCTGGTGGTGGCGGTCGTCAACGGACCGGGCTCCGTGGTGGTGTCCGGCGACAGCGACGCGATCGCCGAGCTGGTGGCCGAGTACCAGGACTCCGACGTCCGGGTGCGGCTGCTGCCCGTCGACTATGCCTCGCACTCGCCGCACGTCGAGCGGATCCGAGAGGAACTGCTCGCCCAGCTGGACGGCATCACCCCCGGCCCCTCGCGGATCCCGTTCTACTCGGCGGTGACCGGCAGCCAGTGGGACACCACCGGGCTGGACGCGGAGTACTGGTACCGCAACCTCCGGGAGCCGGTGCGCTTCGACGAGGTCGTCCGCACCCTGGTCGACCGGGGCTACGAGCTGTTCGTGGAGGCGAGCCCGCACCCGGTGCTCACCCTGGGGCTGGAGGAGACGGTCGCCGCCGCGGACGGCACCGCGGTCGTCCTCGGGACCCTGCACCGCGACCGCGGCGGCCTGGACGACTTCCTCGGCTCCCTCGCGCAGGCCGGCGTTGACGGCGTGCCGGTCGACTGGGCGGCGCTGCTCGGCCGGGCCGGGCGCGACGGGCGCGAGGACGGCGTGGAGCTGCCCGCCTACGCGTTCCAGCGGCAGCGGTTCTGGCAGGACCCGGCCGCGCCGTCCAAGGACGCCCTCGGCAGGGCGGGGCTGCGGGCCGGCGAGCACCCGATGCTCGGTGCCGCGATCGACGTCGCCGGCAGCGGCGCCGTGGTGCTCTCCGGCCGCCTGTCGCCGCAGACCCACGGGTGGCTGGCCGACCACGCGGTCGAGGAGCAGGTGCTGCTGCCCGGCACCGGGTTCGTGGAGCTGGCGCTGCGCGCCGCGATCGAGACCGGCGCCTGCGGGGTCGAGGAACTGACGTTGGAAGCCCCGATGGTGATCCCCGCGGCGGGCGCGGTCCAGGTCCAGGTCGTCGCCGGAGCGCCGGACGACTCCGGCAAGCGCCGGGTGACGGTGTACTCCAGGGCCCAGGACACCTCCGTCGACGGCGAGTGGACCTCCAACGCCGTTGGTGAGATCGGCAGTCCGCCGCTCCCGGAGGACTTCGGCGACCTGCTGGTGTGGCCGCCGGCCGGCGCGCGGGAGCTGCCCACCGACGGGCTCTACGAGGGGTACGCGGAGCGCGGCTACGCGTACGGCTCGGCCTTCCGCGGGATCCGCCGGGCCTGGCGCCACGGTGACGAGGTGTTCGCCGAGGTCGGCCTGCCGTCCCAGCAGCGCGACGAGGCCGGGCGGTTCGCGGTCCACCCGGCGCTGCTGGACGCGGCGGCGCAGGCGGCCGGCATCCTGATGGCGCAGGAGGACTCACCGACCGGTGCGGGCCTGTGGCTGCCGTTCGTGTTCAGCGAGGTGGCCCTGGTCGCCTCGGGCGCGGCCGACCTGCGGGTCAGGGTGCGGCGGATCGGCCCGGACCGGGTGGCGCTGACGGCCGCCGACCTCGACGGCAGGCCCGTCGTCTCGGTGGGCGCCATCGTGGTGCGCCCGGTGTCGGCCGAGCAGCTGCGGACGATGGACACCGGCGCGCGGCGCGACGCGCTCTTCCGGCTCGACTGGGCGCCGGTCACCCGGCCCGAGTCCGGGACGGGCCGGGCCCGGTCGCGCTGGGCGGTCCTGGGCGCGGGCGCGACGGAGTCCGCGACGGCGTTCGCGCGGCGGCTCGATGACGGCGGCGCGGTGGTCGACGGGTACGGCGACCTGGCCGGGCTGCGCGCCGCGATCGCCGACGGAACGCCCGCCCCCGACCTCGTGGTCTGGAGCGCCCCCGAGCCCGCGGGCGGCGGCGACGACCTGAGCGCCCGGGTGCGCGCGGTCACCGCGGCCGCGTTGGGCGCGGCGCAGGAGTGGCTGGCGGCCGATGAACTCGCCTCCGCCCGCCTGGTGTTCAGGACCCAGGGCGCGGTCGCGGCGGTGGCCGGGGACGATCTCGCGAACCTGGAGTGCGCCGCCGTGTGGGGCCTGGTGCGCAGCGCGCAGGCGGAGCACCCGGACCGGTTCGTCCTGGTCGACGACGGCGGCTTGCCGGACGACGCCGGATCGGCGTCGGCCTGGGCGGCGGTCGCGGACTGCGACGAGCTTCAACTCGCCATCCGGGCAGATCAGTTGCTGGTGCCGCGGCTGGCCAGGGCGGACAGCGGCGAGAGCCTGGTGCCGCCCGCCGGGGCGGCCGCCTGGCGTCTGGAGTGCGCCGGCACCGGGACCTTGGAGGGGCTGACGCTGGCGCCGTGCCCGGCGCCGACCGAGCCGCTCGGTCCGCGCGAGGTGCGGCTGGCCGTGCGCGCGGCCGGGCTCAACTTCCACGACGTGGTCGTCGCGCTGGGGCTGCTGCCCGGTGAGACGGACCTCGGCGGTGAGGGCGCGGGCACGGTGACGGCCGTCGGCAGCGAGGTCCGCGACCTGGCGCCGGGGGACCGGGTGCTGGGCCTGCTGACCCACGCGTTCGGCCCGGTCGCGGTGACCGACCACCGGCTGCTCGCGAAGATCCCCGAGGGGTGGTCGTTCGAGCAGGCCGCCTCGGTGCCGGTGGCGTTCCTCACCGCGCACTACGCGCTGTTCGAGCTGGCCGGGCTGCGGTCCGGCGAGTCGGTGCTGGTGCACGCCGCGACCGGCGGCGTCGGCATGGCGGCCGTCCAGCTCGCGAAGCACCGCGGCGCACGGGTGTTCGCGACCGCCAGTGAGCGCAAGTGGCCGGTGCTGCGGTCCGCCGGACTGGACGGCGCGCACATCGCGTCGAGCCGCAGCCTCGACTTCGAGCGGCAGTTCGCCGACACCACGGCCGGGCAGGGCGTGGACGTCGTGCTGAACTCGCTGGCCGGGGAGTTCGTCGACGCCTCGCTGCGGCTGCTGCGGCCCGGCGGACGCTTCGTGGAGATGGGGAAGACCGACGTCCGGGACGACGGCGAGGTCCGCGCCGGCCACCCCGAGGTCGGCTACCGGGCGTTCGACCTGAACGAGGTGGGTCCGGACCGCATCCAGGAGATGCTGGCCGAGGTGATGGACCTGTTCCGGGCCGGCGCGCTGGCGCTGCCGCGCCGGACCACCTGGGACGTCCGCCACGCGGTCGCGGCGTTCCGCTTCATGAGCCAGGCCCGGCACACCGGCAAGATCGTGCTGACCGTCCCCCAGGCGCCGGACCCCGAGGGGACGGTGCTGGTCACCGGTGGCACCGGGACGGTGGCCGGGCTGGTCGTGCGGCACCTGGCCGAGCGCGGGGCCAGGCACTTCGTGCTGCTGAGCCGCAGCGGGCCCGCGGCACCCGGAGCGGACGAGCTGCGGGCCGAGCTGGCCGGGCTGGGCGCGAGCGTCGAGCTGGTCGCCTGCGACGTCGCCGACCGGGCCGACCTCGCCAAGGCCCTGGCCGCGGTGCCGGCCGACCACCCGCTGACGGCGGTGGTGCACGCGGCCGGCGTCCTCGACGACGGGATCCTGGCCTCGCTCACCCCGGAGAAGATCGACGCGGTGATGCGGCCCAAGGTCGACGGGGCCCTGCACCTGCACGAGCTCACCGCGCAGGCCGACCTCGCCGAGTTCGTGCTGTTCTCCTCCGGCGCGGGGCTGACCGGTGCGCCCGGCCAGGGCAACTACGCGGCGGCGAACGTGTTCCTGGACGCGCTCGCCGCTCACCGGCGGGCCGCCGGCCTGCCCGCGACGTCGGCGGCGTGGGGTCTGTGGGAGCAGACCAGCAAGCTGACCGCCACCATCACCGACGCCAGCCGGGCCCGGATGGCGGGGTACTTCGCCGCGCTGTCCACCCCGCAGGCCCTGGCCCTCTTCGATGCCGCCCGCGGCAGCGCCGAGCCGGTCCTGCTGGCGACCCGGGTGCGCACCGACCGGTTGAAGGCCCTCGCCCGCGACGGCCGGCTGCCGCCGCTGTGGCGCGGCCTGATCACCACCCCGGTCCAGGTGCGGGCGGCGACCGCCGACCCCGCCGGCGGCGTGGCGAGGCAACTGGCGTCGCTGGGCGAGGCCGAACGGCAGCGGTTCCTGCTCCGCCTGGTCTGCTCGCACGCGGTCGCCGCGCTGGGCGGCGGCGACGCGGAGGCCATGGAGCCGGACCGTCCGTTCCGCGACCTCGGGTTCGACTCGCTCACCGCCGTCGACTTCCGCAACCGGCTGGCCGGCGCGACCGGTGGCCGGTTCCCGGCGACGCTGGTCTTCGACCACCCCACCCCGGCCGAACTCGCCGAGCACCTGCGCGGCAAGCTCGTCCCCGAGGCGGCGCCGAAGTCCGAGCCGCTGCTCGACGAGATCGACGGCCTGGAGAGGTCGCTGCTGCGGGGCGTGCCGGACGAGGAGCTGCGGGGCCGGATCACCCGGCGCCTGCGGACGCTGCTGAGCCGCTGGGACGACGCCCACCCGGAGCCCGGGGCGCCGTCCCTCGACGTGGCCGAGGCCGCCCTCGACTCCGCCAGCGACGACGAGCTCTTCGCCCTCATCGACGGGGGGCTCCCCGACGTCGACGGGTTCTGACGGCGGGGACTACCGGCCGTCCGCTCCACCGCAGAGGCGTAGTGCGCTCCCCAGGCACAGCGCCTCTGCGGCATGAGTGGTCAGGCGCCCGGCGGTGACCTCGGCGGCGGCCGCGTGCTGGAGCCCGATGACGGCGGCGACCAGCCAGCCGGCGGGGAGCAAGTCGTCGAAGACGCCCTGCTGCTGGCCCCGCCGGATGAGCTGCTCCAGCCGAGGGGGCACCGCCTCGGAGAGCGAGTTGCGGTGGGGCGGCGGGGTGCCGGGGGCGGTGGGGTCGAGCAGCAGCGGGTGCCGCAGCAGGAACCGCCAGCCGGCACGGAGGAAGCGGGCCAGGGCTTCGGCGGGCGGCGCGGTGTCGAGGTCCGCTTCGTCGAGCGCGGTGAGGTACTCGGCGGCCGCGGCCTCGACCAGCGCGGTGACCAGCGCGTCGCGCGAGGGGAAGTGGGCGTAGACGGTCTGCCGGGTGAGGCCGGCCTTGGCGGCGATGTCCTCCATGCTCGCGTCACGCCGTTCGGTGAGCAGCACCCGCGCCGCGTCGAGGATGGCGTCGATGCTGCGCCTGGCGTCGGCCCGGAGGCGGCGTCGGGGTGCGGGGGTGCGAAGCGGGTCGTCCATGGTCCGACGGTATGCGCTCGATGGAAGCCTTGACAAGCCGTAAGAGATACCCAAGTCTTACGTCATGTCAAAGAAAAGCTTGGCCGGAGACCATCCGGCGATCGAGGCGCACGGTCTGGTCAAGGTCTACGGAGACAAGCGGGCCCTGGACGGGATCGATCTGACGATCCCGCGCGGTCAGGTGTTCGGGTTCCTCGGCCCCAACGGGGCGGGCAAGACCACCACGATCCGGATCCTGGCCACCCTGATCCGGCCGGACGGCGGCACGGCCCGCATCCTCGGCCACGACGTGCTCACCGAGACCGACGAGATCCGTGCCCGGGTGGCCGTGACCGGCCAGTTCGCCTCCCTCGACGAGGACCTGACCGGCCAGGAGAACCTGCTGCTCCTCGGCCGTCTCAACGGCCTGTCCGGGGCCGCCAGCCGCCGCCGCGCCGACGCGCTGCTCGAGGCGTTCGAGCTGACCGAGGCGGCCGGCCGGCCGGTGGGCGGCTACTCGGGCGGAATGCGGCGCCGGCTCGACATCGGGGCCAGCCTGATCGTCACCCCCGACCTGTTGTTCCTCGACGAGCCGACCACCGGTCTCGACCCGCACAGCCGCAACCAGGTCTGGGAGCTGGTCCGCCGGATCGCCGCGGCCGGCACCACGGTGCTGCTGACCACCCAGTACCTGGAGGAGGCCGACCAGCTCGCCGAGCAGATCGCGGTCATCGACCACGGCCGGGTCGTCGCCGAGGGCACCAGCGCCCAGCTGAAGGCCCAGGTCGGCTCCGGCACCCTGCACCTGCGGCTGCTCGACGGCGAGCAGCGTCCGCACGCGCTGCGGATCCTGGCCGCGACCGTGGAGGGCACGGTCCAGCTCGCCGCCGACCCGCTCAGCCTGTCGGTGCTGCTCGCCGACCGGCCCGACGCCACCGACGTGGGCCGTCTGGTCGGACAGGCCATGACCCGGCTCGCCGAGGCCGGGGTGGGCATCGCCGACTTCTCCCTCGGCCAGCCCAGCCTGGACGAGGCCTTCCTCACCCTGACCGGTCACCGGGCCGGCCAGGGCGCCAACGACCGTGAGGACGTGAGCGCATGACTGCCCCCACCGCCCCCAGCCGTCCCGCCGTGGCGGCGGCCAACCCGATCGACGCCCTGCTCGCCGAGGGCCGCGACCGCCGCCGCGCCGGGGCGCTCACCGCCTCGGCCGTCTTCGGCAAGCGCGCGCTGCTCAAGATCAAGCACGACCCCAAGCAGCTGGTCGACGCGACCGCCATCCCGGTCCTGCTGACCGTGCTGTTCACCTACCTCTTCGGCGGCGCCGTCAGCGGTTCCCCCGGCAACTACCTCAAGAGCCTGCTGCCCGGCGTGCTGGGCATGAGCATCTCCATCGTCACCATGTACGGCGGTGCCCGCCTCGCCCAGGACGTGCGCAGCGGGGCCTTCGACCGCTTCCGCGGCCTGCCGGTCTGGCGCGGGGCCTTCGTGCTCGGCGGCCTGATCAGCGACGCCGGGCGCTACCTGTTCGCCGCCACCATCGTGGTGGGCCTCGGCCTGGCCATGGGCTACCGGCCCGCGGGCGGTGCGCCGGGCGTGCTCGCCGCCGTCGCCCTGGTCGTCGCCTTCGGGGTGGCGCTCTCCCTGGTGTGGTCGGTGCTCGCCCTGGTGGTCCGCGATCCGGCCGTCGTCCTCAGCATCGCCAACGCCGTGCTGATGCCGCTCTCGTTCGGCAGCAACATCTTCGTCTCGCCCGGCACCATGCCCGGCTGGCTCCGTGCCTTCGTCGACGTCAACCCGCTCAGCCACCTGGCGACCGCGGCCCGGGACCTGATGAACGACACCGGCCACGCCGGCGGCCCGGTCCTCTGGTCCCTGGGCGCGACCGCCGTCATCACGCTGGTCTGCGTGCCGATCACCCTCCGCCTCTACAGCAAGCAGGGCTGACACATGATCGAGGGCATCTCCCATCTGGCCATGGAGGGCTCGATCGAGGACGGCGCGATGTTCGCCGGACTGGTCGGGTTCCGGCACGACTTCACCGGCGAGGCGAGCCTGCCGGAGAGCTTCGAGCGGGTCACCCCGCACCGCACGCCGCTGCCGCTGGCGCTCTACTCCGCGCCGGAGAGCATCCAGTTGGAGGTCGTGCAGCACGCCGAACCGACGCGCGCCGTCGGGGGGTTCACCGGTGTCTTCGGGTGCCCGCCGCCGGAGGGGCTGGGCACCCCCGTCAGCGCGCCGGTCCTGGCGGAAGCGATCGCGGAGTCCGGCGCGGCGCGGGACCCCCGGTGCCTGGCGCTGAGTTCGCCCGGCACCGAGACCTGGTTCGACGCCGCGGGCGGAGCCGGGGGCCTGCGCGCGGTCGTCTGCCGGGTCCCCGAGGTGGC
Organism: Streptomyces sp. NPDC002676; assembly: GCF_053592455.1. Taxonomy (NCBI): domain Bacteria; kingdom Bacillati; phylum Actinomycetota; class Actinomycetes; order Kitasatosporales; family Streptomycetaceae; genus Streptomyces; species Streptomyces sp. NPDC002676. The sequence goes on along the minus strand of NZ_JBSFVT010000018.1, from coordinate 112,233 downwards.
CGCGGAGGCGGCGTTCTGGGAGCAGCTGGCCGAGGTCCAGTGGGACGCGGTCACCGCCGAGGCCGCGTGGGGCACGGTGCCGTCGGCGATGGGGACCGGTTGCGTGCTCGTCCTCGCGCGCGACGAGACGGCCTCGGCCGACCGGCAGATGAACGACGCCGGCTTCCCCTCGATCGGTGTGCTGAGCACCGAGATCGAGGCTGACTACGCGAGGGCGCTCTCCCTGGGCGCGGTCGCCCGCTCCGCGCCGATCCAGGCCACCATCGGCGCACGGCGCCTGCGGCTCGCACTGTTCGCCTCCCCGGGCGGTGTGCTCGTCGAGCCGCTCGCCGCCGGGTGGGGGTGAGACGGCAAGCGAAGAGCCCCGCCCGTCACGGGCGGGGCTCTTCGCTTGCCGTCTCAGCCCTCGGTGCGCATGGCGGCTGCCAGTTGGGCGACCGTGGGGTTGCTGAAGAGCCGGCGCAGACCGTTCTCCTGGCCCTCGGTGGTGCCGAGCTCCGCGCTGATCCGCTCCAGGACACCGATCGCGCGCAGCGAGTCCCCGCCGAGCTCGAAGAAGTTGTCCCCGGTGCCGAAGTCGTCGCGCTCCAGGGACTCCTGCCAGATCCGCAGCAGGGTCCGCTCCAGGTCGTCCTGCGGAGCGGCCGGCCCGGCGGCGGCCCGCTGCTCCCGCGGGGCGGGCAGCGCCGACACGTCGACCTTGCCGTTCGCGCTCAGCGGCACCTGCGGGATGACCAGGTAGTGGCGCGGCACCATGTACTCGGGGAGGATCTCCTCGAGTTCGGCCCGCAGGGCGGCGGCCTCGGGGTGGGGCCGGCCCGCGGCGGTCCCGCCGTCCTCGGGCACCAGGTAGGCGACCAGTTGGCGGCTGCCCGTCCGGGCGTTGGTGTCCACGGTGACCAGCGCGTCCCGGACACCCGGGTGCCGCAGCAGCGGGGCCGCTATCTCGCCGAGCTCGATGCGGTAGCCGTTCAGCTTGACCTGCGAGTCCTCGCGTCCCAGGAAGTCGATGTCACCGCCCGGGAGGTAGCGGCCGAGGTCGCCGGTCCGGTAGAGCCGGTCGCCGGTCCGCGGGTGGGTGACGAAGCGCTCCGCCGTCCGCTCCGGGTCGGCCCAGTAGCCGCGGGCCACACCGGTTCCGCCGATGTAGATCTCACCCGTCGTCCAGACCGGGCAGGGCTCCATCCCCTGGTCGTAGACGTGCATGGTCTGGTTGGCCAGCGGCTTGCCGTACGGGATCCGCGACCACTCCGGGGGCACCTCGCCGATCGGGTAGTTGATCGACCAGATGGACGCCTCGGTGGCACCGCCCTGGCTCATCACCTCGACCTGCGGGTAGTACGCGCGGATCCGGTCCGGCAGCGCCACCGGGATCCAGTCGCCGCTCAGCATGGCCAGCCGCAGCCGGTCCCCGGCGGGCGGGGCGGCCGGACCGTGCGACTCGATCCACACCTGCATCAGGGCCGGCACGCTGTTCCAGAGCGTCACCCCGTGCCGCTCCAGCAACTCCGACCAGTGCTGCGGCTCCTGCGACCGTCCCGGCTCCGGCAGCACCACGGCGCCGCCCGCCGCCAGCAGGCCGAAGACGTCGTACACCGAGAGGTCGAAGCTCAGGGCGGACAGCGCCAGCACCCGGTCGTCCGCGGTGACCCGGTAGCGGTCGTTGAGGTCCTGGATGGTGTTCGCCGCGGCCTGGTGGTCGATCATGACGCCCTTGGGCGTGCCGGTCGAACCGGAGGTGAAGATCACGTACGCCAGGTCGTCCGGGGCGGGACCGGTCGGCGGCGCGGTGGTCGGCGCGGACCGCACCTCGGCGTCGGCGAGGGTCACCAGCCGGACACCCTCGGGCCAGCTCAGTTCGTCACGCAGCCGCGGGGTGGTGACCACCACCTCGACCCGGCCCTGCTGGATCAGCTGCTCCCGCCGGGCGGCCGGCCAACCCGGCTGGATCGGCAGGTAGGCGGCCCCGGAACGGGTGACGCCGAGGGCCGCCGCCACCTGGGCGTAGCCCTTGTCGGCGACGATGGCGACCAGGGTGTTCGGCTTCGCGCCGAGCGACTGCAGTGCATGGGCCAACCGGTAGGCGTCGTCGACCAGTTCGCGGTAGCCGTGCTGACCGTCGGCGGAGATCACGGCGACCGCGTCCGGCGTCCGCGCCGCCTGCTCCTCGACCAGACCGCACAGCGTCCGGCTGGGAATGGGCGCCTCGGTCGCGTTGGCCCGCAGGCGCTCCTCGGCCTGGGCCCGCGGGAGCTCGACGAGCTCCCGCTCGTCCCACGCGGTCTCGCCCTGGCTCAGGCGCACCAGGCAGTCGTGGTGGGCCTGGAACATCTCGTCCATCATGCCCGGGGGGAAGAGCCCCTCGACGGAGTCCCAGTTGATCAGCAGCTCGCCGCGGTCCTCGAGCACCTGGTAGTCCAGCCAGACCTGCGGCGTCTGGCTGACCCCGTACACGACGTCGCCGAACACCTGGGCGCTCTCGGTGAGGCTGCCGCCGGAGTCGAAGCCGATCATGCTGGTGAACACCACCGGCATCGCGGCGCCCAGCCGGCCGCCGAGCCGCTTGGCGCGCTCCCGCAGCACGCGGACCCCCGAGTAGCTGGAGTGCCCGAGGTCGTCCAGGAGTTGGTGGTTCAGCCGCTTCGCCCGCGCCGCGAACGAGTCGCCCTGCTCCGGCCTGGTCTCCAGGAGCACCAGCGAGGTGAAGTCGCCGATCACGTCGCCGATCTGCGGGTGCACCGGCGGACGGTTGAACAGCGTCAGGTTGAGCGTGAGTTCGGGCCGCTTGGACCAGCGCCGCAGCACGTCGGCGTAGACGGTGACGAGCACGGCCGACGGCGTGAGGCCCCGGCGGCGGGCGGTCTCCTTGACGGCGGCCCAGCCCTCGCGGGACAGCCGGGCGTGCTGGCGGGCGAAGGTCGGGCGGCCGAGCTGCCCGGGCTGGACGGCCAGGGGGAGTTCGGGAGCGGGCGGCAGCTGGTCGATCCGGTCGTGCCAGTACCGCTTGTCGGCCTCGAACCGCGGCTCGCCCTGCTGCCGCTGCTCGGCGAGCACGTGGTCGCGGAAGGTGACCTCGATGGGGGCGGGCGGGGCGTCCGGCCGGCTGTAGAACCGGAACCAGTCGCGCTGGAAGATGCCGAAGCTGTACCCGTCCAGGACCAGCATGTCCAGGCTCAGGTGCAGGCGCCAGCGCCGCTCGTCCAGCCGGGTCGCGTGGACCTCGAAGAGGGGCCACTGGTCGGCGGGCAGGACCTGGTGCGCCAGCCGCTCCCGGATCCGCTCGATGCCGGCCTCCTGGGCCGCCTCGTCGAGGCCGGACAGGTCCGTGACGTCGATGTCGTACGGCGGGACCTCGGGCAGCACCCGCTGGCGGCCGTCGGGCTGGATGACCGCCCGGAGCATGTCGTGGCGCTGCACGAGCTGGTCCAGGCTCCGGCTCAGCCTGGGGATGTCGAGGTCCGCCGCGTCGAACTCGAGGTAGCAGTGCGTCGAGTTGCCGCCGAGCTCCACCCCCGGCGTCCGGCCGACCCAGTACGCCTGCTGGATGTCGGTCAGCGGGAACGGCTCGTGGCGTTCGGCCGGCCGCGGTTCGAGGCCGGCCGGCTCGCCCGCGCTCTGGGAGCGCGTGACGATGTCGATGAGCTCGTCCCGGCGAAGCTTCATCTCCTCACGCAGCTCGCTGGTCAGGGCACCGGGTGGGGCCGTCAGGTGGAGCCGGCCGTCGACCAGCCGCATCCTGACCCCGCGGCGGTACAACTCGGCGAAGAGGTCCGTGCTCACATGCCTGCCTTCCTGTCGTTAAGAGGGCGTCAGAGGATGAGTTCTTCGACGGGGCCGGCGGCCTCGGGCGCCTCGTCGCCGGACACCACGAGGCGTCGGGCGGCGAGGGACCGGCACACCAGGTCGACGATGTCCGCGACGGTGGTGTCGCCGAGCAGGCGCTGCGGCGGGACGTCCACCAGGAGGTCCGCGCGGAACCCGTCGCGCAGCCGCATCGCGCGCAGCGAGTCCAGGCCGAGGTCGCCCAGCCGGGAGTCGGCGAACCGTGCGCGCAGGTGCTCCCGGTCGGCCTCGGGCGCCTCGATCATCGCGGCCACCCGGGCGAACAGCAGGTCCGTGAGCTCCTGCCCCGCCGCCTGCGGTTCCTCCAGGGCGAGCCGCGACAGCTCGTCGGCGTCCCACCGCGCGGTGCCCTGCGGTGCGGTGTCCCAGGGCTCGGTGTCCACCGGCCGCGCGGCGCCCAGCGGGCCGCGCGCGTCGATCCAGTAGCGCTCGCGCTGGAACGGGTAGCCGGGCAGCTCGACCCGGCGGGTGCCGGTGCCGGTGAACGCGGCCTGCCACGACACCGGCGCTCCGGCGGTGTACGCCCGCGCGAGCAGGGCGAGCACCGCCTCCGCGGTGGTGAGGGCGGCGGGATCGAGCACCAGGCAGGTGGTCGCGCCCTGCTCCCGGACCAGGGACAGCGGGTCCGCGGCCGGGGCCCGCAGGAAGTCGCCGGTCGCCCAGTGGCGCGGGTCGTCCGGCGCGGCGGGGGAGACGACCGTGAGGGCGGGGCGCGCGTAGCCGAGCCGCTCGGCGGTGGCCCGCAGGCCGTCCGCACCGGCGCTGGTGGCCGCGACCGCGAGCACCGCGGCGTCGTCCGGCGACAGGACGCCCGCGGCGCAGGCCGCGGCGATCTCGCCGATCCCCGCGCCGGCGACGAGCTCCGGCGCCACCCCGAACGAGCACACCAGGCGGTGCAGCGCGTAGTGGAGCGCGAACACCGCGGTGTCCTGATGCGCCGTCAGCGGCCCGTCGAGCCGCGCCTCCAGGCGCATGCGCATGTCGTCGTACGCCTCGGCGAAGGCGGGGAAGCGTTCGGCCAGGGTCCGGGCCGGGGCATCGTTGCCCGGCTCACCGCTGCCCGGCTCACCGGCGGTGAACACCACCGCGACCCGCGCGGCGGAGGCCGTGCCGGTGACCAGGCCGGGGGCCTGCTCGCCCCGGGCCAGCGCCGCGAGCGCGGCGAGCCGCTCCTCCCGGGAGCCCGCGCAGACCGCGCGGTGCCTGAAGCCCGTCCTGGTGCGGGCGAGCGAACTCCCGAGGCCGGCGGCCGCGTTCGGCTCGGCACGGAGCAGCTCGGAGAGCTCCGCGGCCATGGCCCGCAGCGCCGGTTCGGTCTTCGCCGACAGCACCCAGGGCGTGGCACCGTCCGCGCTGTCGGGGACGGAGTCGTCGTCCGCCGCCGGGGCCTCCTCGAGGATCAGGTGCGCGTTGGTGCCGCTGATGCCGAAGGACGAGACGCCCGCCCGCCGGGGACGGCCCTCGGCCGGCCACGGAGCCGATTCGCCGGTCAGCACGACGGTGCCGGCGGACCAGTCGACGTGCGGGGACGGCCGGTTGATGTGGAGGGTGCGCGCATGGATCCCCGCGCGCATGGACATCACCATCTTGATCACGCCCGCCACCCCGGACACGGTCTGGGTGTGGCCGATGTTCGACTTGACCGATCCCAGCCGCAGCGGGCGGCCGGCCGGCCTGGACTCGCCGTAGGTGGCGATGACGGCCTCGGCTTCGATCGAGTCGCCCAGCGCCGTGCCGGTCCCGTGCCCCTCCACCGCGTCCACCTGGTCGGGGGTCAGCCGGGCGGCCGTCAGCGCCTGGCGGATGACGGCCTCCTGCGCCGATCGGCTCGGCGAGGTCAGGCCGTTCGTCGCGCCGTCCTGGTTGACCGCGGACCCGCGGATCACCGCGAGCACCCGGTGGCCGTTCTGCCGGGCCACCGACAGCCGCTCCAGCACCAGCAGCCCGGTGCCCTCGCCGAACCCCATGCCGTCGGCGGCGGCCGCGAAGGGCTTGCACCGACCGTCCGCGGCGAGGGCGCCGCGGTGGCCGAACTCGACGACGACGTCCGGGGTGCTCATGATCGTGACGCCGCCGGCCAGCGCGAGCTCGCAGTCGCCGCGCCGCAGGGCCTGGCAGGCCAGGTGGACGGCGACCAGCGAGGACGAGCAGGCCGTGTCGACGCTGATCGCCGGTCCGTGCAGGCCCAGGTGGTAGGCGATCCGGCCCGAGGTCGTGCTCGGGGCGCCGCCGACGATCAACTGGCTGGCGACGCTGGCCGGGAGGTCCGCCTGTGCCCCGGCGCCGTAGTGGGAGTAGGAGACCCCGGCGTAGACGCCCGTCCGGCTGCCGCGCAGTCCGGCCGGGTCCAGGCCGGCGTGCTCCAGCGCGTCCCACGCGGTCTCCAGGAACAGCCGCTGCTGCGGGTCCATCGCCAGCGCCTCGTGGTCGCCGAGTCCGAAGAACCTGGCGTCGAAGAGGTCGACCCCGGCGACGAACCCGCCCAGGCGCGTGGTCGACGGGTCGACGGTGTCCCAGCCCCGGTCCTCCGGGAACGGCGAGATGCCGTCACCCTCGCCGGCGACGAACCGCCACAGCTCCGCCGGGGATCGTAGGCCGGGCGGGAGATGGCAGCCCATGCCGACGATCGCGATGGGCTCGGTTTCCCTGAGCTCGGCCTCCTGCAGCCTCCGGGTGACGCGTTGGAGATCACCGGTGGCCTTCTTCAGGTACTGTCGCAGTTTCTCTTCATCGGCCATCGGCTTTGTGGCTCTCCCGTGAATTGTCAGGCCAATTGGCGGGCCCGGACGGAATGCGTGAGCCCACCTTGATTCCCCGCCGAACATACTGCGCGGGCCTGCCGCCTGATACCCCACCTCTACCCCTACGGCCGTCTGCCGCCCGGACGGCTAAGGGTGCGGTAGGGGTTGATCGGGCATCGAGGGCCGGGTAGCAAGGGGTGGTCGCGGTCGGTCGCAGCTGCCGTGTATTCATCCGGACGTTCAACTGAGAAGGGGCTGAATAGCCGATGGCTGAACAGGGCAATGGGCTCAGCATCAAGGCGGCGGTGGCCTGGTTCCCGCCGGACACGGAGATTGCGCCGGAGGGCTTCACCCCGGAGGACCTGGAGCGCATCGGCGTCACCGAACTGACCGTCTCGAACGAGCTCGGGGCGCCGCAGATGGCCGTGCTGGCCGCGCGCGAGGCGATCGCGGCGAGCGGCGTGGAGCCGGGTGCCGTCAGCCACCTGCTGCACTCGAACCTGTACTACCAGGGCTTCGACATCTGGTCGGCGGCGCACTACATCGCGCAGGAGTCGGGAGCCGTCGCCAGCCTGCCGATCAACGTGCAGCAGACCTGCAACGGTGCCGCCCTGTCGCTGCACCTCGCGGCCGTGCTGCTGGCCGCCACGCCGGACTCGACCGCGGCCCTGGTCACGGCCGCGGACCGGTTCTGCGGGCCCGGCTTCGACCGGTGGCGCAGCAACGAGGAGGCCGTCTACGGGGACGCGGGCGTCGCGGTCGTGCTCGGCCGCAGCGGCGGCGGCAACGACCTGCTGGACCTGCTGGCGCTGGAGATGGGCGCGGACCCGGCGTTCGAGGTCCAGATGCGCGGCGACGACGAGTTCGCCGCCGCGCCGCTCGGGCACAGCACCCCGATCGACCTCAACCGCCCCAACAAGGTCTTCCAGGCCTCGGGCCAGGCGGCGCAGCTCGGCAAGGCCGGCGTCGAGCAGCTGTTCGGCGCGGCGGGCCGGGCGATGGCCAAGGCCGGCGTCGAGCCGGAGGACATCCGCTGCGTCACGATTCCGCGGCTCGCCCGGCAGATGCGCGAGAACGTGTTCAAGCCCGCGATCGGCATGCTCCTCGACCGGCAGCCCGAGTACCTGGAGAACTCCACCGGCTGCCTGGGCCCAGGGGAGTACCTGGCGGACCTGGCCGAGATGGCGGCGGCGCTGGCGCCCGGTGAGTTCGGCATGCTCATCCAGGGCGGCGGTGGATTCACCTTCTCCTGCACCATCGTCCGGCGGCCGGCGAACTGATTCCGACATTCTGACTGGGTTTGACGTTCTGGAAAGGACTGGGCGCCCCGGCGGGATCCGATCCCGGTGGGGCGGTCAGCCATATTCTTTTCCGGAGTGAAGAATGCACGCGGAATTGTGTGCGATGAATCTGTGAGGGCCTGTCGAAGCGCTGCTACCGTCGGCAGGGTCATTGAGGATCCGAGCGTCGAACTTGCCGGGGGGTAGGGACTGTGACGGGCCATCCTGTAGTGGTGGAGGCACCCTGGGAAAGGGTTGCGGATTCCATCGAATTCATTCCCGCTGAATACTCGGACCGGAGCCAGCCGGAATCGGTGGCGCAGGAGATGCTGCGCTGCGGGCCGGCGGAGATCGACCGGCTCGTCGCCGCGGGCCTCCCGTTCGAGGAACGGGACGGCGTCCGCTGCTTCGACCCGAACGACCTCTACAACCTCGGCATGTACTCCGGCACCTCGAAGACACAGCCGGAGCTGGCGTTCCGGATGCTCTTCCGGTTCACGGGCCGTCCCGTGGACGACCTGCTGCGCAACAAGACCTGGGACTTCCAGGTCCGGCTCGAGTGCCCGGACTGCGCCGGGGAGGCCCCCTGGCGCCTGGAGGAGCCGGACATCACCCGCTTCGGCGGCGTCGTCGCCGACGTGACCCGGCCGGCAGCCGGCACGGGGTCGGCCACCTACACGGCCACCGTCACCACGACGGGTGCGCTCACTCCCGTGGTCTCCCCGGTCCTGCGGAAGCTGACCGCCGAGTACCTGGCCGCGGGCTACCGCTGGCAGATGATCCCGGTGGCCATGCAGGCCGACTACCAGCTGGTGCACGACCTGGGCGCGACCAGCTGCATCGCCGCCAGCCTGCTGCTGGCCGAGCGCTTCCGCGAGGCGGGCTACCGGGCCGAGGCGAAGCGCGGCTGGTTCTGCGGCGTGCTCGGCGGCGCCCTCGACCTGCCGCACGCCAGCGTCGAGCTCGAGGACGACGACGGCCGCGTCAAGACCATCGACATCGCCAAGTCGCAGCTGGCCGCCCGGCTTTCGGGGAACACCGGCGGGTTCCGGGAGCTGTGCCTCGGGTCGATCTACAACAAAGTCATTCCGTCCACGGCTCGGGGCAACGCCGCCCTGGGCTATCACGAGTGCGGCTCGCCGACGCCGGTCCTCGTGCGCGCGGACATTCGATCGGTGCGTTGAAGGAGACGATTGCACATGGCGGTACGTGAAATCGAGCCAGTCGTCCTGGACCTGGGCCGGCTGGAGCAGATGGCCGAGTCCGGCTACTACAACCCCTACACGGCTTTCGAATGGCCCGATGCCATCCCGTCCGACGAGCCGTGGATGAGCGAGAGCCTGACCACGCTCGCCGGCACGGAGATGTGGGACGAGTTGACGCGCGAACAGCAGCTCGCGCTGACCAGGTTCGAGGCGATCAACTTCTTCAGCCTCAACATCCACGGCATACGCGAGCTGCTGAGCGAAGTCGTGATGCGTATCCACGAGCGCACCTACGCCGATGTCTCGGAGTTCCTCCACCACTTCATCGGTGAGGAGAACGAGCACATGTGGTTCTTCGCGCAGTTCTGCCTGCGCTACGGCGGCAAGCTCTACCCGGCGCAGCCGACGCTGCAGGCCGACTCGGTGGAGCACCTCTCGCCGCTCGCCCGCGAACTGATCGTGTTCGCGCGGGTCCTGATCTTCGAGGAGATCGTCGACCACTTCAACGCGCACATGGCGACCGACATGGCGCTCCCGCACATCGCCCGCGAGGTGAACCGGGTGCACCACCAGGACGAGAGCCGGCACGTCGCCTTCGGCCGGATGATGTTCACCAACCTGCTGGAGCAGGTGACCCGGCGTGATCCCGACGAAGTCCCCCTGGTCGCCGAGTACTTGGAGAACTACCTCCAGTACAGCATCGCGACCCTCTACAACCCCGCCGCCTACCGCGACGCCGGCATCCCGGACGCGCTGGCCCTGCGCCGCCGTGCCCTGGAGCACCCCGCCCGCCAGGAGGCGCACGAGCAGATCCTGAAGCGGACCCGCCGGTTCCTGGCGAAGTCGGGCGTGAGCGTGAAGGAGCCCGCCGAGTGAGTGCCGAAGCCATGCAGGGCGTCCACGAGTTCATCCTGGGCCGCAACCCCGGGCTGGAGCGGCTCACCGGTGACCTGGACCTGATCGACAGCCGGGCCATCAACTCGCTGGCCTTCGTCGAGTTCATCTTCCTGCTGGAGGAGTTGACCGGCGAGCAGATCGACCCGGAGGAGATCGATCTGGACGAGTTCCGCACCCTCGACGCGATCGAGGCGCGGTTCTTCAACCGGAAGGCGGACTGATGACCAACGACAACGGCCTGGGCGTTCTCGACGCGGGCCAGCTGCGACTGCTGCGGGCGCTCGACTCGGTGTTCCGGCGCTTCGCCGACGGCTGGCAGGCGCCGGAGTTCCGGTTCCCGTTCCTGATCCGCTGCCAGGACCTCGACCGCTTCGACTACTTCGACAACTTCCCGCACCTGGGCCTGGCCGCCACCCGGCTCGACCCGGCGCGCCTGGGCAAGATGCTGACCGAGGCGGAGCGGCCGCTGGACCGGGTGCCGCCCGCGATCATGGAGCCGACCGCCTTCGCCCTGCCGTCGGCGGCCTGCTACGCCATCTACGTGGACCTGGCCGGCCAGGAGCTGCCCGACACCGGCGTGATGCGAACCACCGTGGCCACCTGCTTCCGCAACGAGGACCACTACGACGGCCTGCAGCGGCTGCTCGGCTTCTCGATGCGCGAGATCGTCTTCATCGGCCCGGAGGACGGCGCCAAGGAGCATCTGCGGCGCGCCAAGGAGACCGTGCTGGCGCTCATCGCCGAACTCGGGCTGGACGTCCGGGTCGAGGTCGCCACCGACCCCTTCTTCGACAAGAACAGCAGCAAGGCCAAGATGCAGCGGCTGTTCCCGGTCAAGGAGGAGTTCGTCGTCGACGGCCTGGCGATCGGCTCGGTCAACTACCACCGGAACTTCTTCGGTGAGCGCTGCTCCATCCAGGCCGGCGGCGACACGGCGCACACCAGCTGCCTGGCGTTCGGGCTGGAGCGCTGGGTGCATGTCCTGACTCGGCGCTTCGGCGACACCGCCGCCGCGCTGGCCGCCGTGGAGAGCCTGAGCTGATGCGCGCCACCTTGGCCGAGGAGCTCGGCATCCGGGTGAGCCTGCTGCAGTCGGGGATGGGCGGCGTCGCGGGCCCGGAGCTGGCCTGCGCGGTGTCCGAGGCCGGTGCGGCGGGCTGCGTCGGCGGCTACAAACTGTCCGGTGACGCGCTGTCGGCGATGCTCAAGCGCCTGGTCGCGGGCACCGACCACCCGGTCGGGGTGAACCTGATCGAGGAGGTCGTCGGTCCGCAGGAGCTCGTCCGCCAGGTCGAGCAGGTGCTCGCCGAGACGCCGCAGCACGTGTACCTCTCGCTGTTCGGGCCGGCCGACGACGCCGTGCTGGAGCGGATCACCGCCGCGGGACGGCGGCTCGTCGTCCAGGTCGGGACCGTCCAGGACGCCGAGCGCGCGGCCGGGCACGGCGCCATCGTGGTGGTGCAGGGCATCGAGGCGGGCGGCCACCTGCTCGGCACGGCGCACCGGGACGACCTGGTCGCCGAGCTGCGGACCCGGCTGCCCGACGCCTGCCTGGTCGCGGCCGGCGGGATCGGCTCGCCGGCCGCGGCGGCCGCGGCGGTCGCCGCGGGAGCCGACGGCGTGCTGCTCGGCACCGCCTTCGTGGTCGCCCGCGAGTCGATGGCGCACCCCTTCTTCAAGACCGCCATCTGCGGTTCCGCCGAGGCCGACACGGTCATCACCGACGTGTACGAGATCGGCTGGCCGGGCCGGCGGCACCGCGTCCTCGCGACGGACGTCACCCGCGATCCGGACCAGCGCAAGAACTTCATCGGCCGCACCGTGGTCGAGGGGAAGCCGTACGTGGTGCCCCGGTTCAGCGCCGCGGTGCCGACCGTCACCACCAGCGGCCGCATCGAGGAGATGGCGATGTACTGCGGCCTCTCCTGCGGTGACGTCTCGCAGGAACTCCCGGCGGCCGACATCGTCGCCGGATTCGCCCGCACGCTTCCGGGCCCCGGGGCCCGCGGAGCGGGGAAAGGATAGAACCCATGCCAGGTTACGAGAACCTGTCCCGGATGGACCTCACCTACCGCGAGGGCACTCCCCGGATCCAGACCCGCGAAGGGGTCGAGATCTACTACGAGTCCCGCGGCGAGGGCACGCCGATCACCCTGCTCAACGCCTTCTTCCTGACCAGCCCCTCGTGGCGGGTCTTCACCGAGCAGCTGGAGAAGGACTACCGCCTCATCAGCTACGACCTGTGCAACCACGGGGCCTCCTCGCACGTCGCCGAGGAGCCCACCTGGGACGAGCACATGGCCGACCTGATCGGGCTGCTCGACGCGCTGGAGATCGAGTCGACGTACCTGATCGGCGTCTCCACCTCCACCGTGCTGGCCCGCGAGATGGCCATCAAGCACCCGGACCGGATCAAGGGCATCGTGCTCACCGGCCCCGTCTTCGGCCCGAAGGGCATGCGGCGGCAGCGGCAGATCCAGAAGGCGTGGCTGCGCACCCTGGAGAGCCACGGCATCGCCGCGCTCTACGAGCACCTCTACCCGGAGGTGTTCAGCGCCGAGATGAACGAGTTCCTCGGCGCCCCGGGCTACCTCGCCTTCCGGGAGGCCTTCTCGGCGCTGTCCACCATCGAGGACCTGGTCAGCGGCCTGAAGCGGGCCATGCAGGACGAGCACAAGCCGTCGATGCTGGCCGCCATCGAGGCGCCCGCGCTGGTCGTCGTCGGTGACGACGACTTCCTGATCGGCCCGACCGGTGCCCACCAGCTGGCCGAGCAGTTCCCGAACGGCCGCGCCGAGGTCATGCCCACCGCCGGCCACGTGCCCTACGTGGACGACGCCGAGACGTTCCAGGACCTGGTCCACGCGTTCATCCAGGGAGTGGAGACGCATGCCTGACCAGGCAGCCGAGGTGCGGTCGCGGATCAGGGAGCTGCTGCTCGGACTGTTCACCGACGCGGAGTTCCTCGCGGCCGTCCCCGACTCCGCGTCACTGCGCCAGGCGGGGGTCTCGTCCAACGCCCTGGTCAGCCTGCTGGTGGCGATGGAGGACGACTTCGGCTTCGAGTGGGACGACGACGTGCGACCGGAGGTCCTGCGGTCCATCGACTCGCTCGCCGGCCACGTGCTGGCGCTGCGCGCCTGAGGCGCACGGTGGCCGCGTCGCGGCTGCCTGTGGGAGTGCCCCCGGACGTCCGGGCGCAATGGTGTCCGGTGCGGCCGCCCTACGGCCCGGCCCAGGAGACCGCGGCCGGCCGCCGCGCGGCTTCGGCCGCGCTGGTCGCGGCCGGTGCCGCCGATGTGGTGGTGCTGCGGGAACCTGACGGAAGGCCGCGTTTCCCCCCGGGATTCGCCGGCTCGATATCCCACACGGAGCTGCTGGCCGTCGCGGTGGTCACCCCCACCGCCGCGGCGGTCGGCGTCGACATCGAGGACGCGGTGGTCGGTCCCCGCGTCACCCGGTTCGTGCTGCGCGAATCGGAGCGGCACGCCCTGCTCGGGCCGCCGGCGGGATTCACCTCCCGCGAGCTGTTCGCCGCCAAGGAGGCGGCGTTCAAGGCGCTCTACGGCCCGGAAACCAAGGACGACCTGCTGTTCTGGCGCGTCGAGCTCAGCCGTCGCGGCGACGCCCTGGAGGCGTCCTTCCGCGGTGCGCGGGTGCCGGTCTGGGTCCGCTCCGAGCCGGAACTCTCCATTGCCGTGGCGGTTCTGTACCCACCCTTTGCACAGACCAGATGAATTCTGAGGAGGAGTCGTCATGTCGGATCCGAGGGACATAGCGGTCATCGGCATCGGGTGCCGATTTCCGGGTGGAGTCGATTCCCCAGAGGCGTTGTGGGATCTGATCGAGCGCGGCGGTGACGCGATCACCGAGATCCCGGCGGACCGCTGGAACGCCGAGGACTACTACGATCCCGAGAAGGGCGTGCCCGGCCGCTCGGTGTCGAAATGGGGAGGCTTCCTCACCGACGTCGCGGGCTTCGACGCCAAGTTCTTCAAGCTCAGCGAGCGTGAGGCACTGGCGACCGACCCGCAGCACCGGCTGCTGCTGGAGACCGCCTGGGAGGCGGTCGAGCACGCCGGCATCCAGCCGTCCGCGCTGGCGGGCACCCGCACCGGCGTCTTCGTCGGCATGGCGCACATCGACTACGCGCTCGCCAGCCACGGCGCCCAGCAGCAGGCGCAGGTCCACCCCTACGGGTTCACCGGGCCGGCCCCGAGCATGGGTTCGGGCCGGATCGCCTTCGCGCTGGACCTCGCCGGTCCGGCCCTGAGCGTCGACACGGCCTGCTCCTCGGGCCTGATGTCGGTGAACCTGGCGGTCCAGAGCATCCGCAACGGTGAGAGCGACATGGCGCTGGCCGGCGGCTGCATGCTGATGCTGGTCCCGGAGATCGCGGTCTCCGCGTCCGGCCTGGGCATGCTCTCGCCCACCGGCCGGTGCCGGCCGTTCGACCAGGGCGCGGACGGCTTCGTCCGGTCCGAGGGCTGCGGCATGGTGCTGCTCAAGCGCGCCGGCGACGCGATCGCCGACGGCGACCGCATCCTCGCGATCATCAAGGGCGTCGCCTCCAACCAGGACGGCCGCACCGAGACGGTCACCATGCCCTCGGAGTCGGCCCAGGTGGCCGTCCACCGGGCCGCCCTGGCCGACGCGGGCGTCGCGGCGGAGACCGTCGGCATGATCCAGGCCCACGGCACCGGCACGCCGGTCGGCGACCCCATCGAGTTCCGCGCCCTGGCCGAGGTGTACGGCCGCGGCGACAGCGCCTGCGCCGTGACCTCGGTCAAGGCCAACATCGGCCACACCGAGTCCGCGGCGGGCGCGGCGGGCCTGATCACCACGGTCCTGGCGCTCCAGCACGGCGTGGTGCCGGGCGTGCTGCACCTGACGGAGCTGGCCGACGAGGTCAGCTCGGTGCCCACCCAGCTGTTCGTGCCGGCCGAGATGGGGCCCTGGCCGGTCGAGCAGGGGCCCCGCCGTGCGGCGGTCTCCTCGTTCGGCATGTCCGGCACCAACGCCCACATGATCCTGGAGCAGGCGCCGTCCGTCGCCGACACTCCGGCGCAGCCGAGCCCGCAGGACGCCCCGGTGCGGCGGCTGTTCCCGCTCTCGGCCACCTCCGCGCAGGAGCTGGCGCCGACCGCGACCCGCATCGCGGACTGGCTCGCCGCCCATGACGAGGTCGCCCTGCCCGACCTCGGCCACACCCTGGCCCGGGGCCGCGAGCACCGCGGCGTGCGGACCGCCGTGATCGCCGCCGACCGCGCCGAACTGATCGCCGGACTGCGTGGCATCGGCGACCAGGTCGCCGAGCGGCCCCCGGCGGAGGTGGTCGGCGACGACTCGCGCGGCCCCGTCTGGCTGTTCTCCGGCCAGGGCTCCCAGTGGGCCGGCATGGGCACCCAACTGCTCGAAACCGAGCCGCAGTTCGCCGCGATGATCGCCCAGGTGGAGCCGCTCATCCAGCGCGAGTCCGGCTTCTCGGTGACCGAGGCGATGACCGCGCCGGAGACGGTGACCGGCATCGACCGGGTGCAGCCGACGCTGTTCGCCATGCAGGTCGCCCTCGCCGCGGCCTGGCAGGCGGCGGGCGTCCGCCCCGGCGCGGTCATCGGACACTCGCTCGGCGAGGTCGCGGCGGCCGTGGTCGCCGGAGGGCTCTCGCTGGAGGACGGCGTCAAGGTGATCTGCCGCCGCTCCAAGCTCTGCGCCAGGCTCGCCGGCGCGGGCGCGATGGCCTCCATCGAGCTGCCCGCCGCCACCCTGGAGCAGGAGCTGGCGCAGTACGACGACGTCGTCGTGTCGGTCATCGCCTCGCCGGATTCCACCGTCATCGGCGGCGCCACCCAGCGCGTGCGCGACCTGGTCAAGGAGTACGAGGCCCGCGGTGTGCTGGCCCGCGAGGTGGCCGTCGACGTCGCCTCGCACTCCCCGCAGGTCGACTCGATCCTGGACGAGCTCGCCGTGGTGCTCGCCGACCTGGCCCCGACCACGCCGACGGTGCCGTTCTACGGCACGGCCCTGGACGACCCGGCGACGGTGCCGTCCTTCGACGCCGAGTACTGGGTCGGCAACCTGCGCCAGGCCGTCCGCTTCGGCAGCGCGGTCACGGCCGCCCTCGACGACGGCCACCGGGTGTTCCTGGAGCTCGCCCCGCACCCGCTGCTGACCCGCGCGGTGGACCAGTGCGCCCGGGCGGCCAGCCTGCCCGCCGTCGGCATCGCCAGCATGCGCCGCGGCCAGGAGACCCCATACGGCCTGCTCACCACCCTCATCGAGGTGCACGCGGCGGGCGGCGGCGTCGACTTCGCCACCCTCTACCCGAGCGGCGCGCTGGTCGACGCCCCGCTGTCGACCTGGACCCGGCAGCACCTGCTGGTCCAGGCCGGCGAGTCGCGGCCCGCCCACACCGTCAAGATCCACCCGCTGCTGGGCGTGCACGTCCGCCTCGACGAGGACGAGGAGCGCCACGCCTGGCAGTCCGACGTCGGCACCGCGGCGCTGCCCTGGCTGACCGACCACCGGGTCCGGGACGTCGCGGCCTACCCGGGAGCGGGGCACTGCGAGTCCGCGCTCAGCGCCGCCGCCGTGGCCTTCGGGCCCGGCGCCGAGGTCCACGGCCTCAGCTTCGAGCGGATGCTGCTGCTCAGCGCCCACACCGAGGTGACCACCACCGCGGCCGTGGAGAGCCCGGGGCTGGCGCACTGGGAGGCCGTCACCACCGAGAACGACGAGCGCGCCCGGCTCGCCTCGGCCACCCTGCGCAGCGCGCCGGCCTTCTGGAGCGAGCCCGTCCCGCTGGATCTCGACCTGCTGATCGAGGAGCACACCGAGCGGCTGTCCGGCGACGAGCTGCGCGCAACCCTGACCGAGCGGGGCATCCAGTACGGCCCCGCCTTCCAGGGGGCGATCGCCGCCCACCAGCGGGTGACCCCGGGCGGCGGCCAGACCGTCCTGGCCGAGGTCTCGCTCCCCTCGCAGCTGCGCAGCTCGCAGGACGGCTTCTTCGTCCACCCCGCGCTGCTCGACGCCTGCTTCCAGTGCGTCGCCGCGCTGCCCGCCGTCTCCGGCGAGGGCGAGGGCGGCCTGCTGCTCCCGCTGGAGGTGCAGCGGCTCCAAGTGTTCGCGCCCGCCGGCAGCGCCGGGTACTGCTACGTCCAGCTGCGCTCCAGCGACGGCAACCGGGTGATCGCCGACCTGCAGCTGACCGACAAGTACGGCGCGGTGCTGCTGACCGTCGACGGCCTGGTCATGGGCACCCACGCCGGTGACGAGGAGAACGCCGACCAGCTGCTCAACGAGCGCCTGCTCACCATCGGCTGGCAGCAGGCGGAGCTGCCGGAGGCCTCGGCGAAGGCCGTGGCCGGGCCGTGGCTGGTCCTGGCCGAGGACGGCTCCGCTTCGGAGGAGCTCGCGGAGGCGTTGCGCACCCAGGGCAGCCACTGCGAGGTCCGGCCGTGGCCGGTCGCCGGCACCGAGCCCGTGCTGTCCGGCACCGCCTGGCACGGCGTGGTGCTGCTCTGCCCGCAGCCGTCCGGTCTGCCCGGTGCGGAGGCCATCGCCCGCGGTCGCGACCTGGTGCAGTCGGTCGTCGAGGTCGCGCAGCAGCTCGTCGCCGCGGACGGCACCCCGCCCCGGCTGTACGGGATCACCCAGGGCGCCCAACCGGTGCTGCCGGGCGACATGGTCAACCTCGAGCACGCCGGGATCCGGGGCCTGCTCCGGGTGGTCGGCGCCGAGTTCGCCGACCTGCGGGTCACCCAGATCGACCTCGACGCCGATCCCGACCGGGGTTCGGTGGCGAAGCGCCTGGCGTCGGAGCTCACCTCGGACACGGCGGAGGACGAGACCGCCTGGCGGGCCGGCCGCTGGTACACCGCGCGCCTCCAGCACACGCCGCTCGCCGCCGACGAGCGCCGGCCGGCCACCGTCGGCGGCCAGGACGGCGTGCGGATGGAGATCCGCCGGCCCGGCGACCTGGACACGCTGGAACTCGTCCTGGTCGGCCGCCGGGCACCCGGTGCGGGCCAGATCGAGATCGAGATCGGCGCCGCGAGCGTCAACTTCCATGACGTCCTCTTCGCCCACGGCAACTACTTCGCCTTCGAGGGCGTGACGCCGGCGCTCGGAGTCGACTGCGCGGGCACCGTCGTCCGGGTGGGCGAGGGCGTCAGCGAGTTCCGGGTCGGCGACCGGGTGATGACCAGCGCCGCCACCGAGGGCGCCTGGGGCAGCCACGCCACCATCGACGCGGCGCTCGCGGCACCGCTGCCGGAGGCGCTGAGCGTCGAGGAGGGCGCCGCCACTCCCGCGGTGTACGCCACGGTCTGGTACGGGCTGATGGACCTGGCCCACCTGCGCGCGGGCGAGCGGGTGCTGATCCACTCGGCCACCGGCGGCACCGGGCAGGCGGCCATGGCGGTGGCCCGGCACGTCGGCGCGGAGATCTACGCGACGGCCGGCAGCGAGGCGCGCCGCGAGTGGCTGCGGGCGCAGGGGGTCGAGCACGTCTACGACTCCCGCAGCCTGGAGTTCGCCGAGCTGATCCGCGAGGACACCGGGGGCGCCGGCGTGGACGTCGTGCTCAACTCCCTGACCGGCGCCGCCCAGCGCGCCAGCCTCGACCTGCTCTCCTTCGGCGGCCGCTTCGTCGAGATCGGCAAGCGGGACATCTACCGCGATGCCAAGCTGGGCCTGGCGCCGTTCCGCCGCAACCTGGCCTTCTTCAGCGTCGATCTCGAACTGATGGCCGTCGCCGACCCGGCCCGGCTGGGCCGCCTGCTGCGGGAGGTCTCCGCCAAGATGGCGGCCGGGGAGCTGGCGCCGCCGATGGCGACCGCGTTCCCGCTGGCCGACGCGGCGACCGCGCTGCGGCAGATGGCCTCGGCCCAGCACATGGGCAAGCTGGTGCTCACCACGGCGGTGGAACCGGGCACGGCGGCCGTGCTCCCGCCGGACCGGGTCCCGGTGTTCCGCGCCGACAGCGCGTACATCATCACCGGCGGCCTGGGCGGTCTCGGCCTGCGCCTGGCCCGCCACCTCGCCGCGGCCGGCGCCGGCCGGATCGTGCTCAACGGGCGGTCCGCGCCCAGCGACGCGGCGTTGCGCGAGATCCAGGCGATGCGCGACGCGGGCACCGAGGTGCACGTCGAGCGCGGGGACATCGCGACCCCGGAGACCGCCGAACGGCTGGTCGCCGCGGCCCGGGCCACCGGGCTGGCGGTGCGCGGCGTGCTGCACGCCGCGGCCCTGGTCGAGGACGCGACCGTGCCGAGCATCACCCGCGAGCTGATCGACCGGGACTGGGCGCCCAAGACCTACGGCGCCTGGTACCTCCACCAGGCCACCGCCGAGGACGACCTGGACTGGTTCTGCACCTTCTCGTCGGCCGCCGCGCTGCTGGGTTCGCCCGGCCAGGGTGCCTACGCCGCCGCCAACAGCTGGCTCGACGGCTTCGCGGCCTGGCGGCGGGCCAAGGGGCTGCCGGCGACCACGATCGCGTGGGGCGCCTGGGGCGAGATCGGCAAGGGTGCCGTCCTGGCGGAGGCCGGGGACACCACCATGATCGCTCCTGCCGAGGGGGTGCACGCCTTCGACGCCCTGCTGCGCCACACCCGGGCCTACGCCGGGTACCTGCCGCTCGCCCGGGCGCCGTGGCTGACCGCGCTGGCCAAGCGCAGCCCGTTCGCGGAGGCGTTCCAGGACAACCGCGGCGACCAGGCCCCGTCCTCGGAGCTGCGGCTCGAGTTCGAGGCGCTCGCGGCCGAGGAGCGGCTCGGCTGGCTGCGCCGCTTCGTCGCGGGCGAGGCCGCCGCGATCGTCCGCGGCGCGGTCGACCCCAGCCGTCCGTTCAACGACTACGGCCTGGACTCGCTCGGCAATCTGGAGCTGCGCACCCGGATCGAGACCAACCTCGGCATCCGCATCGCCCCGAAGGCGGTGGCCGAGAACAACTCGGCCCAGGCGCTGGCCCAGCACCTGGCGGACCTCATCGGCAGCGCACCGACCGCCGGCTGAGCGGTCGTGCCGACAGGCGAGCCCCCGGCCGCCGGCCGGGGGCTCCCCCACAACCGGGGCGGAGCGGTCGCGCCAGTCGACCGCTCCGCCCCGACCCGCTCCACCCTCCTACCG
This sequence comes from Streptomyces sp. NPDC002676, assembly GCF_053592455.1. Taxonomy (NCBI): domain Bacteria; kingdom Bacillati; phylum Actinomycetota; class Actinomycetes; order Kitasatosporales; family Streptomycetaceae; genus Streptomyces; species Streptomyces sp. NPDC002676. The sequence continues at coordinate 92,133 of NZ_JBSFVT010000018.1, read as the reverse complement.
GCGCAACTCTCCAGGGGAAGGCATGACAGCGATCGTCCTGTCCGGCGCGACCGGATCACTCGGCGGCCATCTGGCCGCAGCCCTGCTCGAACAGTCACATCTCGCCATCTACTGCCTGGTCCGGGCCAAGAACCCGGCGGTCGCCGACCGGCGGCTGCGGGACCGGATGGCCGAGGTCGGCACCGACGACCCGGCCCGGCTCATCGCCGTGCCGGCCAACCTCGAGGCCCCCCGGCTCGGCCTGTCGCCCCAGGTCTGGAACGACCTGACCGACAAGGTCACCGGGATCATGCACTGCGCCGCTTCGGTCCACCTCACCGCGCCGTACCAGCAGCTCGCGCCCGCCAACGTCGGTGGCACCAAGGAGCTGCTGGAGCTGGCCGCGGCCATCGGCGAACGCCGGAACATCTCGGTCCGCTTCCACTACGTCTCGACCCTCGCGGTCTTCCTCGACGCGATCCGGGCCGGGATCGCCGTGGTGGACGAGTTCACCCAGCCGTCCATGGACACCGCGGGCGGGCTCGGCTACCCGCGCTCCAAGGTCGCCGCCGAGCGCCTGGTGCGCCGTGCGGCCGACAGCGGCGTGGTCAGCACCATCTACCGCCCCGGGCTGGTCACCGGGCACTCGGTGACCGGTGACACCTCCACCTCCGACCTGCTGATGCCGGTGCTGCGCGCCTGCGTTGCGATCGGGTACGCCCCGGACCGCGCCGAGGCGGTGCCCGGGGAGGCGGTCGACCTCGTCGCGCGCAACATCACCCGGCTCTCCGTCGGCACGCAGGGCGGCGAGGCCTACCACATGGTCAGGCCCCGGCCGGTCTCGCTGATGTACAGCTTCGACGCGCTGCGCCGGGCGGGGTACCAGCTGAAGGAGGCGTCGCCGGAGCGCTGGTGGGAGCTGGCGATGCAGCATAAGGAGGACCCGGAGATCGCTCCGCTGATCCACCTGGGTCAGATCGGCCGCCGGATGCTGGGCCTGGAGCCGGCCTACCCGCTGGCGCCGTTCCGCAGCGACCACACCTACGACACCCTGCGCCGGTCGTTCCCGGAGCCGGTCGCGCTCGACGAGTCCTTCTTCGACCGGCTGGTGGCCAACGGGCTCAGCCGGTTCACCCCGCTGCCGCAGGCCGAGACGGTCTGAGCCCGGCAGCACCGAGAGGGCCTTTCCTGCCGGAAAGGCCCTCTCGGCGTTGCTGCCGGCACCGAATGCGGCGGCCCCGACCACAGTGGTCGGGGCCGCCGCGTCCGGGTCGCGGTCACGCGTCCGGCTGGGGCTTGCGCCGCCGGAACGCGTTGGCGGGACGTGCGGCGGCGGTGAGCGCCCGCCGGTCGGTCTTGCCGTTCGCGGTGACGGGCATCCGGTCGACCACAGCCCAGAGCGCCGGCACCATGAACGAGGGGAGCCGCTCGGCCAGACGGGCCCTCAGCTCCACCGGCGTGACGGTCGTCCCCGGCGTCAGCCGGACGGCGGCGACCAGCCGCTTGTCGGCCCCGGCGGCGGCGTCGGTGACGGTGACGACGGTGTCCTCGACCTCCGGGTAGCCGCCCAGCACGTCGCTGATCGTGGTGAGTTCGATGCGGTAGCCGCGGACCTTCACCTGGTGATCGGCCCGGCCGAGGAAGTGGATGCGGCCGGCCTGGTCGATCCGGACCAGGTCGCCGGTGCGGTAGACCCGCTCCGGGACGTCGGGGGAGAAGAGGCCGAAGCAGCGGTCGGTCTCCTCCTTGTCGTTGACGTAGCCCGTGGCGAGGCCGTCGCCGCCCGTGTACAGCTCGCCGACGGCCCCCGGCGGCAGCAGCCTCGCCCGCCGGTCCAGGACGTAGACGCTGGTGTTGGGGACGGGCTCGCCGACCGGCAGCGGGCCGTCGACCTGCTCCGGGTCCCGGACCGAGTAGTACGTCGTGAAGGAGCTGTTCTCGCTCGGACCGTAGGCGTTGGTGACGGTCAGGCCGGGGTGGTCCGCGAGCGCGCGCGCGACGTGCTCGTGGGGCACCACGTCCCCGCCGCTGAGGAGGTGGCGCAGCGAGGCGAACGAGGCCGGCGCGAACTCCTGGACGAGCCGGAAGAGTCCGGCCGTCAGGAAGGCCACGGTGAGTTCGTGCTCCACGATGAACTCGCCGAGCTCGCCCGGCGAGAGCAGCCCCGGCGGGCACACCTCCAGGGTCGCCCCGGCCAGCAGCGGGCCCCAGAGTTCGAAGGTCGAGGCGTCGAAGGCCAGCGAGGAGAGGCGCAGCACGCGTTCGCCCGGCCCGAGCAGCAGGCGGTCGTTGTCGTGGACCAGCCGGATGACGCCGCGGTGCGGGATCGCCACGCCCTTCGGCTCGCCGGTGGAGCCCGAGGTGAAGCAGATGTAGGCCACCCGGTCGGGATCGGCCGGGGCGGGCGGCACGGGCCGCGCGTCGAGCTCCCAGTCCGGCCGCCAGGGGCCGACCGCGGGGAGGCCGTGTCCGGACAGCGCGTCGGCGTCCTCACCGGCGGCGATGACCGCGGTCGGCGCCGCCTTGGCGACGATCCTCGCGGTGTGCGCCTCGGGTTGGGCGGGATCGACGCCGACGTACACGCCGCCGGCCCAGAGCGTGCCCAGCACGGCGACCGTCTCGGCCACCGACCGCGGGACCGCGATCAGCACGGCGTCGCCCTCCTGGACGCCGACGGCACGCAGCCGCCGTGCCTGTTCGGCTGCCGCGCGGGCGAGTTGGGCGTAGGTCAGGGCCGACTCCGGGTCCCGGATGGCCACCTGGTCGGGGTGGCGGTCCGCCACGGCGCGGAACAGCTCGTCCAGCGAGGCGGACGGGAAGTCGCGGCCGGTCTCGTTGATCCGGGCGAGGGTCCGCAGGCCGGTGGGGGAGATGCACCGGACGTCCGCCAGGGGGGCGTCGCCGCCGGCCGCCTCGGCGAGTTGCTCCACCGCCGTCACGTAGTCGAGGACGAAGCTCTCCGCCTCCTCCCGGCTCCACAGGCCCGTCGCGTACTCGGCGTAGCCGGCGCGGATCGCCTCGCCCGGGCCGAACCGGACGCTGAGGTCGAGGCGCGGGCCGTCGTCGCGCGTGCCGAAGCCCACCTGGACCAGCGGATGGCCCGGGCCGGACCGGTCGATGCCCAACAGCTCCACGAGCCGCGGGAACGGGACGCCGTCGGCGTCCAGGCTCCAGGCGAGCGAGTCGCGGACGGTCTCGACGAACGCGCCCGGTGTGCGGTCGTCGTCGATGTCGATGCGGACCGGAACGAGGTCGCCGGCAGGCGAGTCGACGCCCACCAGCAGCCGGTCGACGCCGGTCCGCCGAGCCAGGGTCAGGCCGAACGCGGCGAGCAGGAAGGCGGACGGACTCACCTCCAGGGCCCGGCACCGCGCCAGGACGGCGTCCGCCGTGCCGACCGGGAGTACGACGGGAAGCCGCTCGGTGGCGGTGTCCTGACGGTGGGTCCGCGGCCGGTCCGACGGGATCTCCAGGATCGTGGGCACCCCGGCCAGCCGCTCCGCCCACGCGGGTGCGCCCGCCTCAGGAGCCATCGGGGGACTCCTCGAGCTGGGCGCGCCTCAGCCGGGCGAGCAGCTCCGCCTGGCCGGCGATGGTGTCGGCCTTGATGACGTCCACCGTCTTGAGCTTTAACCCGCTGGCCTTCGCGAGGCGCTCGATGAGAATGAACAGCCGGTGCGAGTCGCCCCCGCAGTCGAAGAAACCGAGGTCGTCGTCCGGTTCGAAATCCAGGAGGTCCTGCCACATCGAACGGACCAGGACGAGGAAGTCGGACGGATCGCCGGCTTCGAGGTCAGCGGTTTGCGAACGGGTCAAGTTCTCCATCACCAACACCTTGTTCGATTTTTCACCGAGTGGCAACGATATCCGCGGCCGCGCCGGCCGGGCGATATGAGAAACGCACCAACTGCCGTGAGTTCCACACCTCTCCGGCACCGGGCGGCTTAGACCGCCGCGGTTGCGAAATAGGTTCGGAGTGCGTGCGTTCCGGTTGGACGTCCGAGCACGTCCGATCAGGCACGACCGAGTACGACTGAGCACGTAGGAGAGTTGCGATGCCTCTGGACCGACTGCTCCGGCACCTGATCGCCTGGCAGAGCGTCGACGGACCCCCCGTTCCGGACCGTGAACTGACCGTCGACCAGGCCCGCGAACGGTACCGGGGGAACGCCGTCCGCCCGCGCTCAGACGCGGACCCGGCGGTGGCCTCGACCGACCGGACGATCGAGGCCGCGGACGGGACGGCGCTGCGGGTCAGGGTCTACACCCCGCAGCCGGCGGAGTCGGCCGAGCGGCGGGTGGTCACATACCTGCACGGCGGCGGGTGGGTGCTGGGTGACCTGGACAGCCACGACCGGGCCTGCCGGGGCCTGGCGGCCTCGTTGGGCGCGGTGGTGGTCGCGGTCGAGTACCGGCTGGCGCCGGAGTTCCCCTATCCCACCCCGCTGCGGGACGCGATCGCCGCGGCCCGCTGGACGGCCCGTACCTTCCCCGGCCGGAGCCATGTGATCGCGGGCGACAGCGCGGGTGCGAGCCTCGCCCTGGGCACCGCCCTGGAGGCCCGCGACCTCCGGTTCGCCGCGCACCTGCTGATCTACCCGCCGGTCGACCCGACCCTGACCCTGCTCTCGTCCAGCGAGCACGCCAAGGGATACCTGCTGAGCGCCGACGACATGGCCTGGAACTACGAGCAGTACGTCCCCGACGCGCGGCTGCGGACCGATCCCGCGGTGGACCTGCTGAACGCGGACCTGCGCGACCTGGCGCCGACGGTGGTCGCCACCGCCGAGTACGACCCGCTCCACGAGGAGGGCGCGGAACTGGTGGCGCGGATGCGCGCCGCGGGCGTCCCGGCCCGCCTGGTCACGGGGGAGGGGCTGGTGCACGGCTTCTTCCTGATGCAGGACATGGTGCCGGCGGCGGCGGCCTGCACCGAGCGGGTCATCCGCGAACTGGACGCGGTGCTGCGGCAGGAGGGCGGACCGGGGGCCGCGGACGGGACCGAGTAGCGCCCGGGCCGAGGCGGCAGTGCGCCGCCGGCGTCCTCGCGGACACCGGCGGCGACCACCGACTACGGCCGGGCCGTCACGGCGCCGGTGACGGGACGAGTTCGGACAGGCGCGACGGCAGCTGGGTGCGGCGCCGGATGCCGAGCTTGCGGTAGGAGCGGGTGAGGTGCTGCTCGACCGTGCTGACCGTGATGAACAGCTTGCGGGCGATCTGCTCGTTCGTGGAGCCGCCGGCGGCGAGTTCGGCCACCCGCCACTCCGCCGAACTGAGCTGGCGGACCGGCTCGTCGGCGCCGCAGGGGACCTTCGCCGGCGGTGCCTTCTCGACCTCCACCACCGGTGGTGCCGGCAGCCGCGCCGCGGCGCACCGGCCGGCCAGCGTCGTGGCCATCTGGCTGTGGTAGCGGGCCTGGCCGGTGTCCTCCAGCGACTCGTAGGCGTGGCCCAGGTCGGTGAGCGTGTACGCCAGGTTCAGCGAGTCGCCGCAGCGGTCGAGGGCGCTCGCCGCCTTCAGCAGCACGGGCGGGCGCTCGTCCGCGCGCAGGGTGGCCGCCAGCGCGCGGTAGGCCAGTCCGCGGGTGCGCGGATGACTCGAAGCGACCAGCGACAGCTGCTCGGTCAGCAGCTCCTTCGCCCGCGCCGCGCGGCCCTGGTGGAGGTACGCCCGGGCGGCGTCGACGCGCCAGGCCACCACCGAGGGGCAGTCGGCGCCCCAGAGCCTCATCAGGTGCCCGGCGGCCAGGAAGTCCTGGAGAGCCGAGCCATGGCGACCGCGCGCGAAGTGCAGCTGGCCCCGGGCGGTGAGGTAGACCACCCCGCCCAGGGTCCCGAACGCGGCGCTGGGAACGGGAAGGTCGAGGTAGGTCTCGGCCTCCGTCAGGTCCCCCATCGTCGTGGTGGTGAGGATGAGGACCGAGAGCGGGATGACGACGGCCGTTCCCCAGCTCTCCCGCGGCATCAGCGCGAGGGCGGTCTGCGCGTGGCGCTTGGCGTTCGCCAAGTCCCCGAGCCGGTACTGGATCTCGGCGCGCGCCGTGGTCAGCAGGGCCTTCCAGACCAGCCCGTAGGCCTCCCCGAGGGAGGCGAGCAGGGCGTTGCACCACAGCGAGGCCTTGTCGAGGTGGTCGGAGTAGACCAGGACCAGCAGCGAGGCCAGCGACGACGCCGGGCCGGCCGCTCCGGCCAGGGCCTCCCGGAGGACGAGTTCCGCGGCGGGAACGGCCGTCTCCTCGCCGGCGCCGCGCAGGACCGCGCCGAGCGCGGCCGCGGCCCGGTGCTCGGGATCGAGTCCGGCGTCCATCGGGGACGCGTCCAGGAACCCGGGGGTGGGTGCGATACCCGGGAACGTGAGCGGGAGCCACAGGCGCAGCTGCTCGGTGAGCTGCTGGGAGTCCTCTCGGGCGACCCCGGGGGAGTCGTCGCCCAGGCGCGCCATCACGCGGGTGGCCAGCTCCACCTGCCCGTTCCACAGCAGGCTGCGGACGATCGGGACGGACTGCCGCACCGAGAGGTCGCCGCGTTCGGCGGCCGCCACCAGATCGGGCAGGTAGCTCCTGGTCGCCGCGGGGTTGTAGCGCCACACGACGTCGACGAGCTTGGCGGCGGTGTCGAGCCGCTCGCGCCGGCCCGCACTCTCGCGGTGGGCCCGCTCGAGGTATCCGATGGCCTTCTCGTGGTCCCCGTTCGCGAGGCTCTGGTCGGCGGCCTCGCACAGGACCTGCCTCGCCCAGGGGATCGCCTCGTCGACGCGCATCAGGTGTTCGGCCGTCACCAGCGCCGGGGCGCCCTCGTGGTGCAGCAGGCGGGCGGCGCGTGACGGCAGGGTGTGGCGCGTCTTCTCCGGGATGCTGCGGAGCACGGCCTCGCGCACGCTCGGCAGGCCGAGCAGGTCGTGGTCCAGCAGGGCGCCGATGCCCGGGGCCGCGGCGGCCCGCCCGACGGACTCCGGGTCCGTTCCGCACAGGCGCGCCACCACGGCGGTCGACCGGAAGTCCCCCAGTGTGGCGATGGCCTGGGCGATCTCGAGCACGACCGGCTCGGCCCGGTAGAGGCAGCTCAGGACGGCGCGGCCGAAGGCCGGGCCGACGACGAGCCGACGAGAGGTGTTCGACTGCGCCGCCCCCGCGACGGCGCAGTCCTCCCCCAGGGCGTGCACGAGCAGGGGTCTACCGCCGCTGAGCAGCCGGCACTGCGATGCGATCCGGTCGGCCGTATCGGGGTCGAGCCAGTCCTCCAGCATCGTCGCGACGCCTGCCTTCGACAGCGGTTCGACGTCCAGCCGAGTGCAGTTCGGCATTCTGAGGATGTCGGCCTGGAGGAGGCGCTGGACGTCGTCCAGGCCCATGTCCGGACAGTAGGAGAGGACGATCATCATGGGGGCGGTGCCCATCCGCCGGACGACCGCGAGCAGGTACAGCAGCGACTCGACGTCCGTGAAGTGCGCGTCGTCGATGCAGACGACCAGCGGCGGGCCGCTGGTCAGGTGCTGGAACGCGCCGTGCAGCACGCCCAGGACGGAAGGGGAGATCTCGCTGTGCGCTCCCGCCCCGCCGGCGCGCTGCGCCGACGCCTGGACCTCGAGTGCCGCGTCGCCGGGTAAGACGAGCCGGGGCAGCAGGAGTTGATCGATGACTCCGAGCGGCTGGTGGCGTTCGAACTCCGAGGCGGTCGCCTCGATGACCGTCGCGCCCGCGTCGGCGGCGTGGCGGGCGAAGGCGGCCAGCAGGGCGGTCTTCCCGCTCCCCAGCGGGCCGCTGAGGGCGACGATCCGGGCTCTGCCTCGGCAGCACTCCGTGTAGATCCGGGACAGCGTCTTTTCTTCCTGGTCCCGTTCGAGCAGTTTGTCCATCACTTCTCACCATCTTGCAAACAGGGAAAGGGGTGAACCGGTACCCGACGACGAATGCGCTTGATCGTGCCTGTGAAGTTCAGGAGTGGTCCGGGGCCTCGGCGACCGAGGCCGCGCCCAGGGGGTGGGGCACCGGGATGGCCGGGCTCCTGCGGTCGATCGCGGTGATGAGCGGCCCGGTGATTCCGGTGGTGATCAGAGCCAGCAGGACCAGCACCGTGAACAGCTTCCCGTCGATGATGCCGGCGCTGAACCCCATGTTCAGCGCGATGAGTTCGGTCAGTCCGCGGGTGTTCACCAGCGCGCCGATCAGGGCCGACTGCCGGGTGTCGAGACCGCCGAGCCGTGCCATCGCGTAGCCGGTGACGGCCTTCCCGCTGATCCCGCAGACCAGGGCCACGACGAGCAGCAGCAGGTCGGGACCGCTCAGCGCGCCGATGTTGGTGGTCAGCCCGGTGACGACGAAGAACAGGGGCAGCAGCAGTCCGGCCGCCTGGTCCGTCGAGCGCAGCACGTCCGCGTCCGGCGCGCCGTCCGGCTTGGGCATCACGAGTCCGGCCACGAAGGCGCCGAAGATCGGGTGCAGGCCGAGGGTGGCGGTGACCCACGCGCCCGCCGTCGCGAGCACCAGGGCGATCGGAACCTGGCTCGACACCACGCTGTTCGCGCGTCGGATCCACCAGCCGAGCACCGGGCGGACCACGAAGGCCATCACGGCCAGGAAGCAGGCGAGGAGCAGCAGCGTCTCCAGCCACGGCCTGCTCCCGCCCGCCTTGGTGCCGATGAGGGCGGCGGCGAGCACGAGCCAGGCGGACACGTCCATGAACCCGGCGGCCGCCGTGGCGATGTCACCCACCGGGGTCCCGGCGAGCCCCCGTTCCCGGATGATCGCCGCGAGCACCGGGAGCGCGGTGATCGACGTCGCGACGCCGAAGAAGAGCACGAACGAACGGCCGCTGGCGTGCTGGCCGGCGAAGGCGCCGGAGTGCTGCACCGTCAAGGCGATGCCGGCACCGAGGACCAGCGGAACGAGCATCGCCCCCACGGAGATGAGGGCGACCGGTTTGCGGAATCTTCGGACGGATCTGAGGTCGATCTCGTAGCCCACGCCGAACATGAAGATGACGACGGCGATCTGGGCGATGACGGAGATGAAGGGCACCGCCTTGGCCGTGAAGAGGTGGGCCGTCGGATCGCCCGGAATCCTGCCGAGCAGGCTCGGTCCGAGGATGATGCCGGCGGCGATCTGGCCGATCACGGTCGGCTGTCCGAGCCGGCGCGCGACGGCGCCGAGCAGGCTCGACGCCCCGAGCACCACGGCGATGTCCCCGACGACATCGGCCGTCACCACATCCGTGTTCATTTACCATGCCCCCACAAGGTTGATGAATTAGGCGAGTTCGACGTTCAGAGCCAGCGTGCGTCTCGGGCGATCCGTAATGCGTCGATGCGGTTCCGGGCACCGAGCTTCGTCACCAGTGATGAGAGGTAGTTGCGCACGGTCCCTTCGGAGAGGTGCAGTCGGGCCGCGATCTCGACGGTGGTGTCCCCGTAGGAGAGGCGCTCCAGCACCGCGAGCTGGCGTGAACTGAGCGGGCAGCCCGCATTGGCCAGGGCGGCGACCGTCAGGTCCGCATCGAAGACGCGTTCGCCCTGGTAGAGTCGGTGCAGGGCCTCGAAGAACCAGTTCGGCGCCACGCTCCGCTGCAGCATGCCGTCGACCCCGGCGGAGAAGGACTGGCGGACGATCGACCGGGTGAAGCGCTCGGCCAGGAGCAGGCTCCGGCATTCCGGAAGACTCGATATCTTCTCGGCGACGGTGATCGCATTGCTGTCGACGCCGTCGAAGCTGATGATCGCGATATCCGGCCGATGGATCTCGGCGAATTCCAGCGCGTCGGCATCGCCGCCGACCGCCCCGACGACGAGGATCTCCTCACGCTTCTCGATCAGTGTGGCGAGCGCGCTCCGGGACAGCAGCAAGTCGTCGGAGACCATTACTTCGATTCTCATCGAATCCCCCTGGAATGAGAATGCTTGAGGTAATGTGAGAAGGGGTCTGGTCGAACGTGGCACCAGCGTTCCGGTTCTCGGAACGGCGCGCCCATCCGATGGCGGGTTCGACCTGTTGTCGACAGTGGGGCGCGTGAACACGCGTAGACCGCACGTCTGATCTGAGACCACTCTGTGCTCAACTCCCCCGTCTCGCACGTTATATGACGATCAAAAGTGCTTGCTTGCGGCTGGACTCTGCCGGGGGCCTCCTGACGGCTCCGTCGAGTGGTCTGCCGGTGGTGTGGGTCTGCCGGGTGGCGCCGACCGACTCACCCAACTCAAATGTATGGGTTTTGAGTTGGTTCTGAGCAAAAGTTGGGATCTTGTGATGGTTCGCATGGAGCGGTCATCGTGATCACCGAGACTTGCGGGATCCTGGCCGGGTCACGTGCTCCGTGGCCTCGTCGTGGTGTCACTCGGTCGAATCGTCCGACTCCGCCGCACCCGCGCAAAATCGAACATAACATAGCCACGCTGATACGGCGGGTCAACATCCAGTGCCGTGCGTATCCAGTGCCGTGCGGCGGCCGGTCGGTGCCTGGCCGACGCGGTCGTAGGCCCAGCTGGTGGGCTGTCCAGCGGGCTTGTCGGAGTCGATGGCGGCGTCGGTCCCCCGTCGCCAACTACCCCGTCAGCAGACCAGTGTGATGTGGAGTGAGAAACATTCTAGCAACCTCAAAGCCTGACTCTCCAAGTGCCCCCGGAGGGTTGGGATCGAGCGACACGCCGCCCCAGCTGCGGAATCGCCGCGGTTGGCCAAGCAAGTGTCGCCTGGTGGTGGCCTGTTCATTCAGCCTGCGCTGAGTGCCGGTCAGCTCCGTCGCGCTGGTTGGCGGTTGATCGTTGAGCATGCTCGCGCCCGGACCGGACCGCCTGCTGTTCCGACGGCGCCCCGTTCCGATCGGGCTGGGGCATGCCGCAGCACCGCGCGCACGAGTGCCAGTGGATGGCCCCCACCAGGGTGAAACGATCCTCGCTGACTTCAAATACGCTCTCAGCGTTGAGAGTTGGGATGTGTTGGAATTGCCTCCACTGGTTGCCGAGGGGTTGGAGGGAGTCGGTCAGTCCTGCGCCGGCTGGACCCCCGGGAGTTGGCGGAGCCCCTCGACGAAGAGGCCCAGCCCGAAGTCGAACCGCTCGGCCGGGTCTGCGTCCGCCAGCGCGTCGAGTGCGGCCGCGTACTGGGGCGACACGTCGACGTTGAGCCGCTCGGTGCGGATCCGCCAGTCGCGGTCGGTCGGCAGCTGGAGCTGGGCCTGCTCCTCGATGGTGTGTCCGAGGACGTAGTAGAAGAGTGCGAAGGCGATCCAGCCCGCCTGGGCGGGCGGCAGGCCGGCCCGGCAGAGCACCTGGACGGCCACGTCCGAGCTCATGATGGTGTTCGCTCCGGGGGCGAAGGTGCCGGCCACCACGCGGGCGCCGTCCCGGTGGCTGAACATGGCCGCGCGCAGCCGGCTGCCCAGGATGTGGATCTGCTCGGGCCACGGGGCGTCGGGCAGCCCGTCGCCGACTCCCTCGACGACCTTGTCGGCCACCGCGTCGAGCAGGGCCTCCTTGTTCGGGAAGTGCCGGTAGAGGGCGCCGCCCTGCACGTTGAGTGCCGCGCCGAGCTTGCGCATGGTGAGTTGGTCCAGGCCCTCGGCGTCGAGGAAGCGCAGCGCCTCGTCGACAATGTCGGTTTTGCGCAGCCGCATTGACTCTCCTTCAGCTTGATTGACACCCCCGGGCTTCCAGGTTACCGTGAACGCCGTTCACGAGTGAACAGTGTTCACTGGTGAACGCTGTTCACTCGTGATTGGCCACTGAGGAGACGTCATGTCCGAGGCCCGAATCGCGTCCACGCCCCAAGCTCTCCGGCCGAATGTGCCACTCGGCGTGATCGTGACCATGTCCTGTCTTGCCCTGTTCATGGTCGTGCTCGATGCCACCATCGTCACGGTGGCCCTGCCGGACATGCGGACTCAGCTGGGGCTGTCGACCAGTCAGCAGCAGTGGGTGGTCAGCGGTTACCTGATCACCCTGGGTGGCTTCCTGCTCCTGGCGGCGCGGGCCGGCGACCTCTTCGGGCACCGGCAGGTGTTCCTGTTCGGGGCGGCGCTCTTCACCGTCGCCAGCCTGATCGGCGGCCTGGCGCCCAACCCGGCGGTCCTGATCACCGCCCGGATCGCCCAGGGCGCCGGTGCCGCCGCCCTGGCCCCGACCAGCCTGAGCCTCATCACCGCCACCCACACCGACGAGCACGAACGCGGGCGCGCTCTGTCGCTGTGGAGCATGATGGGCGGGATCGCGGGTCTGGCCGGCGTGGTCCTCGGCGGCGTGCTCACCGCCGAACTGAGCTGGCGCTGGATCCTGTTCGTCAACGTCCTGCCGGGCATCGTGCTGCTGGTCATCGCGGCGCGACTGGTGCTCCCCGTCGCCGCCGGCGAGCGGACCCGGCTGGACCTGCCCGGAGCCCTGTGCGTCACCCTCGGGATCGGGGCGCTCACCTTCGGGCTCTCGGAGGCCTCCAACAAGGGCTGGGGTTCGGCGAGCGTCCTGCTGTCGCTGGTCCTGGCCGCCGTGCTGCTCGGTGCCTTCCTGGCCGCCGAGGCCAAGAGCACCCACCCGCTCATCCCGCGGGACCTGGTCCGGCTGCGGAACCTGCGGATCGCCAACCTGATCATCTTCTGCCTGGGCGTGACGCTGACGGCGCTGTTCTTCTTCCTGTCGATCTACTGCCAGCAGGTCCTCGGCTACAGCGCGCTGCGCACCGGCATGGCGATGCTGCCCGTCACCGTGGTCTTCATCGTGGGCGGCCTGACCTCCCGCAAGCTCCTGCCCTCGGTCGGCCCCCGGCCGCTGCTGCTGGTCGGCGGCGTCCTCTCCGCGGTGGGCATCGCCCTGCTCGCCACGCTCTCCACGCACTCCGACTACCCGACCCACATCCTCGCCCCGAACCTGATCGGCGGGTTCGGCACCAGCCTGATGCTCCTGGCCGCCACCGTCAGCGGAACCGCCGGTGTTGAGCCGAAGAACGCCGGTGCCGCCTCGGGGCTGCTCAACACCTCCCGCCAGATCGGCGGGGCCGTCGGTCTCGCGGTGCTGGTGACCATCGCGTCCACCGTGACCAGCCACGCGAGCGGTCACCCCGCTCACCTCGACGCGCTGGTCCAGGGCTACCGCGTCGCGTTCCTGGTGAACGCGGGCATCATGCTCGTCGCCGCACTGGCCGCGCTGGCGCTGACTGCCATGGGCCCGGCCAAGCAGGTGGCCGACGAGGTGCCCGCCGGTCAGCCGGCAGGGCACTGACCGAACGGTTCCGCGGGGGGGGGTGCCGTCCGGCCCGCGCCGGGCGGCACCGCCGCGCCGAAGGAGGGGCGAGGGGAACATTTCTTCAAGACGCCGGGAAGTTGCTCTTGTGACGCTGTGGCGGTGTCCAAGAAACTCAACGGCTCCACGTCGCCGCTGCTGCGTCGGCCCCGGTACGGGGTCGACGCGCCGGGTTTCCTGGCGGCCAAGGGCGTCGCAGGGATGGCGTGCTGCCTGGCCGCCGCCCGGTGGCGCCGTGGCCGGGGCACGAACGCGGTCCTCGGGACGGCACTGCTCGCCTCCGCCGGTATCTACCTCCACACCACCTTGCGCGGCAAACTGCGCGTCTGGGAACGGGAGTTGGATCGGATCGGGCTGAACGGCGACGAGCGGCTGCTGGATCTGGGGTGCGGTCGCGGCGCGGTGCTGATCGAGGCTGCGCGGCGACTGCCGGACGGGCAGGCCGAGGGTGCGGATCTCTGGTCGAAGGACCAGAGCGGCAACAGCCGCGCCGCCACGCTCGCCAACGCCGCCGCGGCCGGAGCCGCCGACAGGGTCGAGGTTCACACCGCGGACATGACCCGACTCCCGTTCCCGGACAACTCGTTCGACGTGGTGACCAGTGCGGTGGCGATCCACAACGTCCATTCGCGCGAAGGCCGTGACCGTGCGGTCGACGAGGCGATGCGGGTGTTGCGCCCCGGTGGGCAGCTGGTCATCGCCGATTTCTGGTGGGCCGCGAAGCAGTACGCGCGACGCCTCGGGCAGGGCTCGCCGCGACCGCTCGGGGCGCAGTACTGGTACGGCGGCCCGTGGTTCAGCGTCGTGCTGCTGCATGTGGTCAAGGAACCCTGGCCGATGGAGGAGCAATCGTGCTGACCACCGCGGTGATTCCCTGGAACAGGCTGGTGGTGAAGCAGCAACTGGTCCTGCTGCTCTCGTCGTTGGCGTCGATGGTGCTGTTCATGGTGGCGACCGTCCCAGCGGCCGTGCAGGTGCTTGGTTCGCACCAGCCGCTCAGCTGGCCGGTCTCCGTCGTGGTCTACGCGGCCCTGGCGGTGCGCCGGCGGTACCCGCTCGGCACGGTCGCGGTCACGGTCATCGGGTCGGTCGCGCTGATGGCCGACGGGATGGTCTATCCGCTGACCCTGCTCGCGGTCTTCTGCACGCTGTACTGGGTGGCGCTGGAGTCCTCGCCGGGCCGGGCGCTCGCGGTCGGCGTCACCGTCAAGACGACGCTGCTCGTCGCTTCGCTCATCACCCACCCCGGCATCACGGGCGTGGTCATCGTGCTGTGGGCGGCGCTGGCCGTCAGTACCGGTCTCGCCGCACGCAGCCACCGCGCCTATGTCGCCGAGGCCGAGGAGCGCGCCAAGCGCGCCGAACAGGCCAGGGAGGGCGAGGCGAACCGCCGGGTGGCGGAGGAACGGCTGCGGATCGCACGGGAGTTGCACGATGCGGTGGGCCACCATGTCGCGCTGATCAACGTCCAGGCCGGCGCGCTCGCCTGCCTGCTGGAGGACGAGGACCGGACCCAGGCACTGGAGTCGATCGCGCACATCCAGCACGCCAGCGCCGAAGCCCTGGAGGAACTGCGACTGACGGTCGGGCTGTTGCGTCAGCCCGGTACGGTCGAGTCGGACGAGCCGACGGAGCCGGTGCCGGGTCTGGACAGGCTCGAAGACCTGATCGCCTCGTTCACCGGCGCGGGCCTTCAGGTCACCCGCGAGGTGACCGGCCAGGCGAGGCCGCTGCCCGAGGCCGTGGAGCTGACCGCCTACCGAGTCATCCAGGAGTCGCTGACCAATACCCGTAAGCACGCGGGCTGCGTCAACACGGTGGTGCGGCTGGGCTACGGGCCCGGGGCGCTGCGGCTCGCGGTCGAGGACGAGGGCAAGCCGGTCCCCTGGGGGAGCCGGCGGATGGCGGGCGGCATCGTCGGAGTCGGCACGGTCGGAGGACACGGCCTGGTGGGCATGCGGGAGCGGGTGACCGCGGTCGGCGGACGGCTGGCGGTGGGACCGAAGCCCGAGGGCGGCTACCGCGTGTTCGCCGAACTCCCGTTGCGGGCAGCCGGAATCGAGGGCGTGTGAACGCGACTTTACCGGCGGCTCCGGACGCCGCGGTGCCGACCCGCGTGGTCATCGCCGACGACCAGGACCTGGTCCGGGCCGGCCTGCGGCTGGTGATCGACCGTGCGCCGGGGCTGACCGTGGTGGGCGAGGCGGCCACCGGCGACGACGCGGTCCGGGTCGCCCATGAGACCCGTCCGGATGTCGTCCTGATGGACATCCGGATGCCGGGCCTCGACGGGCTGGCCGCGACCCGGCGGATGACGGCGGACGACAGCCTCGCCGACGTACGGGTGCTGATCCTGACGACGTTCGAGGTCGACGACTACGTCTTCGAGGCGCTGCGCTCGGGAGCCAGCGGCTTCCTCGGCAAGGGCGCGCGCCCCGAGGTCCTCATCGACGCGATCCGCACGGTGGCCCGGGGCGAGGCCCTGCTCTCGCCGTCCGCGACCCGGGGCCTCATCGGCAGGTTCCTCACGCTGCACGACACCGAACCGGTCCGCCCCTCGCCACTGGTCGCCACGCTCACCGAACGCGAACGCCAGGTGGTGGCCCTGGTCGCCGACGGCATGTCCAACGCGGAGATCGCCAGTCAGCTCACGCTCAGCCCGCTGACCGTCAAGACCCACGCCAACCATGCGATGGCCAAACTCGGTGCGCGGGACCGCGCACAACTCGTCGTGCTCGCCTACCAGACCGGTCTGGTGGACGCGCCACGTCCCAGGCCCTGAGCCCCGCCGCCGCGATGTGACCGCGACGGCGGGGTGAAGTCCGCCTTCTTCCTTGTCCTTTCCCATCCCACCCGGGCTACTGCGATCGCAGTAGGCGAAACCGCGAACCGCGCCAGATGGCGTGGTTGCGCCCCGGGCAGTCACTGCGGCGGGCCGGAGACCTGGACGGCGCGGATCCGGACGATGGGACTGAACTGAAAGGAACGGAGGATCATGTCAGTCCTTGGACGCTGGTGCTACCGGCACCGCTTCGTTGTGATCATCGCTTGGGTCGGGCTCCTGCTCGGCTTGGCGGTGCTGTCGCAGGTAGTGAAGACGAACTACGACAACTCGCTCACGTTGCAGGGGACGGGTTCGGGCAGCGCCCAGGCACTGCTGCAGAAGTCTGCGCCGGCCGCGTCGGGTGACGCCGACCAGATCGTCTGGCAGGTGAGCCAGGGCAGCGTCACCGACCCGGCCATCGAGCAGCGGATCTCCTCGATGCTCACCCAGGTGTCGCACATGCCCGAGGTGGCCTCGGTCGCCAGCCCGTACGTGACGGGCGGCGAGGTCCAGGTGGCCCCGGACAAGCGCACCGCCTACGCCACGGTGACCTTCACCGACGCGGCGGACAACCTGAACAAGAGCGATGTCCACCGGGTGATCAACGCCGCGGTGGCGGCCCGTCAGCCGGGCCTCGCGGTCGAGCTCGGCGGCAAGGGCATCGCGGGTGCCGAGGAGACCCCGGCGTCGAACGCCTCGCTGATCGGCATCGTCGCGGCCGCCGCGATCCTGCTGATCGCCTTCGGGTCGCTGCTGGCCATGGTGGTGCCGATCGTCACCGCGGTCGCGGGCATGGGCGCCGGCCTGCTGCTGGTGTCCCCGCTCAGCCACATGATGTCCGTGAACGGCATCGCGCCGATCCTCGGCGCGCTGATCGGCCTCGGCGTCGGCGTCGACTACGCCCTGTTCATCGTGACCCGGCACCGCCGCAACCTCGAGGCCGGAATGGAACCGGAGGAGTCGACCGCGCGGGCGGTCAACACCTCCGGCCGTGCGGTCCTGTTCGCGGGTGGCACGGTGTGCATCGCGCTGCTCGGTCTGCTCAGCGTCAACCTGACGTTCATCGACGGGCTGGCCGTCCCGGCGGCGATCACCGTGGTGTGCACCGTGATCGCGGCCGTCACGCTGCTGCCCGCGCTGCTCGGCGTGCTCGGCATGCGGGTGATGAGCCGCAAGCAGCGCCGCGCGCTGAAGGAGGCCGGCGGGGCGCTCCGGAACGGGGACGAGAACGGCCTGGCGGCGCGTTGGTCGCGCGTCGTGCCGCGCTTCCCCGCCCTGCTCACCGTCGTGGGGCTCGTGGTGGCGCTGCTGGTGGCCGCTCCGGTCTTCGACCTGCGCCTCGGCTTCGCCGACGCGTCCAACGACCCGACGTCCACGCACACTTACAAGTCGTACAAGATGCTGGCCAAGGGCTTCGGCGCTGGCTTCAACGGCCCGCTGGTGATCGTCGCCCAGGCTGAGAGCCCGGCCGACCGGGCCGCGCTCAAGCAGCTCGACAAGACCCTGTCCACCATGCCCGGGGTGGCCGCCGTGCAGACCGCGCCGAGCGCCGGTTCGTCGATCGAGATCACCCAGGTCGTCCCCACCACGGCGCCCGAGGACAAGGCCACCTCCAACCTGATCAACCACCTGCGCAACACGGTCATCCCGCAGTACACCAAGGGCACCACGCTGCACGTCTACATCGGCGGGCTCACGGCCACGATGATCGACTTCGCGACCGTGACCACCGACAAGCTGCCCTGGCTCCTCCTCACCATCGTGGGCTTCGGCTTCCTGCTCCTGGTGCTCGCCTTCCGCAGCCTGCTCATCCCGGCGTTCACCGCGGTGCTCAACCTGCTGTCGGCGGCGGTCTCGTTCGGTGTCCTCACCGCCTTCTTCCAGTGGGGCTGGGGGACCAAGCTGTTCGGACTCGGCTCGCCCAGCCCGATCGAGGGCTACCTGCCGGAGCTGGTGCTCGCCGTCCTGTTCGGTCTGTCCATGGACTACCAGGTGTTCCTGGTCAGCCGGATGGCCGAGGAGTGGCAGCGCACCCGTGACAACACCCGGTCGGTGTTGGCCGGCGTGACCCACACCGCGCGGGTCATCACCGCCGCGGCGCTGATCATGATCGCGGTGTTCACCGCCTTCATCTTCACCGGCCAGCGCGGCATCGCCGAGTTCGGCGTCGGCCTGACGGCCGCCGTGGCGCTGGACGCCTTCGTCCTGCGGACGGTGCTCGTCCCGGCGGTGATGTACATGTGCGGCAAGGCCAACTGGTGGCTGCCGAAGTGGCTGGACCGCATCCTCCCGCACCTGGCCATCGAGCCGCACGAGGAGGAGGAGCTCACCCCCGCGCCCGGTCGCGTGCTCGTTTGACCGTAGCCGGCACACATCCATCCGGTTGCCGACGGGGTACCGGGCCATCCCGGTCACCCCGTCGGCCTTTTGGGCTCTAGGAGGTTGCTGATGTCGTCGATGTTGGGGCTCGTGGAGGAGTTGGAGGGCTGGGCGCGGCGCGAGGTCGAGCGGCTCCGGTACGAGGCGGCCCGGGTGGCAGTCGCTCTCAAGGAGGTCGAGGGGGAGTTGGCGCGGCTGGTCAGCGCGCGGGAGGGGCTGCAGCAGCGGACGCTGCGGCCGGAGCACGGCGACCGCTGGGACACGGCGGTGCCCCGGGCGGCCGGCGCGGCTGGCGGGGGGATCCGGGTGACGGTGCCGGACCGGGAGCCGGGCATGGACCTGACGGCGCTTCCGGGGACCTACCGGAAGTTGGCGCAGATCCTTCAGGGTTCACAAGTGCCATTGCAGGCCAGTGAGTTGACACGTCTGCTTGGAATAGAGCTGACGGCCTCGGCGGTCGAGGGGGTGCGGGCGAAGGCGAAGCGCCTGGTGGTGCACGGATGGGCGGTGCAGGCCGACCGGGGCCGGTTCGCGTCGCCGTCCGCCTAGGGACACGGAGTCTCATTGATGACGCCGCCGAGCACTCGCGCGCGCAGGAGCCGGTGAGCGGTCAGGTCGGCTTTGGGTACTGGGCGCTCCTGGGCGAGGGGAGGGAGCTGATTCCGAGCCTGGTGCGGGCGATGACGGTTGTAGTGCCGGGCGTAGGCGTCAAGGACCTGCCGGGCGTGGGTCTCGTTCCATATCAGCAGGTGGTCGAGGATTTCTCGCCGCAGGGTGCCGATTGCTCGTTCGCAGTGGGCGTTCGCTCGCGGAGCACGGGGCGGCGTTTTGATGACCTCCATGTCCTCAGCCTCGAAGACCATGTCGAACGATGCGGTGTACTTCGCGTCCCGGTCGCGGATCAGGAAGCGCAGTGAGTCGAGCCGGATGCCCGACTCGACGGCGAGGATTCTCGCCTGTTGCACCGCCCAGGGACCTGCCGGGTGGGCGGTCACTCCGGTGATGTGCAGTCGGTGTGTGCCGTGCTCGAGGAAGACCAGCGCGTACACCCGGCACGGGTCGACCAGATCGATGTGCACGAAGTCGCAGGCGATGACACCCTCGGCCTGTGCGGTCAGGAACTCGCGCCACGTCGGCCCACCGCGGCGCGGGGCCGGATCGATGCCCGCCGCCGTCAGGATCTCCCAGACCGTCGTCGTGCCGATCGGATGCCCGAGGCGGACCAGTTCGCCCTGGATCCGACGGCAGCCCCAGCGCGGATTCTCCTTGGCCGGCCGCAGCACCAGCCTGTTCAGCGCGCTCGCGGTCGGCGGCCTGCCGGGCCTGCCCCGCCGCTTGCTGTAGTCCCACTTCCGGGCGATCAGCCTGCGGTGCATGCCCCCACGGGGCTCTAGGTGGGCCGAGACGGGCTCAGCCGGGCTGAGGCGGGGTTTTGAGGCGCAGGTCAGGGCGGAGTGCCAGGTCAGCCGTGATGCGCTGGGCCCACTGTGCGGGGGCTGCGGCCGTTCTGTGTGCGGCGGTCTGATGTACCGTCACCGAAACCCGCTGGTAAAGGATTCGATATCGGCGGTTCAAGGGTCTTGCTGTGGTCTTGTTCTGTTCATGACTCACCCGATGGGATGCGCCTGACCACCACGTCCGACTCAGGACGTCTCAGGACCATTCAGGGGACCACATGCACATAGCCCGTACCGGGCGCGGAGTCGCGGCGTCCGCCGCCACCGTCGCGCTCGTCGCCGCCGCACTGGCGGTGACCTCCCAGGCCGGCGCCACCACCGCCGCGCCCGCCGCCGTACCGCACACCTTCGCGGCACCGGCCGTCGCGGGGCACAACCTGGTCCACGGCGTGGCCAGCCCCCTCCCCATCGCGCAGTGCCAGGCCAAGTGGCACATCGCCTGCTACACCCCGCTGCAGTACCGCACCGCGTACAACCTGAACCCGCTGTACAAGAAGGGCATCACGGGCAAGGGCCGGACGATCGTCATCGTCGACTCGTTCGGGTCCCCGACCGTCCAGCACGACCTGGACGTCTACAGCAAGCAGTTCGGGCTGCCCAGCACCAAGGTCAAGGTGGTCAAGTGGGGTCACGTCCCCGCCTTCGACCCCAAGAACTCGGACATGACCGGCTGGGCCGGCGAGACCACGCTCGACGTCGAGATGGCCCACGCCGTCGCGCCGGGCGCGAAGATCGTCCTGGTGGAGACGGCCGTCTCCGAGACCGAGGGCACCACCGGTCTGCCGGAGATGATGTCCGCCGAGAAGAACCTGATCGACCACGGGGTCGGCGACGTCATCAGCCAGAGCTTCGGAGCCACCGAGAACACCTTCCCGGGCTTCGGCAGGGGCGACTTCACCAGCATCAAGAAGCTGCGCTACGCCTTCCAGGACGCGCAGCGCAAGCACGTGACGGTCCTCGCCTCCTCCGGTGACGGCGGCGCCACCGACATGAAGGCCGACGGCAAGACGTACTACAACAAGCGCGTCAACTCGTGGCCGTCGTCCGACCCGCTGGTCACCTCCATCGGCGGCACCCAGCTGCACCTGAACGACAAGGGCGAGCGGGTCAAGCCGGACAGCGTCTACAACGACTACGGCGCGAGCGGCGGCGGCCAGTCCCACGTCTTCACCCGGCCGTCGTACCAGGACGGTGTGAAGAACGTCGTCGGCACCCGCCGCGGCACCCCGGACATCTCGATGGCCGCCGCGGTCAACGGCGGTGCCTGGGTCTACTCCAGCTACGACCCGACCGCCACCGGCTGGGACGTCTCCGGCGGCACCAGCGAGGCCAGCCCGCTCTTCTCGGGCATCGTCGCCCTCGCCGACCAGGCGGCCGGTCACCGTCTGGGCAACATCAATGCGGCCCTCTACACCCTTCTGAAGCAGAAGAACCCGGGCATCGTCGACGTGAACGACGGCACGGACAACAGCTACGAAGGCGTGAAGGGCTACAAGGCCGTCAACGGCTACGACATGGCCACCGGCGTGGGCACGCTGGACGCCCTGCGCCTCGTGCCGGCCCTCGCGAAGGCGAGCCACGGCTGACGGTCCGGGTCTGACGACCGCGGTCGCGTCTCACCGCAAGGAACGGCCCGGGTCCCGGTGGACCCGGGCCGTTTCGCACGTGCGGGTCTTTCCGGGCCTGCGGGCGACGCCGGACCGCGTCGCACGCACCGTATCGGCCGAACGGACGCGCGAGGGGTGGTGGGGTCGGTCCGTTTCGGGTACCAACGATCCAGTAGCACTGGTCAGTGAGCAACGGTCCTCAATCATCCCTCTTCGCGGCGAGGTGAGCCTCATGTCCGCCCCCACCACCCCACGTACCACCGTGACCGAGCGTGAAGCCCGCCAGGTGGCGGAGGCCGCCCGGGAACGTGACTGGCGCAAGCCCAGCTTCGCCAAGGAACTGTTCCTCGGACGCTTCCGGCTCGACCTCATCCACCCCCATCCGCTCCCCGACGACGAGGCCGTACGGCGCGGCGAGGAGTTCCTCGCCAAGCTGCGCGACTTCTGCGAGACGACGATCGACCCCGCCCGCATCGAGCGCGAGGCGCGGATCCCGGACGAGGTCATCGCGGGCCTGAAGGACCTCGGCGCGCTCGGCATGAAGATCGACCCCAAGTACGGCGGTCTCGGCCTCACCCAGCTGTACTACAACAAGGCCCTCGCCCTGGTCGGCTCCGCCAGCCCCGCGGTCGGCGCCCTGCTCTCCGCGCACCAGTCGATCGGCGTACCGCAGCCGCTGAAGATGTTCGGCACGCAGGAGCAGAAGGAGACCTTCCTGCCGCGCTGCGCCCGCACCGACATCTCCGCCTTCCTGCTCACCGAGCCGGACGTCGGCTCGGACCCGGCCCGCCTCGCCACCACGGCCGTGCCCGAGGGCGAGGACTACGTCCTCGACGGGGTGAAACTCTGGACCACCAACGGGGTGGTCGCCGACCTGCTCGTCGTCATGGCCCGGGTGCCGGAGTCCGAGGGGCACAAGGGCGGCATCACCGCCTTCGTGGTGGAGGCCGCGGCCGAGGGGATCACCGTCGAGAACCGCAACGCCTTCATGGGCCTGCGCGGCATCGAGAACGGCGTCACCCGCTTCCACCAGGTCCGGGTCCCGGCCGCCAACCGGATCGGCCCCGAGGGTGCGGGCCTGAAGATCGCGCTGACCACGCTCAACACCGGCCGGCTGTCGCTGCCCGCGATGTGCGCGGGCGCCGGGAAGTGGTGTCTGAAGATCGCCCGCGAGTGGGCGGCGGAGCGGGAGCAGTGGGGCAAGGCGGTCGCCCTGCACGAGGCGGTGGGCTCGAAGATCTCCTTCATCGCGGCCACCACCTTCGCCCTCGAAGCCGTCCTCGACCTCTCCTCCCAGATGGCCGACGAGGACCGCAACGACATCCGCATCGAGGCGGCCCTCGCCAAGCTCTACGGCTCCGAGATGGCCTGGCTGATGGCCGACGAGCTGGTCCAGATCCGCGGCGGGCGGGGCTACGAGACCGCCGAGTCGCTCAGGGCGCGCGGCGAACGGGCCGTCCCGGCCGAGCAGATCCTGCGGGACCTGCGCATCAACCGCATCTTCGAGGGCTCGACGGAGATCATGCACCTCTTGATCGCCCGCGAGGCCGTCGACGCCCACCTCTCGGTCGCCGGTGACCTCATCGACCCCGACAAGTCCCTGTCGGACAAGGCGAAGGCGGGCGCGAACGCGGGTGTCTTCTATGCCAAGTGGCTGCCGAAGCTGGTCGCGGGACCCGGGCAACTGCCGTCGTCGTACAGCGAGTTCAAGCGCGAGGCCGACCTCTCCGGACACCTGCGGTACGTCGAGCGGCACGCCCGCAAGCTGGCCCGGTCCACCTTCTACGCCATGTCCCGCTGGCAGGGCCGGATGGAGACCAAGCAGGGCTTCCTGGGGCGGATCGTGGACATCGGCGCGGAGCTGTTCGCGATGAGCGCGGCCTGCGTACGGGCCGAGCTGCTGCGCAGCCGGGGCGAGCACGGCCGCGAGGCCTACCAGCTCGCCGACGCCTTCTGCCGCCAAGCCCGCATCCGGGTCGAGGAACTCTTCGAGCGCCTGTGGACCAATACCGATGAACTGGACCGGAAGGTGGTCAAGGGCGTGCTCGCCGGGAACTACGAATGGCTGGAGGACGGGATCGTCGACCCGTCCGGGGACGGCCCGTGGATCGCGGATGCGACCCCCGGACCGTCCACACGGGAGAACGCCCGCCGCCCGTACGGCGGCTAGGCGACTCCCCGTGTGCCGAGGGGCACTTGGGTCAGCTGCTGCCCCAGGTGCCCTGGTTCACGGCGCAGGTCCAGCCCGTGCCGTGGAGGGTGAACTTCACGGCGTAGTTGTGGGTGTTGAGCAGGTGCGTCTGCACCTTCACCCCGAGGCTGGCCTTCGCCTTGAGGGTTCCCGCGTACACGGACACCGTCTTCGTCGTCTTGTTGGTGACCCGGCCGCCCTTGGGCGTGGCCGAGCCGTAGCGGATGTTCCTGACGTCCGAGACGGTGAACGTGACCCGCTTGAAGGACTTGGTCGTGCTCGTGTTCTTGATCCCGAAGTACAGACCGCCGTTGGTCACCCAGCCGTGCGAGTTCACGTAGAAGCGGGTCGGGTAGACGAGGTTGACCGGGCAGCCGGTGCTCTGCGGAGTCACGGTCGTGCTCTGCGGAGCCACGGTCGCCGCCGACGCCGCGCCGGCGAGGCCGAGTTGAGCGGCGGTGACGAGCCCTGCGGTGGCCAGAACGGCCGCGGTCGCGCGCTTGCGATGCATCGTGGAAATACTCCCCCTGTGACACTGGCCCGACCTGACGGGCCACAGCCGGAAAGAATGCCATCCCCGACACCCGGTCGCGCGCGATTTACCGCGGTCCGGCAGGAGTTGTTACGGCAGCAGTACAAACCGTTTCAGCAGTACTTGTCGCTCGGATCCCGCGTCGTCCAGGAGCAGGAGTCGACCTTGGTGCCGTTCGCCTTGGTCAGCGTGGCCGTGTCGGCGTCGTTGTTCCAGACGTAGGCGCGGCGGTCCTGGTACTTGTCCGACCCGGTGTCCGAGCCGATACCGGTGTGGATCTTCATGTACTTCCCGGCGCCGATCCTGACGTTCGGGAAGACGTACCGGTGGTTCGAGGCGTCCTTCAGGACCCAGCCGCCCAGCGAGATCGCCGAGCCGCTGGTGTTCTTGATCTGCACCCACTCGGCGTTCAGGCTCGCGTTGGTGCGGTTGTCCGTGCCCGGGCTGTCGAACCACACGTGGTAGATCTGCACTCCGCCGGCCGCCTGGGCCGGGGTGCTGAGCATGGTGCCGGTGAGCAGGGCCGCGCCCGCGAGGGCGGCGGGCAGGGCGGCGCGTATGCGCGCAGTACGCATGGAGAGATCCCCCCAAGGATGTCGTCCGCGAAGTGGTCCCGGGACAGTCCGGGTCAGTCCGGGTCAGTGCGAGTCGGTCGTCCACCGGCCCAGGGAATGAAGTGTTATCACACGATCTTCACCGTGACTCCACAAGCGGAAAATCACTCCACCCGGCGACGAAGACTGTTGACGCACCCGCCCGAGGGACGCCCTGTCCTGGCCGTCGGTGGTAGCGGCCACAATGGGGGGATGACCGACAGTCCCGCCAGTCCCGCACCCCTCGCCGACCCGCACCTCGTGTACGACCCCTTCGCGGGAGACGGCCCGAAGGACGTGGTGATCCTCGGCTCCACCGGGTCCATCGGCACCCAGGCCATCGATCTGGTCCTGCGCCACCCCGACCGCTTCCGGGTCACCGCCCTGTCCGCGAACGGCGCCCGTGTCGCCCTCCTCGCCGAGCAGGCGCACCGGCTGCGCGTCCGCACCGTCGCGGTCGCCCGCGAGGACGCCGTACCGGCGCTGCGCCAGGCGCTCGCCGAACGGTACGGCACCGGGGAGCCGCTGCCCGAGATCCTCGCCGGAGCGGACGCGGCCACCCAGGTCGCCGCCTCGGACTGTCACACCGTCCTCAACGGCATCACCGGTTCCATCGGCCTCGCGCCCACCCTCGCCGCCCTGGAGGCGGGCCACACCCTCGCGCTCGCCAACAAGGAGTCGCTGATCGTCGGCGGCCCGCTGGTCAAGGCGCTCGCCAAGCCCGGCCAGATCATCCCGGTCGACTCCGAGCACGCCGCGCTCTTCCAGGCGCTCGCCGCCGGCAGCCGCGCGGACGTGCGCAAGCTGGTCGTCACCGCCTCCGGCGGCCCCTTCCGCGGCCGTACGAAGCAGGAGCTGGCGCACGTCACCGTCGAGGACGCCCTGGCGCACCCCACCTGGGCCATGGGCCCGGTGATCACGATCAACTCCGCCACGCTGGTCAACAAGGGGCTGGAGGTCATCGAGGCGCACCTCCTCTACGACATTCCCTTCGACCGCATTGAGGTGGTCGTGCATCCCCAGTCGTATGTCCACTCGATGGTCGAGTTCACCGACGGCTCCACGATCGCCCAGGCGACGCCCCCCGACATGCGCGGGCCCATCGCCATCGGCCTGGGCTGGCCCGAGCGCATCCCGGACGCCGCCCCCGCCTTCGACTGGAGCAAGGCCTCCACCTGGGAGTTCTTCCCGCTCGACAACGAGGCCTTCCCCTCGGTGAACCTCGCCCGGCACGTGGGGCAGCTCGCGGGCACCGCCCCGGCGGTGTTCAATGCCGCCAACGAGGAGTGCGTCGAGGCCTTCCGCACCGGCGCGCTGCCCTTCAACGGCATCATGGAGACCGTCATCCGGGTGGTCGACGAGCACGGCACCCCGGACGCGGGAACTTCACTCACCGTGTCGGACGTCCTCGAAGCGGAGACCTGGGCACGGGCCCGGGCCCGCGAACTGACCCACCGGCCGGCGAACGCGGAGGCGCGTGCATGACGACCTTGATGTTCATCCTCGGGATAGTGGTCTTCGCAGTAGGCCTGCTCGTGTCCATCGCGTGGCACGAGCTGGGGCACCTGTCGACGGCCAAGCTCTTCGGCATCCGCGTCCCGCAGTACATGGTCGGTTTCGGCCCGACCATCTGGTCGCGCACCAAGGGCGACACCGAGTACGGCATCAAGGCCGTCCCGCTCGGCGGCTACATCCGCATGATCGGCATGTTCCCGCCGGACGACGACGGCCGGATCTCCGCCCGCTCCACCTCCCCGTGGCGCGGCATGATCGAGGACGCCCGCTCGGCGGCCTTCGAGGAGCTGAAGCCGGGCGACGAGACGCGCATGTTCTACACGCGCAAGCCGTGGAAGCGGGTCATCGTCATGTTCGCGGGCCCGTTCATGAACCTGATCCTCGCGATCGGCCTGTTCCTCACCGTCCTCATGGGCTTCGGCATCCAGCAGCAGACCACCACGGTCGCCTCGGTCTCGCCCTGCGTCATCGCGCAGAGCGAGAACCGCGACAGCTGCAAGAAGTCCGACCAGGCCTCCCCGGCCCAGGCCGCCGGAATGAAGGCGGGCGACAAGATCGTCTCCTTCGACGGCAAGCCGACCAAGGACTGGAACACGCTGTCCGACCTCATCCGTGACAGCGCCGGGAAGACCGTCCCGATCGTCGTCGAGCGGCACGGCCGGCCGCTCACGCTGCACGCGAAGATCGCCACCAACCAGGTCACCAAGAAGGACTCCAGCGGCGCCTACGTCCAGGGCAAGTACGTCAAGGCCGGCTTCCTCGGCTTCAGTGCCGCCACCGGTGTCTTCCAGCAGAGCTTCGGCGAGTCCGTGACCTGGATGACCGACCGGGTCGGCGACGCCGTCGACAACCTCGTCGCCCTTCCCGGCAAGATCCCCGCCCTGTGGGACGCCACCTTCGGTGACGCCCCGCGCCAGCCGGACTCCCCGATGGGCATCGTCGGCGCGGCCCGCATCACCGGCGACATCGCCACCCTGGACATCCCCGCCTCTCAGCAGGTGGCGATGTTCGTGTTCGTGCTCGCCGGCTTCAACCTCTCCCTGTTCCTGTTCAACATGCTCCCGCTGCTCCCGCTCGACGGCGGCCACATCGCCGGCGCCCTGTGGGAGTCGCTGCGGCGGCAGGTGGCGAGGGTGCTGCGCCGGCCGGACCCCGGCCCGTTCGACGTGGCCAGGCTGATGCCGGTGGCGTACGTGGTGGCCGGGATCTTCGTCTGCTTCACCGTCCTGGTGCTGATCGCGGACCTGGTTAACCCGGTGAAAATCTCGTAGCCATCCGACGTTCCAGGCGGCCCGGAACTCTGTGTTCCGGGCCGCCTTCCATTGAGTGGCTTTGCCGGGTGGGATGTGCTCGGGCCCAGGGCGGTGTCGTAATCTCGAAGCCTGGAGCCCGCCGTTCATGGGGCCGGACCTTGATCCACGACTTGGGGTTGCACAGCAGATGACTGCGATTTCTCTCGGCATGCCGTCCGTTCCGACCAAGCTCGCCGAGCGCCGCAAGAGCCGGCAGATCCAGGTCGGAAGCGTGGCGGTCGGTGGAGACGCGCCCGTCTCGGTCCAGTCGATGACCACGACCCGTACGTCGGACGTCGGCGCGACGCTGCAGCAGATCGCGGAGCTGACCGCGTCCGGCTGCCAGATCGTGCGGGTGGCCTGCCCGACGCAGGACGACGCCGACGTTCTGGCGACCATCGCCAAGAAGTCGCAGATCCCGGTGATCGCGGACATCCACTTCCAGCCGAAGTACGTGTTCGCGGCGATCGAGGCGGGCTGCGCGGCGGTCCGGGTGAACCCGGGCAACATCAAGCAGTTCGACGACAAGGTCAAGGAGATCGCGCGGGCCGCGAAGGACCACGGCACCCCGATCCGCATCGGCGTCAACGCGGGCTCCCTGGACCGCCGTCTGCTGCAGAAGTACGGCAAGGCGACCCCGGAGGCCCTGGTCGAGTCGGCGCTGTGGGAGGCGTCCCTCTTCGAGGAGCACGACTTCCGGGACATCAAGATCTCCGTCAAGCACAACGACCCGGTCGTGATGATCGAGGCGTACCGGCAGCTCGCCGAGCAGTGCGACTACCCGCTCCACCTCGGCGTCACCGAGGCCGGCCCCGCCTTCCAGGGCACGATCAAGTCGGCCGTCGCCTTCGGTGCGCTGCTCAGCCAGGGCATCGGCGACACCATCCGCGTCTCCCTCTCCGCCCCGCCCGCCGAGGAGGTCAAGGTCGGCATCCAGATCCTGGAGTCGCTGAACCTCCGCCAGCGCGGCCTGGAGATCGTCTCGTGCCCGTCCTGCGGCCGTGCCCAGGTCGACGTCTACAAGCTCGCCGAAGAGGTCACCGCGGGCCTGGAGGGCATGGAGGTCCCGCTGCGTGTCGCCGTCATGGGCTGCGTCGTCAACGGCCCCGGCGAGGCCCGTGAGGCCGACCTCGGTGTCGCCTCCGGCAACGGCAAGGGCCAGATCTTCGTGAAGGGCGAGGTCATCAAGACCGTCCCCGAGTCCAAGATCGTGGAGACCCTCATCGAGGAGGCCATGAAGCTCGCCGAGCAGATGGAGGATGCCGGCGTGGCCTCCGGCGAGCCGTCGGTCTCGGTGGCGGGCTGATCCCCGGGCCCCTTCCGCGCCGCCCTGGCGGGGGCGGCGCGACACACCGTCGGCAGGTACAGTCTGGAGATCAGCAGAACCTCCGGATGAGGCCCCCGCACGTGTTGACCCAGACCACCTCACGGGTGCTCGAACCGAGCGACCTTGACGCCGCACTCGCCGTACTGAACCGCGAGCCGGTCACGAACGCCTTCGTGACCGCCCGGGTCCAGATCGCGGGCCTCGACCCGTGGCGGCTCGGCGGCGAGATGTGGGGCTGGTACGAGGACGGCATACTCACGTCCCTGTGCTACGCGGGCGCCAACCTCGTCCCGATCTGCGCCACCCCGCGCGCCGTGCGCGCCTTCGCCGACCGGGCCCGGCGGGCGGGCCGCCGCTGCTCCTCCATCGTCGGTGCCGCCCAGTCCACCGCCGAGCTGTGGCGGCTGCTGGAGCCGCACTGGGGCCCGGCCCGCGAGGTCCGCGCCCACCAGCCGCTGATGGTCACCGACCGCATGCCCGCAGACATCGCCCCCGACCCCCTCGTCCGCCGCATCCGAAAGGACGAGATGGAAACGATCCTGCCGGCGTGCGTGGCGATGTTCACCGAGGAGGTGGGCGTCTCGCCGATGGCCGGTGACGGCGGCCTCCTCTACCAGGCCCGCGTCGCCGAACTCGTCGGCACCGGGCGCTCCTTCGCCCGCCTCGACGCGCACGGCAAGGTCGTCTTCAAGGCGGAGATCGGCGCGGCGACCGCCCAGGCCTGCCAGATCCAGGGAGTCTGGGTCGCGCCCGAGTACCGGGGCAGGGGCCTGGCGGCCCCCGGCATGGCGGCGGTGCTGCGCTACGCGCTGGACGATGTGGCGCCGGTGGTCAGCCTCTACGTCAACGACTTCAACACGGCGGCGAGGAGGACGTATCGGAGGGTGGGGTTCCAGGAAGTCGGCGCGTTCATGAGCATCCTCTTCTAGAGCCCTGCCTCTCGGACGTCCCCCGCTACAGCTCCTCGATCAGCCCCGCCGCGCGGACCACTGCCGCGAGTGACTCCGGGCGGCCCGTGCGCTCGTGTACGTCGAGGCAGGTGTCGGCGAGCTTGATGACGTGCTCGTCGCCGTGCCGGGCGGCCAGGTCGAAGACCTCGTCCGGTGACTGGGGCGCGGTGGGAAGGTCGGCCTCGGGCGCGGGGGCGGCCGGGCCGTAGGCCGCCGTGACGGCCGCGCAGGCCGCCCACGCCGCGTGCAGGCTGGGTGCCCACTGGTCGCGCGGGAGCGCCGGCAGGATGCGCAGCACCGCCATCGGCGCGGTCGCCGAGTGCACCAGCATGACCGCCGAACCGTGCGCGTTGGGGAGGTAGTGCAGGACGGCGGCGGTCGTCAGGCCGTCCAGCAGCTCGCGGGCCTGCTCCGGGTCCGCGGCGGGCCGCAGCGCCGCCAGCGCGACCGGCCATTCCGGCACGCCGGCCAGCTGGCCGAGCCGGTGGTTGATGCCCGCGCTCTGGTCGGGGATCCGGGGCACCCCGGCGAGGGCGGTGGCGGGATCGGCGCTGCCGGACGGCAGGGCGGACGGCACCGGCTGCCAGCGCGCGGCCCAGTAGCCGAGGGCCTGGCCGAACTCGGCGAGCCGGGGCCCGTCCTCCTGGGCCAGCAGGGCATGCACCGCGTGGCCGAGACGGATCACCCCGTGGGTGGCACCGGCCGCGATACCGGGCAGGAGCCGCGGCCACCACGTCTCCAGCAGCGTGCGCCAGGGCCGCTCCCGCACCTCGCGGTCGAAGTACGTGAGCCAGTCGCCGAGCCGCCGCGGATCCCCGAGCGCCGCACGCCACTCGTCCGCGGCGAGCGGCGAGACGCCGCGCGGCAGTTCGTCCAGCCGGTCCATGTAGCGGTCCAGCCAGCGATGGACCTGGCGCCCGTGCCCGTTGCGGACCAGGGCTTCGACGGCCATCGGGCCGTGGTTGGTCAGCCATCCCTCGAACTCCGGACCGCTGCGGTGCAGTCGTTCGTAGGCCTCGTCGAGCGTGCTGTCGATGTCCATGCCCCCGGAATGTAGCCGCGCGGCCGGGGAGTGATCATCGGCCGGGGGATCGAACCGCGGCCGTGCGTCCGGCCTAGGACCACGGTCGTAGTGCAGCGGAGTGAGCGGCCGACGTCAGGACGGCAAGGACGCCCTCCCCTGTACGCTCCCCGCATGGACGTCGTGATCGGCCCCCTGGACCTGTCCGCCCACGTGGACGAGGCTTTGGCGGTCCAAGCCGTCGCCTTCGGCCTGGGCCCCGACGAGGTGGCCGTGCGCCGCCAGATCGTCCTGCGCCACATGCAGTACCCGGGCGCCCGGGCCTTCGGCGCCACCAGCCGCGGGCGGCTGATCGGCTTCGTCTACGGCATGCCCAACTCCCGCACCCACTGGTGGTCCACGATCGTCGAGCCGTACCTGCGCGCCAACGACAACGCCGCCTGGCTGGACGACGCGTTCGTCATCACCGAACTGCACGTCCACCCCCGGCACCAGAACAGGGGCATCGGGCGGCGGCTGATCACCACGATCACCGACACGGCCGACGAACCCCGCTCGATCCTCTCCGCGATCGACACCGACAGCCCGGCCCGCGGCCTCTACCACTCGCTCGGCTACGTCGACCTCGCCCGCCAGGTCCACTTCCCGAGCGCCCCCCGGCCGTACGCCGTGATGGGCGCCCCCCTGCCGCTGCGCCGCAAGTAGGCACGTGCGCGCGAGCCCCATAACCGATTTCCGCGGACACAGCCAGCCCGGCTAACCTCCATGCCATCAACCTTTCCCGGCAGGAGTACGAGAACCATGGCCAACGCACCGGTCCAGCGCATGTCCCAGTTGATGGCGAAGACGCTGCGCGACGACCCGGCGGACGCCGAGGTCCTCAGCCACAAGCTCCTCGTCCGCGCCGGCTACGTCCGCCGCACCGCCGCCGGCATCTGGAGCTGGCTGCCCCTCGGCAAGAAGGTCCTCGCCAACGTGGAGCGGATCGTCCGCGAGGAGATGGACGCCATCGGCGCCCAGGAGGTCTCGCTCCCCGCCCTGCTGCCCCGTGAGCCCTACGAGGCCACCGGCCGCTGGGACGAGTACGGCCAGGAGCTGTTCCGGCTGAAGGACCGCAAGGGCGGCGACTACCTCCTCGGCCCCACCCACGAGGAGATCTTCACCCTCCTGGTCAAGGACCAGTGCACGTCCTACAAGGACCTGCCGGTGATCCTCTACCAGATCCAGACCAAGTTCCGGGACGAGGCCCGTCCGCGCGCCGGCATCCTGCGCGGCCGTGAGTTCCTGATGAAGGACTCGTACTCCTTCGACCTGGACGACGAGGGCCTCGGCACGTCCTACGCCCTGCACCGTCAGGCCTACCAGCGCACCTTCGAGCGCCTCGGCCTCGACTACCGCATCGTCGCCGCCACCGCCGGCGCGATGGGCGGCTCCAAGTCCGAGGAGTTCCTCGCCCCGGCGGAGGCCGGCGAGGACACCTTCGCGGACTGCCCGAACTGCGACTTCGCGGCCAACACCGAGGCGATCAGCTACGAGCTGAAGCCGGTTGACGGCTCGGACGTCCCCGCGCTGGAGGAGATCCCCACCCCCGACACCCCGACCATCGAGACCCTGGCCGCCTCCCTCGGCGTCCCGGCCTCCGCGACGCTGAAGAACCTGCTGGTCAAGGTGGACGGCGAGATCATCGCCGTGGGTGTGCCCGGCGACCGCGAGGTCGACCTGGGCAAGGTCGAGGAGCACTTCGCCCCGGCGGTCGTCGAGATGGTCACCGAGGCGGACTTCGCGGGCCGCCCCGACCTGGTGCGCGGCTACGTCGGCCCGCAGGGCCTGGGCGAGAAGGTGAAGTACATCGCCGACCCGCGCGTGGCCCCCGGCACCGGCTGGATCACCGGCGCCAACAAGGAGCACACGCACGCCAAGAACGTCGTCGCCGGCCGTGACTTCGAGGTCGACGAGTACGTGGACGTCGTCGTGGTCCAGGAGGGCGACCCCTGCCCGAAGTGCGGCACCGGCCTGAAGCTGGACCGCGCCATCGAGATCGGCCACATCTTCCAGCTGGGCCGCAAGTACGCCGACGCCCTCAAGCTCGACGTCCTCGGCCAGAACGGCAAGCCGGTCCGCGTCACCATGGGCTCCTACGGCATCGGCGTCTCCCGCGCGGTCGCGGCCCTCGCCGAGCAGACCGCCGACGAGCAGGGCCTGTGCTGGCCCAAGGAGGTCGCCCCGGCCGACGTGCACGTCGTCGCCGCCGGCAAGGCCCTGCAGACCGAGCTGGCCCTCGACGTGGCCGAGAAGCTGGCCGCCGCGGGTGTCCGCGTCCTGGTGGACGACCGGGCCGGGGTCTCCCCGGGCGTGAAGTTCACCGACGCCGAGCTGATCGGCGTACCGCAGATCCTGGTGGCAGGCCGCCGCTCCGGCGAGGGCGTGCTGGAGCTGAAGGACCGCAAGACCGGTGAGCGCGAGGAGCTGTCGGTCGAGGACGCGATCGCGCGTCTGACGGCGTAGTACGACTGCGACACAGCCCCGTGCCCGGAAAGGGCGCGGGGCTGTGTCGTATCCGCGGCTCCGCCGTGCGGGCGTCCGAAAGCCGTTCTACGGCCGTCCTAAAGCCACCCGGCGAACTCCAGCAACAGCTCCGCGTCGTTCGGCCGCCCCACCCGAAGCGCCCGCACCCCGGACTCCACCGCGCGGAACAGCGTCCAGCCACGCAGCCGCTCCTGGTCCACCTCCAGCGACTCCGCGAGCCGCTTGATCCGGCGCCGGGTGACGGCCGGTCCGGACGGCGCCGCGATCAGGTCCTCCACCCGGTCCCGCACCAGCCGGGCCAGGTCGAAGGCGCACTCGCCGACCACCGGGTCCGGACCCACCGCGAGCCAGGGGGTCCGCTCCCCGGCGAGCACCTTGCTCTGCCGGAACGTGCCGTGCAGCAGGCGGTGTTCGGGCGGAGCGGCCAGCAACTCCTCGCGGGCCGCGAGCGCCGCGTCGACCAGCGGCGCCGTCTCGGGAGCGGCCTGCGCGCCCGCCCGCATCGCCGCCGCCTGCCGTCCGGTGCGCTCCGCCACCGTCTCGAAGGTGTGCCCGGCCGGCGGCTCGACCCACAGCCGGCGCAGCGTGCCCGCCGCCTCCAGCAGGGCCTTCGCCTCCGGCAGCGACCGCACCGAGACGTCCGGGTGCAGCCGCTCCAGCAGCAGCACGCCCTCCTCGGGCTCCTCCGGGCCGGCCTCCAGCAGCTGTACGGCGCCCACGCCACCCCAGTGCGCCAGCGCGGCCCGCTCGCTCTGTGGGCGGGCCCGGGGCGGGGCCAGCTTCAGCACGGCCGGGGTGCCGTCGGCCAGTCGCACCAGCACCACCAGGCTGCTCCGGCCGCCTGGAAGCTGGACCCGCTCGACGGTCAACTCGCGCCGGTCGACAGCCCGTTCGGCCGTCTGGGGCAGCTTCGCCAGCCAGTCGTCCCCGGCCGGTGCCGTCTCACCGAGCGCCCGCTCCAGGCGGGGCGGCGGTTCGAAAGCCATGCGCGAGTCGTTCCTTCCTGCAGTTACGGGATGTCGTGGGGGCGCCTACGGGGCCACCGAGGCGGTGGACGACGGTGCCACTCCCGCGGTCGTTCCCGCCGCACCGGTCCCCTCGCCGGAGCGCTCGGCGAGCCCAGGGAAGGCTACGCTCTCCCCGCTCCAGCGCACCGCCCGCACCGCTGCCTCGCGCAGTGCCGCCGCGGCGGAACCGCGCCGCGCGCCCGTCGCCGCCCGCACCAGGTCCGCGTACACCCCGGCCAGCCGCTCCTCCAACTGCGCGGCGAGCCGGACCGCAGCCGCTGAGTCCGGCACCGGGAACGGCAGCGCGTACCCGGCGTTCGCCGCCACGGGCCGGCCGCCCAGGTCACGGACCTCGCGGGCCAGCGCGTCCCGGCGGGAGCGGTGCGCGTCGTAGGCGGCCCGTGCCTCGGTGCGCCTCGCCCCGCCGATCTGCCCGCCGACGACGCCGTAGCCGTACACCGCAGCGTGCTCGGCGGCCAGCGCCGCCTGGAGCGCCGCCAGTTCGGCCTGCTTCTCCTCGTCGCTCACTTGGCCCCCTCCGTCAGCAGGTACGCGTGCGCCACCCCGGCCGCCGACACCGACGCCAGCAGCCGCGCCAGCTCGCCCGGCACCTGCAGCAGGTCCCGGGCCCGCCGGTCGGCCACACCCCGCTCGGCGTCGGCCAGCGAGGCCAGGGCGTCCTTCGGCCGGGGCGGGACGACTGGGGAAGCTGTGCGAGAGGCCGTGGGGGACGCGGACTTCGTGGCCGCGCCCGCGGCCTTGCCGCCGAACGCCTTCACGTGCGCGGCGACCGCCGCGCGCAGCGGGCGCAGCTCCTTCGCCAGCGCCGGATGCGCGGCGAGCACGGCGTCGTACTGCTCCAGCAGCCCCGCGCTGTCCCGCGCCGCACGCGCGCGTGCCTGTGTGGCCGCTGTCGAGCCGCCGCCTCCGGAGTCCGGATCGGCCGTACAGCCGGCCAGCAGGGCGGCCCCGGCGACGGAGGCGAGCAGGGTTCTTCTGCGCGGCCCCGAGGGGGTGCGCGGCGGCGGGGGGTACGGCACTGCAGACGTCCTCGGGGAACTCGTATGAAGGGAACAACAGGAGAAGGCCGGCCAACGGGCGGCACGCCCGTGATCACCGTACCCGCGCGCCCCGTGCACACCACTCACCGGCACCGCCCGTACACAGGTGGACGGCAACACTCCCCGCGACCGGATACCCTTTGACCAGACACGCGACCCATCCCACAACAGCACACGCGGCCGAGGAGTCACCCGGATGAGCACCACCCAGAGCGAGAGGCTGCGAGAGCTGCTGGAACCGCTCGTCACCTCCCAGGGGCTGGATCTCGAAGAGATCGCCGTGGAGCTCGTCGGACGCAAGCGGGTGCTGCGGGTCGTCGTGGACTCCGACACCGGAGCGGACCTGGACCAGATCGCCGATGTGAGCCGCGCGCTCTCGGCGAAGCTGGACGAGACGAACGCCATGGGTGAGGACGCGTACGACCTGGAGGTCGGCACCCCCGGCGCGGAGCGGCTCCTCACCGAGCACCGGCACTACGTGCGCGCTGTCGACCGGCTCGTGAAGTTCCAGCTGACCGAGGGCGGCGAACTGGTAGCCCGGATCCTGACGGTGGACGACGAGGGGCTGGAGCTGGAGGTTCCCGGCGTCAAGGGGCGCAAGGCCACGACCCGTCGGCTCGCCTTCCCGGAGATCGCGAAGGCGCGCGTGCAGGTCGAGTTCAACCGCAAGGACAAGAAGGACATGAAGGAAGAGGAGGAGGCGTAGCCGTGGACATCGACATGAGCGCCCTGCGGGGCTTGGTTCGGGAGAAGGAGATCTCCTTCGACCTGCTGGTCGAGGCGATCGAGTCGGCCCTCCTCATCGCCTACCACCGCACCGAGGGAAGCCGCCGCCACGCGCGCGTGGAGCTGAACCGGGAGACCGGCCATGTGACCGTGTGGGCGAAGGAGGACCCCGAGGACCTCGAAGAGGGCCAGGAGCCCCGCGAGTTCGACGACACCCCGTCCGGTTTCGGCCGGATCGCCGCCACCACCGCCAAGCAGGTGATCCTGCAGCGGCTGCGGGACGCCGAGGACGACGCGACGCTCGGCGAGTACGCCGGCCGTGAGGGCGACATCGTCACCGGTGTGGTCCAGCAGGGCCGCGACCCGAAGAACGTGCTCGTCGACATCGGCAAGCTGGAGGCCATCCTGCCGGTGCAGGAGCAGGTGCCCGGCGAGTCGTACCCGCACGGCATGCGGCTGCGCTCGTACGTCGTACGGGTGGCGAAGGGTGTGCGCGGACCGTCCGTCACTCTTTCGCGTACGCACCCCAATCTGGTGAAGAAGCTCTTCGCCCTGGAGGTGCCGGAGATCGCCGACGGCTCGGTGGAGATCGCCGCGATCGCCCGCGAGGCCGGCCACCGCACCAAGATCGCCGTACGGTCCACCCGTGCGGGCCTGAACGCCAAGGGCGCCTGCATCGGCCCCATGGGCGGCCGGGTGCGCAACGTGATGGGCGAGCTGAACGGCGAGAAGATCGACATCGTGGACTGGTCGGACGACCCGGCGGAGATGGTGGCGAACGCGCTGTCACCCGCTCGGGTGTCCAAGGTGGAGGTCGTCGACATGGCCTCCCGGTCCGCCCGGGTCACCGTGCCGGACTACCAGCTGTCGCTGGCCATCGGCAAGGAGGGCCAGAACGCGCGGCTCGCGGCCCGGCTCACCGGCTGGCGGATCGACATCCGCCCGGACACCGAGCAGGCCGCGGAGCGTGCCGGCGAGTAGCCGGGAATAGATCCCGGACGGTGCGCGCTGGCATTGCTGGGATCATGAAGCTTGCGTCGAGTATCTGTTCGACTTTTCCCCCGAAGGGGTGAGGTCGGTACGGGGAGGTAGACTAAGGAGTGTCTGGCCGGACGCGTGTCGGCGCATGCCCTGAGCGCACCTGTGTGGGGTGCAGGCAGCGAGCGGCCAAGGACGAGTTGCTGCGCACCGTGGCGGATGGAGAACACTGCGTTCCCGATCCTCGCGGTACGCTGCCCGGCCGGGGTGCGTATGTACACCCCGACCTGGTCTGTCTCGACCAGGCGGTACGCCGCCGGGCGTTTCCGCGGGCGCTGCGCGTCCCGGGGCCGCTCGACATAAAGGCGTTGCGCCGGTACGTCGGGCAGACGGACAGTTGCTGAGCAGGTAACACGATGCTGAGCAGGCAACACGGTAAGGAAGCGTGCCGTACGGAAGTCCCCCGTACGGCCTGGTACCTCGCGAGTCGAAAGCAGGTCGAGATTGCGATGAGCACTCGATGAGTACGCGATGAGTACGCCCATGAACTAGCGACGGTCCGGCTTCACCCGGACCTCAGAGGAGCGAAGTGGCTAAGGTCCGGGTCTACGAACTCGCCAAGGAGTTCGGTGTCGAGAGCAAGGTCGTCATGGCCAAGCTCCAGGAACTCGGTGAATTCGTCCGTTCGGCGTCTTCGACCATCGAAGCGCCCGTAGTACGTAAGCTGACCGACGCCTTCCAGGGCGGCTCCGGCAAGTCCGCCGGTAAGCCCGCCCCGCGCAAGGCTGCCCCCAAGCCCGCCGCGCCCTCCCCGGCGCAGGCGGCCCGTCCGGCTGCTCCGAAGCCGGCGGTCCCCAAGCCTCCGACGGCCCAGCAGCCCGCCGCTCCGGCGGTGCCTGCGACCCCGTCGGCCCCGTTGACCCCCACGCCGGTGACCCCTGCGCCGGGCCCGCGTCCGGTTCCGGGCCCGAAGCCCGCGCCGCGTCCGGCTCCGGCCGCCCCGGAGTTCACCGCTCCGCCGGCTGCCCCTGCCGCTCAGGCCCCGCAGGCTCCGGCCGCCCAGGGCCCGCGTCCCGGTGCCCGCCCCGGCGCCCCGAAGCCCGGTGGCCGTCCGGCCGGTCAGGGTCAGGGTCAGGCCGCGGCCCGTCCGGGCCAGGGTGGCCCGCGTTCCGGTGGTCAGGCCCCGCGTCCGGGTGCCCGTCCGGCCGGTCCGCGTCCGGGTAACAACCCCTTCACCTCCGGTGGCTCCACCGGCATGGCCCGCCCGCAGGCCCCGCGCCCGCAGGGCGGTCCGCGTCCGGGTGGCCCGGGTGCTCCCGGTGCCGGTCCCCGTCCGCAGGCGCCCGGCGCCCAGGGCGGCGGTCCGCGTCCGCAGGCTCCGGGCGGTTCCCGTCCGAGCCCGGCGGGCATGCCCCGTCCGCAGGGCGGTCCGCGTCCCGGCCCGGGGGCCGGTCCGCGTCCGAACCCCGGCATGATGCCGCAGCGTCCCGCTGCGGGCCCGCGTCCCGGCGGCGGTGGTCCCGGTGGCCGCGGTCCCGGTGGCGGCGGTCGTCCCGGTGGCGGCGGCGGTCGTCCGGGTGGCGGCGGCTTCGCCCGTCCCGGTGGCGGCGGTGGCGGCTTCGCCGGCCGTCCGGCTGGTCCCGGTGGCGGTGGCGGCGGCTTCGCCGGCCGTCCGGGTGGTCCCGGTGGTGCCGGCGGCGGCGGTGGCCGTCCCGGCTTCGGCGGTCGTCCCGGTGGTCCCGGTGGCCGCGGTGGCACGCAGGGCGCCTTCGGCCGTCCCGGTGGTCCCGCGCGTCGCGGTCGCAAGTCGAAGCGGCAGAGGCGCCAGGAGTACGAGGCCATGCAGGCCCCGAGCGTCGGCGGCGTGATGCTGCCGCGCGGCAACGGCGAGACCATCCGTCTCTCCCGCGGCGCGTCGCTCACCGACTTCGCGGAGAAGATCAACGCCAACCCGGCGTCCCTCGTCGCGGTCATGATGAACCTCGGCGAGATGGTCACGGCCACGCAGTCCGTCTCCGACGAGACGCTGCAGCTCCTCGCGGGCGAGATGAACTACACGGTTCAGATCGTCAGCCCCGAGGAGGAGGACCGCGAGCTGCTCGAGTCCTTCGACATCGAGTTCGGCGAGGACGAGGGCGACGAGGGTGACCTGGTGGTCCGTCCGCCGGTCGTCACCGTCATGGGTCACGTCGACCACGGTAAGACCCGACTGCTCGACGCCATCCGCAAGACGAACGTCATCGCGGGCGAGGCCGGCGGCATCACCCAGCACATCGGTGCCTACCAGGTCTCGACCGAGGTCAACGACGAAGAGCGCAGGATCACCTTCATCGACACCCCGGGTCACGAGGCGTTCACCGCCATGCGTGCCCGTGGTGCGAAGTCGACCGACATCGCGATCCTGGTCGTCGCGGCCAACGACGGCGTCATGCCGCAGACGGTCGAGGCGCTCAACCACGCCAAGGCGGCCGACGTCCCGATCGTCGTCGCGGTCAACAAGATCGACGTCGAGGGTGCCGACCCGACCAAGGTGCGCGGTCAGCTGACCGAGTACGGCCTGGTGGCCGAGGAGTACGGCGGCGACACGATGTTCGTCGACATCTCCGCCAAGCAGGGTCTGCACATCGACTCGCTGCTGGAGGCCGTGGTCCTCACGGCCGACGCCTCGCTCGACCTGCGGGCCAACCCGGCCCAGGACGCGCAGGGCATCTCGATCGAGTCCCGTCTCGACCGCGGCCGTGGTGCCGTGGCGACGGTCCTCGTCCAGCGAGGCACGCTGCGGGTCGGCGACACGATGGTCGTGGGCGACGCCTACGGCCGAGTCCGCGCCATGCTCGACGACAACGGCAACAACGTCGCCGAGGCCGGCCCGTCGACGCCGGTCCAGGTCCTGGGCCTGACCAACGTCCCGGGTGCGGGCGACAACTTCCTGGTGGTCGAAGAGGACCGTACGGCCCGTCAGATCGCCGAGAAGCGCGCCGCCCGCGAGCGGAACGCGGCCTTCGCCAAGCGCACGCGCCGTGTCTCGCTCGAGGACCTGGACAAGGTGCTCAAGGCCGGCGAGGTCCAGCAGCTGAACCTGATCATCAAGGGTGACGCTTCTGGTTCCGTCGAGGCCCTCGAGTCCTCCCTGCTCCAGCTGGACGTCGGCGAAGAGGTCGACATCCGCGTCCTGCACCGCGGCGTCGGTGCGGTCACGGAGTCCGACATCGACCTGGCGATGGGTTCCGACGCCATCGTGATCGGCTTCAACGTCCGCGCGGCCGGCCGCGCGGCGCAGATGGCCGAGCGCGAGGGTGTGGACGTCCGGTACTACTCGGTCATCTACCAGGCGATCGAGGAGATCGAGGCGGCCCTCAAGGGCATGCTCAAGCCGGAGTACGAAGAGGTCGAGCTGGGTACGGCGGAGATCCGCGAGGTCTTCAAGTCGTCCAAGCTGGGCAACATCGCCGGTGTCCTCATCCGCTCGGGCGAGGTCAAGCGCAACACCAAGGCGCGCCTCATCCGCGACGGCAAGGTGGTCGCGGAGAACCTCAACATCGAGGGCCTGCGTCGCTTCAAGGACGACGTCACCGAGATCCGCGAAGGCTACGAGGGTGGTATCAACCTCGGTAACTTCAACGACATCAAGGTCGACGACGTCATCGCGACGTACGAGATGCGCGAGAAGCCGCGGGCGTAATCGCAGGCGGTGTCTGAAGCTGGCCGGCGGGACCTCGGTCCCGCCGGCCAGCGCCGCGTTCCTGGAGGCGGAGCCCCCAGGGTGGTGCGGAGGAAACCCTGTCGAGCCACCGGCAGGTAAGCGGTACGGTTCTTGATGTCCCCGGCCACACGGACCCGGGGCCACCGATCCCGTACCGGCGGGTG
The DNA here is from genome assembly GCF_053592455.1 of Streptomyces sp. NPDC002676. Taxonomy (NCBI): domain Bacteria; kingdom Bacillati; phylum Actinomycetota; class Actinomycetes; order Kitasatosporales; family Streptomycetaceae; genus Streptomyces; species Streptomyces sp. NPDC002676. The sequence goes on along the minus strand of NZ_JBSFVT010000018.1, from coordinate 51,080 downwards.
AACCGGTTACACACATGTACGTGGGGACTCTGTCCTTCGACCTCCTCCTCGGCGACGTCCACTCGCTGAAGGAGAAGCGTTCCGTCGTCCGCCCGATCGTCGCCGAACTCCAGCGGAAGTACGCCGTGAGCGCGGCCGAGGTGGACCACATGAACCTTCACCGGCGGGCCCTTATCGGCATTGCCCTGGTCTCCGGTGACGCGGCGCACGTCATCGACGTACTCGACCGGTGCGAACGGCTGGTCGCCGGGCGCCCCGAAGTGGAGCTGCTGTCCGTACGACGGCGGCTGCACGGCGACGACGACTGACCACAGAACCCACAGAACGCAGACAGGAAAGAACGGGAGACGGACCAGTGGCCGACAACGCGCGGGCGAAAAGGCTGGCGGACCTCATCCGAGAGGTGGTGGCCCAGAAGCTGCAGCGCGGGATCAAGGACCCGCGACTCGGCTCGCACGTCACCATCACGGACACTCGGGTCACGGGTGACCTGCGGGAGGCGACCGTCTTCTACACGGTCTACGGGGACGACGAGGAGCGGCAGGCCGCCGCGGCCGGACTGGAGAGCGCCAAGGGCATCCTGCGCTCCGAGGTCGGCCGCGCCGCCGGCGTGAAGTTCACGCCCACCCTCACCTTCGTCGCGGACGCCCTGCCGGACACCGCCCGGACCATCGAGGACCTCCTCGACAAGGCCCGGCAGTCCGACGCGAAGGTCCGCGAGGCCTCCGCCGGCGCGGCGTACGCGGGCGGAGCCGACCCGTACCGCAAGCCGTCCGAAGAGGACGCGAACGAGACGGACGGCGACGCCGCGGAATGACCCAGAAGCACACCACGCCCGACGGCCTTGTCATCGTCGACAAGCCGTCGGGCTTCACCTCTCACGACGTCGTCGCCAAGATGCGCGGGATCGCGCGCACGCGGCGCGTCGGTCACGCCGGCACCCTCGACCCGATGGCGACCGGCGTTCTCGTCCTCGGCGTCGAGCGCGCCACCAAGCTCCTCGGGCACCTCGCCCTCACGGAGAAGGAGTACCTGGGCACCATCCGCCTGGGCCAGAACACCCTCACCGACGACGCCGAAGGGGAGATCACCTCCTCCACCGACGCGTCGAAGGTGAACCGGGCCGCGATCGACGCGGGCATCGCCAAGCTGACCGGCGACATCATGCAGGTGCCGTCCAAGGTCAGCGCCATCAAGATCGACGGCGTGCGCTCGTACAAGCGGGCCCGCGAGGGCGAGGACTTCGACATCCCCGCCCGGCCGGTGACCGTCTCGTCCTTCGCGGTCTACGACGTCCGCGACGCCGTAGCCGAGGACGGCACCGCCGTGCTCGACCTGGTCGTCTCGGTGGTCTGCTCCTCCGGCACCTACATCCGCGCCCTCGCCCGCGACCTCGGCGCCGACCTGGGCGTCGGCGGTCATCTCACCGCGCTGCGCCGGACCCGCGTCGGGCCGTACAAGCTCGACTCCGCGAAGACGCTGGACCAGCTCCAGGCAGAGCTGACCGTGATGCCGATCGCCGAGGCCGCCACGGCCGCGTTCCCGCGCTGGGACGTGGACGCCAAGCGCTCCCGGCTGCTCGTCAACGGCGTCCGGCTGGAGATGCCCGAGGAGTACGCGGGCGCCGGACCCGTCGCCGTGTTCGACCCGGAGGGTCGCTTCATCGCGCTCGTCGAGGAGCACCGGGGCAAGGCCAAGAGCCTGGCCATCTTCGGCTGACACCCCGGCGCATCCGCCTCCGCCCGTGGAGCGGCGGCCGGCCACGGAGTGGGCCCCTGCCGCCGCTCCACGGTCCCCCCTCGGTTCCCCCATCCCTAAGGTGTATCCAGCTGCCCCCTGCTGTTCACCCGTCCGGGCAGGCGCTCGGAGTGAACCGGGGGAGCGGAAGGGGGCGCTTTCGCCGCGCGAGCTGTCCCGCTGATCACCGCGCGCCTACCGTCGAAAGACAGAGCACGGCGCGTGTGTACGGGCACGGGGTGCACGGGCGGGGAGGTACGGCCATGGCGGGACGCGGCCCGCGGACCGGAGGCGGTCGCCGGGCGGCGGCGGACGGGACGCGGGAACAGGCGAGCGGTGCCTGCCCTGCGGGCGGCACGACGCGGACGAGCGGCACCGCGCGGATGCGCGGCGTTGGTCCAACTGGCGGCGTCGGCCCGGCGGGCGGCACCGGCCCGGTGCGGGGCGCTGTCTCGGCCGGCGGCAGCGCCGGGACGGCCGACGTCGTCGCCCTGGTCCGCATCCACGATCTCGCCGGACGCCCCCGAGGTGTCGGTTTCCTCGCCGACCACCAGGGCACCCTCCTCACCAGCCACGAGACCGTCGACGGTCTGCCCCGGCTGGTCCTGCACGCCGCCGGGGACCGCACCTGCGTGGTCGACGCCGATGCCGTCACCCCGCTGCCCGACCTCGACCTGGCCCTGGTCCGCACCGAGGGCCTGGACGTGGAGCCGCTGCCGCTGACCGTACGGGAGCGGATCCCGGCCGGCACCTACGTACGGATCCTGGCCGGCTGCTGGCGCGAGGCGCGGGTCCTGGCCGCCACCCAGGTGACGTACACCGCCACAGACCGCTTCCACCTCCTGGACGACGCGCTGGAGCTGGCGATCGGCACGGCCGGCCGGGACGCGCTGCGACTGGGCGGCGGCGCGGCTGGGGGGCCGGTGCTCGACGCGGACACCGGCGCGGTGCTCGGCGTCCTGGGCACCGCCCTGCACTCCGCCCAGCGCGACACGGGCTTCGCGGTGCCGCTGCGGCCCGCCGACGGCCCCCTCGCCGAGCTGCTCGCCCGCAACGCGGCCACCGTGCCCGCGTACGGCGCCGACCTCAACCTCGCCGGCGTCCTGGAACTGACCGCCACCTCGGTCGGCCAGGACGGCCCGCCCGGCGCCCTCGCCCGCTCCGCCCGCCGGACCGGAGGCGCCGTACCGTGCCCTCTGGAGCCCGTCGAACGAGCCGATACGACAAGGGAGTTGGATTCCTTCAGCGACGGCGGACGGGCCGTGCTCGGCCTCGTCGGCGCCCCCGGCAGCGGTCGTACGACGGAACTCGCCGCCCTCGCCGCCCGCCGCGACCGGGCCGAGCGGCCCGCCCCCACGCTGTGGCTGCGCGGCGCCGATCTGCGGGACGCCGACGACTCCGTGGCTGACGCGGCGCGCCGCACGCTTGAACGCGCCGCCCGGATCGTCGCCGCCTCCCGCTCCGCCCACCCCGCGGACCTCGGCGACCTCGCCCCCGAGCGCCTGGCCCGGCTCGCGGCGCGGGCCGGCCGACCCCTGCTGCTGCTCCTCGACTGCCCCGAGGAGATGCCACCCGTCCTCGCTCACCGGCTGCCCCAGTGGACCAAGGGAACGGCCGACTGGTTGCGGGAGACGGGGGCACGGCTGGTGGTGGCCTGCCGGGAGGAGTACTGGGAGCGCGCCGGGGCGGAGTTTCCGGCAGGGCTGCTGCACACGCCTGCCGACGCGTTGCCTGCCTCTGGTGGCTTGTCAGGCACTCCTGCAGGCCCGCTGCATGCCTCGGCTGGCTTGTCGCACGCCGCTGTCGGCGCACCGCACGTCCCCGCCGGTCTGTCGCATGCCTCTGGTGGCTTGTCGCAGGCCCCTGCCGGCCTGCCGGGCGCCTCCGGTGGCGTGTCGCGTACCTTTGTCGGCGCGCCGCAAGCCTCTACTGGCTTGTCGCACGCGTCCGCCGATCTGTCGCAAGTCTCCGGTGGCTTGTCAGGGGCCGCTGCAGGCCCGCTGCATGCCTCGGCCGGCCTGTCGCACGCCGCCGTTGGTGCACCGCATGCCACCGCCGGCCTGTCGCATGCCTGCGGTGGCTTGTCGCAGGCCCCTGCCGACCTGCCGGACGCCTCCGGTGGCGTGTCGCATACCTCTGTCGGCGCGCCGCAGGCCTTTACCGGCTTGTCGCACGCGTCCGCTGATCTGTCGCAAGTCTCCGGTGGCTTGTCAGGGGCCGCTGCAGGCCCGCTGCATGCCTCGGCTGGCCTGTCGCACGCCGCCGTTGGCGCACCGCATGCCACCGCCGGCCTGTCGCATGCCTGCGGTGGCTTGCCGCAGGCCCCTGCCGGCCTGCTGGATGCCTCCGGTGGCGTGTCGCGTACCTCTGTCGGCGCGCCCCAGGCCTCCACAGGCTTGCCGCACGCCTCCGGTGGCTCGTCGCAGACCCCTGCCGGTGCGCCGCACAACCCCGCCGGCCCGCCGCACGACCCCGCCGGCCCGCCACACCTGCCCCGCACCCCAGCCGAGCGGCGCGGCGCCCTCCCGCCCTGCGTGCGGCTCAGCGACTTCACTCCGGACGAGGCCCGTCGGGCCCGGTCCCGCCACGACGTCCCCGACGGTGCCCTCGCCGATCGGGACGCCCGGCATCCGCTCACCCTCCGGCTGTACTCCGAGGTCCGCGCCGCACTCCCGGGCGCCCAGGCAGCCCGGCCCGTCGACCGGCACGAGGTCTTCGCCGCCTACCTCGACCTGATGTGCCTGCGCATCGCGGTGCGCCTCGCCGTAGAGGGCGGCCTGCGTGGCACGGCCGTACGGCGGCTCGCGGCGCGGGTGGCCGGGCAGGTGCACGAGGCCGCCCGGCGCAGCCTCGGCCCCGGGCAGGGCGAACTGGGCCGGGAGTCCTTCGAGGCCGTGTTCCCGTGGGGGCCGGCCCCGGCCCGGCTCGGCGGCGGGACCGGCTGGGCCTCCGCCGTGCTCACCGAGGGCCTCCTGGTCCCGGCCGGCGGCGGCTACCGCTTCGCCCACGAGGAACTGGCCGACTGGATCCAGGGCATGCACCTCGACCTGGACGAGGCCCTGCACGCCCTGGTCCACCGCCCCCGCGGCCCCCGGGGCGCCCACCCGGTCCCCGTGCCGTACCACCGCGTCGGCCCGGTCGTCCAAGCCCTGCTCCTGCTCGGCCGCCAGCACAGCCCCCGCCAACTCTCTTTCAAGCTAAGGGACTTGGTGGAAGCCCTGGACCAGGATCCCGGCTCCTGGTGGGCCGCTCGGCTGCTCGCCCGGACCCTGCTGCAGGTGCCGGACGCGACCCCCTACACGGAAGTGCTGCGCCTGCTCGCCGACCGTGTCGTCGCCTGGAGCCTGGAGCAGCAGACCGTACCCGCCGAGTTCGGGCCCGCTTTCTGGACCGCGCTGGCCGTCTCCGGCACCGAGCGCCTCGACCTGCTGCGCCGGCTCGTACCGGCCGACCAGGCCCCGCCGGAGGCCCCTGCCGGCACCGAGCGCTACCTCGATGCCGTCGCCCGACTGCTCGCCGCCGAGCCCGCCGCCGTACAGGCACGGCTGACGGGATGGTTCGACGACGAGCGCCCCCTGCCCGCGACCCCGCACGCCACCGTGGCGACCGCCGCGCAGGCGCTGCTGCACACCCACCGGCACGGCGCCCTGGACGACCTCACCGAGGCGCTCGTAGACAGCGCCCATCGTCGGGCCGACGAACTGCTCGACGTCCTCGCCGAGGAAGAGCCCTCGGCCGTATGCCGGGCCGTGGACCGCTGGGCGCACGACGAGCGCCCCGCCCGCCGGGTCGCCGCGGTCGCGATCGGGCTCCGTACGGCCCCCCACGTCCGCTCGGCGGCCGACCGCGAGCTGCTGCGCTACGCCGCACTCGCCGTGCTCGCCCACCCCGCCGACCGCGCCCTGCACGGCGGCGCCCTCGCCCTCCTGGTGCACGATCCGCGCACCCGCGACCGGTATCTCACCGAGGCCCTGCGGCACTTCGCCGAAGGCGACCCCCGGTTCCCGCCCGCCGCCCTGGTCCCAGCCCTGGCCACCCACACCGGACCGGTCCTGGAGGCCTTCCGAGCCCGGCTGCGCGGCCCGGAGGCTCCCGCGGCGCTGCGCACCCTCGCCGACGTCACCACCCCGGACCTGGCCCGCCGCATCGCCGCCCTCGTGCGGGAGACGGTGGAGCTGCGACCGGAGACCGCAGGGGACGTCGCCGCCCACGTCGACCGCCGCCTCGAGCAGGGCCCCACCGCGCGTCCCGTGCTGCTGCCCCTGGTCACTGGGCTCCTGGACGGCGGCCCGGAACAGGTCCGGGCGGCCCTCGCCACTGTCCTCAGCGCCCCCGGCACGCCCGCCTCCCGCCCGGTGCGCCGCGAACTCCTGGAGGTCCTGTTCGCCCACGAGCGGGAACCGGCCGTCCTGGCCGCCGTGCTGCAGACGGCGGTCCGGCATGCCGACACCTGCGGGGACGAGGTCCGCGGCCTTGTCCACCGCACCGGTCTGCTCCTCGTCCGCACCCCCGACGGCGCCACCCGCTTCGACCGCGGCCTGGTCGATCTTGGCCGCCAGGTGCCCGGCTTCGCCGCCCTGATGGCCCGCTGGCTGGCCGACACCCCGGACGACTGGGCCGCCGTGGTGGGCCCCAGCACCTGCCGCATGATCGAGAACCTGGCGGGGGCGGGCGTACCGGCGTGAATCGCTGCGCCGAACGTGCCCCCCGTCACAGCGACGATGCCGATGCCGACGCGGGCCACCCGGCATGGCACCCTTAGACCTGCACAAGAGGTCAAGGTAGGCACGAGCACGGGTTCGAGGAGCGGTGACAGTGCAGCGCTGGCGTGGCTTGGAGGACATCCCCGAGGACTGGGGGCGCAGCGTCGTCACCATCGGTTCCTACGACGGTGTCCACCGAGGCCACCAGCTGATCATCAAGCACGCGGTCGACCGCGCCCGCGAGCTGGGCGTTCCCGCCGTCGTGGTCACCTTCGACCCGCACCCCAGCGAGGTCGTCCGCCCCGGCAGCCACCCGCCGCTGCTCGCCCCGCACCACCGGCGCGCCGAGCTGATGGCGGAGCTGGGCGTCGACGCATGCCTGATCCTCCCCTTCACTACCGAGTTCTCGAAGCTGTCGCCCGCCGAGTTCGTCGTCAAGGTGCTGGTCGACAAGCTGCGCGCCAAGGCGGTCGTGGAGGGCCCGAACTTCCGCTTCGGCCACAAGGCGGCCGGCGACGTGGAGTTCCTCGCAGAGCAGGGCAAGATCTACGACTTCGAGGTCGAGGTGGTCGACCTGTACGTCACCGGAGAGGCGGGCGGCGGCCGTCCGTTCTCCTCGACCCTGACCCGGAAGCTGGTCGGCGAGGGCGACGTCGCGGGCGCCCGCGAGATCCTGGGCCGCCCGCACCGGGTGGAGGGCATCGTCGTGCGCGGCGCCCAGCGCGGCCGTGAACTGGGCTTCCCCACGGCCAACGTCGAGACGCTCCCACACACCGCGATCCCCGCCGACGGCGTCTACGCCGGCCTGCTGCACGCCCAGGGCGAGGTCATGCCGGCCGCGATCTCCGTCGGTACCAACCCGCAGTTCGACGGCACCGAGCGCACGGTGGAGGCGTACGCCATCGACCGCGTCGGCCTCGACCTGTACGGCCTGCACGTCGCCGTCGACTTCCTCGCCTATGTGCGCGGCCAGGCCAAGTTCGACTCCTTGGAGGCCCTGCTGAAGCAGATGGCCTTGGACGTCCAGCGGTGCCGGGAGATCGTGGCCGCGGAGAAGTAGGCCGACGGAGGAGCAGGTCCTCCTCGCGCAGCGAAAGGGCGGCCGGTGCGGAAGACGCACCGGCCGCCCTTCTTCATGCCGTCCTACTGCTGGGGCGGCTGCTGCCCCTGAGGAGGCTGCGGAGGCTGCGGGTGACCCTGCTGCGGCGGGTAGGGCTGACCGGGGGCCTGCGGCGGGTAGGCCTGGCCCGGGACCGGCGGGTACGGCTGCTGGGGCTGCTGCGGCTGTGCCGGATAGGGCTGCGGCGGTCCGGTGTACAGCTCCTGGACGGGGGCCTGCGCGTACGGCTGGCCCTGCTGAGGCGGATACGGCTGGCCCTGCGGATAGGGCTGACCCGGCATGGGCTGGCCCGGCATCGGCGGGGCGGCCACCGGCGGCGGGTTGCCGTCGCTGGTCCACAGACCGTGCGACTGCTGGTGCCGTACGAAGTCCTCGGCGACCATGGCCGCGAGGTTGAAGTACGCCTCCCGGACCTTCGGCCGCATCATGTCCAGGTCCACCTCGGCACCGGCGGCCAGGTGCTCGTCGAACGGCACCACGATCACCCCGCGGCAACGGGTCTCGAAGTGCGCCACGATGTCCTCGACCTTGATCGTCTTTCCGGTCTCGCGGACCCCGGAGATCACCGTGATGGAACGGGAGACGAGGTCGGAGTACCCGTGTGCGGACAGCCAGTCCAGCGTCGTACTGGCGCTGCTCGCACCGTCCACCGACGGCGTCGAGATGATGATGAGCTGGTCGGCGAGGTCGAGCACGCCGCGCATGGCGCTGTACAGCAGGCCCGTGCCCGAGTCGGTGAGGATGACCGGGTACTGCCGGCCGAGCACGTCGATGGCGCGCCGGTAGTCCTCGTCGTTGAACGTGGTCGACACGGCCGGGTCCACGTCGTTGGCGATGATCTCCAGACCGGAGGGCGCCTGCGAGGTGAACCGGCGGATGTCCATGTACGAGTTGAGGTACGGGATCGCCTGGACGAGGTCACGGATGGTGGCCCCGGTCTCCCGGCGCACCCGCCGCCCGAGCGTACCGGCGTCCGGGTTCGCGTCGATGGCGAGGATCTTGTCCTGCCGCTCGATGGCGAGGGTGGAGCCGAGGGCGGTGGTGGTGGTCGTCTTGCCGACGCCACCCTTGAGGCTGATGACCGCTATCCGGTAGCAGGAGAGCACCGGCGTGCGGATCAGCTCCAGCTTGCGCTGCCGCTCGGCCTCTTCCTTCTTCCCGCCCAGCTTGAACCGGGACGAGGCGGCGGCAGGCCGTCCGCTCTTCGGCCTCTGCCTCTTGTTGTTGAGCAGCCGGTCCGAGGACAGCTCCACGGCCGCCGTGTAACCCAGCGGCGCGGCACCGGGGTTGGTCGGCTGCCGCTGGTCGTGCTGCATCGGCTGCGGCCATGCGGCACCGGCCCGGGGGTCGACCGGGGGCTGCGGGGCCGGCGGAGCCTGCGGGACGGCGGCGGCGTCGACACCCTGCGGGTTCTGGGGGGCCTGGGGGGCCTGCGGGTTCTGAGGGGCCTGCTGGTTCTGGGGCGCCGGGGGCTGGGGGAAGCCGTAACCGCCAGGCTGAGGCTGAGGGTTGGGCATGCCGGGCTGCGGGAAGCCGTAGCCGCCTTGCGGGGTGGGGCCGTTGGGGGCCGGCTGAGGCGCCGGGGGCTGGGGGAAGCCGTAACCACCGGGCTGGGGCTGGGGCTGGGGGTTGGGCATGCCGGGTTGCGGGAAGCCGTAGCCGCCCTGCGGGTTCGGACCGGCCATGGGATGCTGCGGTGCCGGAGCGGGGGCACCGGGGACGGGAGTGCCGGGGGCGTGCGGCTGACCGGGCTGACCGGGCTGGCCCGGCTGGCCCGGCTGGTTCCAGGCGGCGGGTGCGGGCTGCGGCGCCTGCGGCTGGAACGGCGGCTGCTGGCCGGGCACACCGCCGGGACCCTGCGCGGCCTGCGGCTGCGGCTGCGGCTGGGCGGGCATCGGGCCCGGCTGCTGCGGCGCGGGCTGCGCGGGCCACTGGGCCGCCGGGCTGGGGGCGGCGGGCTGGTAGGAGGGCGGCAGCGGGGGCACGCCGGCCTGCGGCGCCGGCGGCGGAGTCCACGCCGGCACCGCGTCCTGGGGTACGGGCGGAGCGGGCGGTACGGCGGCGGCCTGCGGGACGCTGTCCTGGGGCGTGCTGTCCTCGGGGGTACCGGTCTGCACGGCGGGGGCCGGGGACTCCGGTACGGCGGAGTCGGTGACCTCGACGGAGCCGTCCTGCGACACCGGCGCCTCGGACGCCTCGGGAGCCCCGGACGCGGCGGCGCCGTCGGGCTCGCCCTCGCCCTGGTCCTCGCTCGCTTCCTCGGCCCTGTCCTCCTCGGCGTCCTCGACGGCGCCTTCGGCCGATGCGGCGGCCTCGGCGGCCGGGGCGACGTCCTCGGCCTCCTCGGCGCCGTCAGCGCTCTCGGCACTCTTGGCGTCCTCGTCCTCGTCCGCGTCCGCATGCGCGTCGGTGTTCGCCTCGGCGGAAGTCTCGTCCTGCGCCGGGCCCTCGCCCGCCGCGGCCTTCTCCATGGCGGCGGCGCGCTCCGCGATCTCGGCGATCTCACGCTTCAGAGCGACCGCAGAGAACCGCATGGTCGCCCCGCTCTCCAGGTCCCCGTTGCTGGACTCGGCCTCGGGCTCGCCCGAAACAGAAGGCACGGAAGGCACGGAAGGCACGGAAGGCGCGGAAGCCACTGAAGGCGCAGACGGCGCGGAGTATGCGGAGGGAGCCGGAGCCGGAGCCGGAGCCGGAGCCGTACTCGGAGTCGGACTCGGAGCCTCCGGCTGGGGTACCGGCTGCTGCAGCTCGAAGCCCTCGGGCAGCTTCGGCATCGGGACCGGGTTCCCGACGGGCGGCGCGGGCGGTGCCGGGGGCGACATGGGCGGTGCCGGGGGCGGCGGGGCGTACGGCGTCCCGGCGGGCGGCGTGCTCTGCTGCTGGGCAGCGGGTGCGCCCGGGAACGGCGTCATACCGGAGCCGTTGGAGTCGCCCATACCGCCCACGGGCGCCCCCGGTGCGCCGGACGTGCCGGACGTGCCGGACGCGTTCTGCGTGTACCAGGCCGGGGGAGCGTAGTCGATGGTGAACTCGCCGGTGGTCTCGACGGCCTCCGCGTCGGGCTGGTCATCGCCGGGTGTGGCCCAGCCCCCGCGCATCCCGTCCCGATCGCTGCTCACAGTTCCTCCTGGTGTGGTCGAGCACCCTCATGCCGTGCCGGGGCGACCATGTCGTGTCGTTCCGAGTCGTCCGTAGTCGTTTCGAGGCAGTCCGCATCCACCGGTCTTCCCCCTGGGACACCGACGCCCGGTCACGGGTTCTGGCATCGCTCCCGATCCCAGCCTAATCATCCGGAGCCGTACCTCGGCAGGCCCGCCCACCCCTCGGCACGCACCCACCCGTCACGGCGCAGGCCGAAGTGCCCTGCACCAGACGCACCTGACCACCGAACAAACAGGACGGAAAAGGTCAGTTCAGTCCATCCGGCGCGGTGTGCCCAGCAATCCGGTCTCGGCGTCGGTGGGTTGGGTCAGCACGTACTGCCGGTCACGGTCCGTGCACCACAGTGTGACGCCGTCGGGCAGCGCGGGCAGCGACTCCACCTCGGTCCGGGACAGCCCCATCGTGCGCCCGAGTTCACCGGCCTCGTCCGGCGAGACCCGCTGGATGCCGGCGAGCCGCGCCTGCCGCAGCAGCCGGGGCGCGGCCGGGCTCAGATACGGCAGCAGGGTCAGCACCGACTGCCACGGCCCCGACACCACCCGGCCGCGCGGCGGACGCATACCGCAGTCCCGCACCACCAGCACGGGCGTACCGGCCGAGGCGCCCTGTGGCGGCACCCGGCCCACGTCGTACACCGAGAGGCCGTTCTGGCCGCCGCCCATGGCGTGCACCATCTGCATCCAGGCCTGTGGCCGGCCCGTCTCCACCGCGACCCGGGCGCCCGTGGCCGCCGTACGCAGCGCCAGCACCTGCGCGGTCCACAGGCCGCCGATGAGTACGACGTCGTACGGCGTGGGCCGGTTGATGCCCAGGACGGCCGGCTGGCCCTCGGCGTCGACGCCGGCCACCACGCCGTCGTCCCCGATGGGCAGGGCGAGCGACTCCAGTTGCGAGACGGGCAGCGAGTGCCGGCCGTGCCGGGGGCCGATCAGCCCCAGCCCGTGCCGCAGCCGCTCCACCGTCCCCCGCAGGCCGGACGCCGTCGGTGCCTGTCCCGGGCCGGCGCCGGGAGCGCCGGGGGCCTGGGGATTCATCGTCGGGATCGTCGTCACCGCGCACCTCCGAGGGGCAGCGTGGCCAGCATGCCGGGCAGTTGCTCACGGTCGAGCCGGGCGAGCCCGGCACCGGCCTGGCGTGCCGCGGCCTCCAACGCCCGACGAGCGGCCACGAGTTCGTCGTCGCTGCGGCCGGTCACCCGCAGGTGCCCGCACAGCGAGACCTCCTGCCGCTCCCCGTGCGCGAGGGTGAGGCTGAAGGTGGTGGCCAGCGCCGGTATCGCCGTGACCCGGGCGACGAACTGCGGGAGCGACTCGCCCCGGCCGCCGCCCAGTTGGGGCCACCGCCGGACCCAGTACGTCGTGTGCCGCCGGTTGTCGCAGCGCCAGCTCCGCCCGGACTCCTCCGTGCGCCGCTCGCGCGTCTCGCTGCGGCCCGCCTCCGCGGTGACCAGCGGGTTGGCACAGGCCGAGGTGGCGAGCGCGGCGACCAGCTCCTCCTCGTCCAGCACACGCGCGCGGAAGCCGGCGCCGCTCAGCCGGCTCGCCAGATGGTCCGCGGTCCGCACGACACACTTCTGCGCGCCGAGCAGACCGCCCCCGCGCGCGGCCACCGCCTCCGCGCACAGCTCGGGGTCGAGCTTCAGCGCGATCCAGGTGATGCGCACCGCCGGAGCGCCCGTCTGCTCCTGCAGCGGCTGGTAGTTGGAGACGGCCACGGACTGCTGGGGCAGATGCAGCGCGGGCGCCGGCTGCGTGTGCAGCACGATCTGCGCCGACTCCAGCCGGATGCCGTCCACCTCCAGCGCGTCGCGGACCAGGCCCAGCGGCAGCGGCTGCCGGCTGCGCTCGGCGCGCAGCGCGGTCGCGTCGGCCTCCACCTGGAGCACGGCGGTGACGAACGTCCCGTCCCCGACGATGCCGACCGGACGCCGGTCGCGGACCCCGTACGAATGGGTGCGCAGGGCGGGCTCGCACTCCACCGCCGGGACCAGTCCGGGCTCCGTGCCCGCCGGTATCGGCGTGTTCGCGGCCCGCTTGCGGCGCGCGCGCAGCTCCCGCGCGGTGGAGAGCCACTCCGGCACGGAGCGCCCGCGTCGCCGCACGAAGGCCAGCAGCACCAGCGCCAAGGCCACGACACCGGCCGGCACCAGCGCCAGCGTCCCGATGACCCAGCCGACCAGGAGGACGGCGAGCGCCAGCTCCACCAGCACGAGCCGTTGCAAACGGAACGAACCGGCCTGGCCCGGCCGGGACCTGAGGCCGGGCGTGACCGCCGGCGACGCCGCGCCGCGCTGCCCCGGCCCTCCGCCGGGCGCCGACGCGGACCCGGCCGTACGGCCGCGTGCCGCCGAACGGCCGCGCCCTCGCGTCCGCGTTCCGGAAGCCATCACTCCATCCCCCCGATTTGCTCACAACTCCTGGGAACCAGGCCACTGATCAAGGCCCTTGAGGGCCCAGGTACCCTACCCGCTCCACGAGACTCGCTCCGTACCAGGCATAGTAGGGGCCGGGTCCGACAACGGAGGGCGGGGGAGCGTGGTCCCCGGGCGCGCTCCGCTTGAGACACGGGGAGAAACAGGCACAGATGGCATCTCGGCGGGACCAACTCAACGCCTACACCTTCGCGAAGCGCCGCATGCTCGCGTCGTTCGTGCAGTCGTCACCGGATGCCTCGGACGAGGGGGCGCCGCGGCCACTGCGCGCGATCGTGCCCGGCGCGATCGTCGGCGCGGTCGTTCTCGCGGCCTTCGGGGCCTGGGGCATGTTCAAGCCGACCGCACCTGAGGGCTGGGACGAACCCGGCCAGAAGGTGATCATCGCCAGCAAGTCCACCACTCGTTATGTGGTGTTGACGACGGACCACAAGACCCAGCTCCATCCGGTCCTCAACATGGCGTCCGCCAAGCTCGTCCTCGACACGCAGGGCGGCGGCGGTGTCGACGTCGTCACCGTCGACGAGTCGATCCTCGACAACGGCAAGATCCCGCACGGGGTCACCATCGGCATCCCGTACGCCCCCGACCGGCTGCCCTCCGACAAGGAGGCGGGCGCCAAGAAGCACTGGGCCGTCTGCGAACGCCCCAGCGGCAGCGGCAGCTCCATCCAGAAGGCCGCGTTCGTCCTGGCCAAGCGCGACCTGGACCGGACCGAGGGCGCCAAGCAGAAGCTGCACGGCGGCGAACTGCTGTACGTCACCACCCCGTCGGACGGCAAGCAGTACGTCGTGGACGCGCAGGGCTGGGCGTACCAGGTGGACGGCAAGGACACCCTGCTGCTGCGCACTCTCGTGGGCGACGACCGCCGGCCCCAGAAGGTGACGCAGGCGTGGATGGCGACCCTGCACACGGGCGAGGGGATCAGCTTCCCGACGATCCCCGGCGTCATCGGCGCCCCGGCGAACGCCCCGGGCCAGCTGGACAGCACCGCCAACCGCGTCGGCATGGTGCTCCGGGCGCCGGTCAACGGCCGGGAGCAGTACTACGTGGTCCTGAAGGGCCGTGTCGCCCACGTCTCCGACTTCGTCGCACAGCTCCTCCTGGCCAGCCAGGACCTCGTGAAGCTGGGCCAGAACGGGCACCCGCAGGAGGTCAGCTCGGGCGCGATCCAGCCGGGGGCCCCCTTCGCCACCGACCACAAATGGCCCACCGAATCCCCCAGCGCGGTCAACCAGGCCTCCACGGCCGAGGGCAGCCGCAACACCGTCTGCAACGTCCTGCGCGACGTCGACGGCAAGGACGGCGGTACGACCCTGAGCACCTGGGCGGGCACCGACTTCCCGGCGGTCCTGGCCACCGGTTCCTCCAGCGCGTACGTCACCGCGGGCTCCGGCCAGCTCTACCGCCAGTTCCAGGGCAAGGAGACCAAGGCGGGCCCCGTCTTCCTGGTCACCGACACCGGCCTGCGTTACGCCCTCCAGTCCAACGACGACAGCGCCACCGACGACGCCGGCATCGGCATCACGCCCAAGCAGCGCAAGCAGCTCCAGCAGGAGGCCAAGCTGGCGCAGACCCGCCTCGGCTACGCCGGCGTGGACCCCACCCCGATCCCCGCCGCCTGGTCGGAGTTCCTGCCGACGGGCCCCCGCCTGTCGACGGCGGCGGCCCGCCAGCCGCAGGGCTCCTGAGATGGGGACCCTGATGCGACTGCGATCGCGCTCCACGTATGCGCGGCGCCGTACGGCCCTGTGGGCGGCGGCCCTGGCCACGACGGCCACGACGGCCACCGTGATCTCGGCACCGGCGGCCTCCGCGGACTCGGTCTCCGACGAGTGCACGTTCTCCAAGTCGAACCACAAGTACACGGGGACCCCTTGGGCCCTGCAGCGCGTCAACCTCGACGAGCTGTGGACCCAGTCGAAGGGCAAGGACGTAAGGGTTGCGGTAATCGACACGGGCGTAGACACGGCGAACCCCCAACTCGCGCACGCCGTATCGTCATCCCTGGGCGCGAACTACCTGCCCGCCAAGGACAGCAAGGGCCAGAAACTCGAGCGCGGCAAGTCCAACGGCACCACGGACACCGTGGGCCACGGCACGCGCGTGGCCGGCATCATCGCCGCCCGCCCGATGAAGGGCACCGGCTTCGTGGGCCTGGCCCCCAAGGCCACGATCATCCCGATCAAGCAGAACGACTCCGAGGGCCACGGCACGGCCCTCACGCTGGCCCGCGCCATCCGGCACGCGATCGAGGTCAAGGCCCAGGTCATCAACATCTCGCAGGACACCGCGAACGCTGTGGCCCCTGCGGTCGACCTGCACAACGCGATCAACGAAGCGCTTGCAAAGCAGATCGTCGTCGTCGCCTCGGCGGGCAACGACGGCCTGGGCGGCAACGTGAAGAAGACCTACCCGGCGTCGTACGAAGGCGTCCTGGCCGTAGCTGCCTCGGACCGCAACAACGAGAAAGCGGCCTTCTCCCAGTCGGGCGACTTCGTGGGCGTAGCGGCCCCCGGCGTCGACATGATCTCCACGGTCCCCAAGGGCGGCCATTGCTCGGACAACGGCACGAGCTTCTCCGCGCCGTACGTGGCCGGCGTGGCCGCGCTGATCAAGGCCAAGCACCCCGGCTGGACGGCCCGCGAGGTCGTGGCCCAGATCGAGCAGACGGCCGAACGCTCCATCGCCGGCCATGACCGCCTGGTCGGCTGGGGCGTCGTGGACCCGGTCCGCGCTCTCACGGAGGACGACCACCCGATCGAGTCACCCCACCCCGACACAGGCCTCACCCACGCGGAGGCCCCCACCGCCGCCAAACTGACCCTCGGCGAAACCCCCGAGGAACGCAACGCCCGCCTCGCGACGTACGTCGCCATCGGCGCGGGGGTCCTGGTGGCGGGGCTCGGCGGGGGAGCGGTGGCGGTACGGGACGCACGCCGCAGGAAGCTGAGGACGAGCACCGGAGCATGAAGAAGCCGGCCGTGATCAGCTTCGTGCTGGCCGCTACGACGCCGGCGGCGGGCTGCGTCCCCACACGCGCGTAAAAGGGAGGCCCTGGCGCCCCCGGTACGGGGTGACGAGCAGGGCGGGGGAGTGCTGAGCGCTCATCGCGTCACCTGCGGGCTGCCGTTCGGCAGGCTGTCCGCACCTTCACAATTCCAGAGCTTCCGGGCCTCGAGTCGGAGGGTGTCTGCTGCGAGGGAAGCCATTTTCTGGATTACGGCCCGATCTTCCGTCTTCTCGTACGTGACGTCGACTTCCACCAGTGCCTGTTCTTGGACATTCCTGAAGGAACAGTCAACGAAGAGAGAAGTGGTGTCTCCCTCGTGGAACCCCAATGCCTTGCCGAGGGTGATCCGGACCGTCCCTGCTGCCTTTGAGTCATGAGCTACGTCCTGCATGGTGAAGTCTGACCCGGAATAACGGCTATGACTGATCGTGATGGACTTTCCCCCACCATAGACTTTGCATGTCCCAGACTCTGCCTTCCGATATAGCCCCCTAGGGTTGAGCACACCGGTATGCCATTCTGTGAACGGCTTTCCTTTCGCAGGTAGGAGTGCTTTCACCGTCGTTCCGGGAAGCGCATCGTCGCATACGTTCGTCGGCACCGCGACGGCGGGTTCTTCAGTTGGCCAAACTTGCCACACTACGACTCCGGCCACAGCAAGAACCCCCACGGCGGCCAGAGCGATCCACATTGTGGATCGTCGGGTCTTCATCCCAGTTCCGCTCACGAGCCCCTACTTTCCTTTTCTTTGGCGGCCCAAGCCGTAGGAATTCTCGATCTCTCGTTCGGCGGCACTCGCCTGACTCTCCGCGTTCGTGTCGTCGTAGCCGGCTTCCTTGGCCGCCGTGTACGTGGCGTCATGGATTGCCTTCGCCGATTGCGCCTTCTGTGCCTCAAGAAATACGTCACGGTCGTTGTAGGCTTCCGCGCTGGAATCCTGAGTGAATTTCTCAACGACCGATTCCTGGATGTCCTCCACCACCCAGCCGGCCACCTCGCCACCCACCGGGATCTTGCCGATGCCCATTCCGATGATGCGTCCGGCCCATTTGTCGGCCGTGGCGACGCCTTCATTGAACTCTGCGTCGCTGGCGAGCCTCTCGTCGACGACTGCCTGTGTGCGGGACTCGGCCATGATGCCGGCGATCTCACCGCCGGGGGCGACCCGGTTGGCGATTTCCGGAGCCAGTTCCTTGTACTGGTCCGCATGGTGGAATGCGTCGTTGACGAGGCCCGTTGTCACCGATTCCTGAGAAGTGAGGATGGCCCCGTAGGCATCGGGATCCTTCCCGACGGCGCCTAGGAAATTCTTGAGTACACCGGGCTGAAGACCATCGGGATTCTCCGCCAGGTCGAAGTCCCCGAGGTGAGCGCTCTCCCCGTGCGACCCCGCCACAGTTCCCCCGTCCCCCATGAAAGCCCCCTGCACATCCCGCATGTAGTCGGCGGTGATGTTTCCAAGGCTGTCCCGCATGGGCGAGTCGTCCAGGTCGCCGGGCTTGGTGCCGTAGCGCTCGACGAGTTTGTGGAAGATGTCGGCCGCCTCCTTGGAGTGCGGCGGCGATGCAGCGTCGCTGCCGTAGGGCACTCCGGTGGTTGCCGCCTCCAAGGCGTGGCCGAGGGCGTCAGGGCCGTAGCCCAGGACCGTCTTGGCCTTGTCTTCGTCGGCAAGGAGGTTCGCGCTGTTCGTATCCGCCGTCCACTCGAAGTCCTTGTCGGTGAGCAGGTCGAGATACGAGTTGAAGCCCAGCTTGCCGTCCTTCTTGACCGTGCCGTCCTCGTTGTACGCGGTCGGCGGCTGACTGAAGAACTTCTCCGAGGCCTCGGGACTGTGACCCAGCGCCTCGAGCACGCTGTTGAGCGGTTCGTTGCCGGTGCCGAGTTGGCCGGAGGGGTTGAAGCCGTACGTGTCCGGGTTGCCGGCGGGCTTGTTCGACAGGAAGAAGTACGGATCCTTCTTGTGGAGCTGGGTGATGTGCTCCGCGATGGGGTTGAGGAACCGTGAGTCGTAGTTGCCGTAACGCAGCAGACCGCCGAGCACCTGGTAGCCGTATGGCTTGTTCCACTGCCCCCGCTCCCAGCCGATCTGCTGGGTGCCGAGTCGCCGGAACTCCGTGCCCCAGTTGTCGGACAGATGGTGTTGGTGGTCCGGATCCGTGGCGTTGGCGAGCGTGTACCCCATGACCTTCTGCAGGTCCTGTACTTCGTTGAGCCGAGTCTTGGTCGCGTCGCCGCTGGTGCCGTCGATCGACATCTCGGCGTAGAACTGCAGCGCCTTCTCCGGCCCGCCGAGTCCCTGGTAGAACTCGGTGGCAAACTCACCATCTTTTTCAGCAGAGTTGAAGCGAAGCAGGTTGTTCAGCTCACGCAGGTCCGCGTCGGACATCTTGTCGCCCTTGCGCGCCAGTTCCACGGCACGCTCGACCTCGGCGTCGTTCAGGGACTCGTACGTGCTGTGCCCGGCGTTGTAGGGGTCGTTGCCGTGGCTCTTCGCCAGCGCTCGGGAGACGTTGGCGTCGATCTCCGCGGCCTGCGCGAGGATCCGGTTGATCCGGTCCTCCAGCTCCTGCCTGGCGTCGAGCTGCTCCTGCGTGCGCTCGTCGGAGTCACCGCGGACGTGAGGGAAGAAGCAGCGGACCTTGCCGTCGCCGACGTCCTCGACACGGATACCGAGGTTCGGGGCATCCACCTCGACGGCTGTCTTGATCTGCTTCTGAAGTGAGGCCAGTTCCGTGTGCCCGTCGTCGAGCACCTGGTAGATGCTGTTCGCTTCGACGTGGAGGTCCGCGACCTCCTTGGCGGTCTTGGTGACGAACTCCCGTGTCACCGTGGCATTGACGCCGGCCCAGTGAGCCGAGTCCGACTTGGTCTGCATCCCGTTGCGGGCGTGCTCCGCCGACGTCCTGAGGCCGTCTACGGCCTTCTTCCAGTCCGATACGGCAGTGGCGAGTTTGCCGAGGTCGACTTCAACGAGGTCCGTGAACGTGAGGGCCACTGCAGGTCTCCTACTTGAAGTACTCGTTGAGCTGCGACACCGACACGGCTGAACCGTCACGACCACGGAGCACGGCACCGATCTTGGCGTCATCCTCCGTATGGAGCTTCTGGGTGTAATCCAGATGGTCGGAGATGTGAGCGCACGCCTGTAGTACGGCCTTGACCTGCGAGGTCCACATCTCGACGGTGGTCTCCAAGACATCGCCCGTCTGGAATCCGTGTGACTTCAGCGTGGCCGCGGCCTGCATCGTCGATCCGGCCTCGCCCTTGCCGGACCCGGCAGCCGCGATGTCGGCCTGCCTCTTGATGTCGTCGTACAGAGCGTTCGCGTGATGGCCGACGGCGCCGAGATCGTCCTGGCGAACGACGAGGTCTCCGGCGCCTCCCCCTCCGCCCCCGCCCTCCGCCGGCAACTGGTTGAGGCGCATGTGGGTCGATCGCTGTTCAACCGCCTGCGCCTTGAGTTGTTCCCACTCGTCCCACGCCATGAACGGGTCCCTTCCCCGTGCGGATGTTGCGGTGTCCGGTCAAGTTAGCAACCCAGACTGAGAAAAGTTTGTCCCATGTCCGTCATGTGTCACACCACCTGGCGTGAGGGTTCGGAGAAGGGCTGCATCCGTGGTCTTGAGGGACCTGCGGGTCGAACTGTTCGGCAACGCAGCAACTGCTTCCCCAGGGGGAGGTTTTGTGGTTGCAAAGTTCCCATGCTGCCGGGCCGGAGGCGCGGGCCGAACAGGGTGGATGTGAAGCTTCTGCGCAGATGTCTGCAAGTTTCTGCCCCGATTGACCCTGTTGTCGGTCTTGAGTGGTCCGGAGTCGGTCAGTTCGGGACGGCATTGCAACTGAACTGTGGCAGAGCTCAGTTGGCCGCGATTTACACAGTGACTACAGTGGTCGACGAAAGATGCGGGGAGCGCGGGCGTGTGCTCCCCGGTCTGTCAAGAGCTGTACAAACGGGGAAACGGGGAAGGGATCGCGGTGGGTGACGGTGGCCGCTCGGATCTGAGGCGTGGCGTCGAAGCGCTGTCCAAGTTCAAGGAAGACGTCGACAAGGCTCTGACCAAGTTCGATGAGTCTCCGGGCAGCGCGTCCAAGATCGCGCATCACGCTCTCAGTCGTACCTCGTTCAGTGGTACCCAGATCCCGTTCGGTGAGGCGCACGACCTGCACTCGCAGTACGAGCATGTCCACGAGCGCCTCGTGTACCTGTCGAAGACCCTGGGGTTGCATATCGAGGCTCTGACGCTCGCCGCGCACGCGACCGATGCCACGTACGACCTCACTGAGGACGAAGTGAGGCGCCGGTTCTGGAAGATCAAGTCGCAGCTCGACGAGGAGTACCAGAAGGCGACGAACAAGCACGAGCCGAAGGACGAGCAGCCGCGGAAGGACACGAGGCAGCACACTGACCAGAAGTCTGCGGGGGTGAGTACCAAGTGAGCGACAACTGGCAGCAGAAGCCCCAGTACAAGACCGGCCTGAAGCAGGCGAACGCAGAAGCCGTTGCGGCCAACGCGGTCGGCGGCGTCGAGAACTTGCTCAGGGGTACACCGCTCGGCTCGACCCAATTCGATGACACCGATCTCAACGACATGATCGATCTGGTCGAGCACGCCAACCCCGAGCATCTGGAGCTGACCGGCAAGGGTCTGTGGGACGCCCGCGACGCCATCAGTACTGCTGCGTCGGACCTGCGCGGGAACATCCGTAAGGTCTTGGACGAGTGGGAGGGAGAGGGCGCCACACAGTTCCAGACGTGGACCAAGGGCCTCCTCGATTTCGCCAAGGACCTTGAGACCTACGCACACGTGGCCGGCACCGAGATCACCACCGCCGCCTCAGGCCTGGCCTCCGTGCGCAGTTCCATGCCACCCCGGGACACCCGGCCCGCCGACGAGCAGAAGCGGCCCTGGACGTTGCCCAAGGCCAAGCAGGTCGAGAGCAACACGGACTATGTGCTCGCCCAGAAGGTCGAGAAGGATCGTCAGGACGCCATCAATCAGATGGTCCGGTTGGGGTCGTTCTATTCGGTGGCCGCAGGGGGGTTGAGGGCGAACCCTGAGCCGAAGGCGATCGAGGGGATTCCGGATGTTGGGGTGCCCCGGCCAGCCCCTATTGACGAAACCCGGCGACCGTATGACTCAGGGGCGTCGATGCCACGGGCAACGGTTCGCGGAAGCGTGACGGATGGCCACGGAACCGCGACTGCCCCCCACGGAACAGCGACTGCCCCCCACAGCACGGCGACTGCCCCCGACGGAACAGCGACAGGCGGTGTGGTGCCGCCCCTCAAGGAAGTTCACGAGCCCAGCGGGCATCCGGGCCACGATGTCGGTACGGAAATCAACACGGTCAACACACTGCCTTCGCCTGCGCCCACGTCACAACCAGCCCCCGCCCCGACTCTTCCGACGGTAGGCGGAGGACAGACACATCCGTTGCCCACGGGCCCGATAGCGCCTCCGATCATGCCGACCGTCGGGCGTTCGACCAACTACGGGCCAATCAGTCGGCTGCCCCTGTCCCCGCAGGGGCGAACCGGGCCTTCAGGGACCGCAAGCGGGCGAGTGCCGGAGGGTCCTGCGGGGCGTGCCACTGTCAACGGCCGAGTGCCGCAGGGTCCTGCGGGGCGTGCCACCGCCAACGGCCGCGTGCCACAAGAGCCTTTGGGACCGGCTGCTCGTGCCACGGGACGTACGACTCCTGTCGGCCAGTCGCCGGTGAGGGGCACTACTCAGCAGCCTGGGCGCTCGCCTCTCGGGCGAAGTGTCACTGGCGGAACGCCGAGGATGACCAACACGCCTGTCGGACGTCCTGGAGTGATGGGTCCCACCGGTGCGGCGCGCAATGGTGTCGTAGGCGGCAAGCCGGTCGCAGGTCCTACGTCCGGAGCGGCGCCCAATTCCCGTATGCCGCGCGGTACGGTCGTCGGCGCTGAGGAACCAGTCTCCTCCGCACAGCCGAAGGGTTCTTTCGGTCAGCGGGGAGTCGTCGGTGCGCCGACGGCGAAGCCGGAACCCGGCACGGGGCAGGCGGTGCTGCGCTCGGCGAGCAATCCCGAGGGTGTGATCGGCGCGCCCCGGAACAATGCCGGCTCGACGCTCAGGGACTCCGAGACCAGCACCGCCGGCAAGGGACTCGGCCGCGGCGCGGTGGGTAATCGGCAGGGCCCGGACGGTCAGGCCGGTCGCGCCAGCGGGCCTGCTGAGAAGGAACAGCACCGTCCGTCGCAGAAGCAGCGGCGCGATGTGCCACAGAAGAGCGACTGAACACGAGCGAGGACGTACACAGGCATGAAGCCAGGGACCGGCCGACGCGGCACAAGGACTGTCTTCCTGACGGGGCGCAATGCTAGACGCCTTTCTGCCGTGTGTTCGGCACTGGGCACGTTGGTCATCGCGTCTATGGGGCTGGCTTCCGGGGCTGCGGCCTCGAACATTCAGCCGAAGCAGTGGTATCTGGAGGCGATGGGCGCCGATGAAATATGGAAGTACAGCACCGGTAAAGGAGTGAAGGTCGCCGTTATCGACACGGGGGTGAATCCGGCGACGTCAACGCTCAAGGGGCAAGTACTGGTCGATGAAGTGCCGAAAT
The DNA here is from genome assembly GCF_053592455.1 of Streptomyces sp. NPDC002676. NCBI lineage: Bacteria > Bacillati > Actinomycetota > Actinomycetes > Kitasatosporales > Streptomycetaceae > Streptomyces > Streptomyces sp. NPDC002676. Next base: position 28,323 of record NZ_JBSFVT010000018.1, on the reverse strand, counting down.
CTGTATCGTACCTTGCCACTACAGATTCTGACGGTCATGGCACCGGTATGGCTGAGATCATTGCCGGCACAGGGGCGGGTGGCGGCGTCAAGGGACTGGCACCGGGAGCGAAGATCGTTCCTTACCACATCCAGACTCTTAAGGGTGGTGAGGAGGAGATGAGGGTCCCCACTTCCGCCGAAGCCATCAAGGCTGCCGCTGACAGCGACGCCAAGATTATCAATATGTCTTTCGCTAGCCCATACCCCAGCTCCGATGAGGAGGATGCCATCAAGTATGCCGCCTCCAAGGGGAAGCTGATGTTCGCTGGAATCGGTAACGACGGGGACAAAAAGCAAAAGGACAGTTATCCGGCCGTTGACCCGTACGTCGTCGGTGTGTCCGCCATCGACGAGTCCGGAACGGTAGCCAAGTTCTCCACACGCAGCGACTCTGTGGACTTCGCGGCCCCGGGCGTCAGTATCCCTGCCTGGTGCGACGGCACATTCACCAAGTACTGCGACACTGACGGAACCAGCCCCGCTACCGCCATCGCCTCCGCCTCCGCCGCCCTGGTCTGGTCGGTGCACCCCGACTGGACGGCCAACCAGGTCCTCCGGACGCTCCTCGACACCGCGGGTCGTTCCTGGCCGAAGGACAAGCCCAGCACGTACCTCGGCTACGGCATCATCCGCCCGCGTCGAGTGCTCATCAACAAGAACATCAATCCGGGCCCGGCCAACAGGGATCCCCTTTACGCCGAGAACGGAACGGACGCGGACGAAGACGTCACGGCCACCCCGAGCCTGTCGGTCGCGCCGTCCGACGGCCAGCCGACTAAGGGCATCGGATCCTCCAGCGGTTCCACCTCCGCCGCCGCGAAGGAATCCGGTTCCGGCAGCAACTCTCAAACCTGGGTGATCATCGGCGCCACAGCAGCTGTACTGGTCATCGGGGGCACCGGTTTCGCCGTGCTGCGGGCACGCCGAAACACCTGAGTGCTTTCCCTAATGCCTGCTCAATCACCGAGTGAGCAGGGGTCCGCTTGCCATCGGCGCTGACGCCTGACTCAGCGCCTGGCAAGGTCAGTTCACAAAGAAAGGCATCGAAATGGCAACAGGGCGCCAGAAGGTAAGTGACAAGGACATTATCCTCCTCGAAAAGGAGCTTCTGCACCGTTTCGAGGGCATCAAGGGCCAGCTGAAGGAACTCCAGGGCATCATCGACAGCCTTGAGGGCCACTGGAAGGGCATCGGTGCCGGCGCGTTCAACGCCAAGCAGACCGAGATCAACGAGCGCATGGTCCGCATCGGCAACATCCTCGCCAAGTTCATCGAGGCGATGACGGCCACCCGCAAGATCAAGGACGGCACGGAAGACGAGGTCCGCGCCCAGGTCCAGTCCATCGACGTGGACTTCGGCGGCGCGCACTCGGCGCTGTCCGGCTACTGATCCCACCCAGGCCACCACTTCTCAGCAACGGAGTAATCATGGGCGTCAACAACAGCGGTGAGCTGGAAGTCTCGTACCACGGTCTCGACCAGACCGCCACGCAGCTCGCCGACCACGCCAAGCGGCTCGAGGAGAGCCTCGAGGCCATCAAGCAGAAGGTCGCCGGTGTGGCCAGCATGTGGGAGGGCGAGGCCCACACCGCGTACACCGAGCAGCAGGCCGCCTGGGACCGCGAGGCCACGGGCATCCACGAGGCCCTGATGGCCATCGGCAAGGTCGTGCACGCGGCCGGCGGTGACTACCTCGGTGGCGACAAGAAGGCCGCCAGCTACTACATGTAAGGCTGACCGGCGGAATGCCGTGGCGGGGTGGGCACGCACGGGAGGTGCCCACCTCCAGTCTTGCCCGTACAGCCGACTGAACAGCGACCGACGAATCAGGACAGGGACACGAGCACGTGCACGCCACGGGTGGCGCCGCAGCCGTAGACGCCGGTGAGGGGAACGGCAGACCCGCCAAGTCACGCCGCGTGGGCCCGTACACCCTCATCACCGCGTTTGACGATCCCCGCAGCAAGATCTCCGTCCCCGAGCGGCGCTATATCGCCCGCAGCGTCGACGGCGCACACACCGTCCTGCTCTCCCTCCCGCACCTCGGCTCCGATCCCCAGCACCCCCAGCGCTTCCTGGCGGAAGCCGAAGCCTCGCGCTACCTTCTCGGCCCCTGCGCGGCCCCCGCCACCGCGGTCGCCTCCTCAGCGGAGCCAGCGGCCTGGTACTCCCACCCCTACGTGCCCGTCCTGCCGCTGCCGACGGCCCTCGCCGTACACGGCGGCCCGCTGCCCGAGCGGACCGTACGCGCGCTCGGCGTCGCCCTCGCCGAAACCCTGGCGATCGTGCACGGACAGGGGCTGACCTTCGCCGGAGTGTCCCCGGCGGCCGTCCTGCTCGCTGGCGACGGGCCGCGTCTCACTTGCTTCGGAGCCGTACGCGCAGCCGCGCCCGACGGCACGTCCCGTTCCGGCCTGCCGGGGCTGGAGGCAGGCAGCCTGCCGCCGGAACAGGCATCTGGCGGGCGCCCGCGCCCTCTTGGGGACGTGTACGCCCTCGGGGCCACGCTCGCCTACGCGGCGACCGGCCATACGACACCTGAACGGGACGAACTTCCTGCCGTTTTCCGCGCGGTCATCGCCCGGTGCCTCTCGGGCGATCCGAGCACCCGCCCTCAACTGGCCGAGCTGATCGGCGCCCTGTCCGACGACAGCGGGACGAAGAACCCCTCCGCCTCCCTCCTCACCCCTGGCTGGCTTCCCGGTCGCGTCATCGCCGCCCTTGCCCATCAGTCCGCCGCCGTCCTGACGGCAGACATCCCCGTTGCATCCGCGCTCGCCGCCGCTCCCGCCCATCCCTCCCACAGCCAGAACTGACGACGGCCCATGCCTTCCCCTCTCACCCACGACGACCCGCAGGCGCTCGGTCCCTACCGCCCGATCGCCCGCCTCGGCAGCGGAGGCATGGGCACCGTCTACCTCGCCCGCACCGCAGGCGGCCGTACCGTCGCGCTGAAGACGATGCACGCTCGCATCGCCTCCGACGCGGCCTTCCGTACCCGCTTCCGGCTGGAGACCGACGCGGCCCGGGTGGTGGGGGAGCGATTCGGCGCCGGGGTCGTGGACGCGGATCCGCGGGCGGAGACGCCCTGGTTCGCCACCGAATACGTGCTCGGGCCGCCGCTCGACGAAGCCGTGGAACTGTGCGGTCCGCTGCCAGAGGCATCCGTACGGGCGTTGGGTGCGGCGCTGTGCGGGGCCCTAGGGCAGTTGCACGCGTCCGATGTCGTCCACCGCGACCTGAAGCCCTCCAACATCCTCGTCACCGCCTACGGGCCGAAGGTGATCGACTTCGGTATCGCGCGTGCGGCCGGGGACGACCACCTCACCCGGGTCGGGGTCGCCGTCGGCACCCCCGCCTTCATGTCGCCGGAGCAGGCGAGCGGGCAGGAGCACACGGCCGCGGGCGATGTCTTCGCGCTCGCGGGTCTGCTCGTCTTCGCCACCACCGGACGTCCGCCTTTCGGACATGGGCAGGCGGCGGATCTGCTCTACCGGGTGCAGTACGCGGAGCCCGATCTGAGCGGTGTGCCTGACAGCCTCGTGCCGGTGCTCACGCAGTGCCTGGACAAGAACCCCTTCCGGCGGCCGACAACCGGCTGGCTCGCCTCCCAACTGCACGATGGAACCGGCGAGTTCTCCGATCATCTGCCGGACGTTCTCCTGACCGACATCGCTCGGCGGGCGACCGAGGTCTGGCAGATCACGCCACAGCGACTGCCGGCTCCTGCCGAGCATCCGGGCATAGCCGCGTCGGCGGTCCCCGTACGGTGGTCCCGTCGGCGGCTGCTGCTGACCGGCGGAGGCGCGGCGCTTACCGTCGCGGCCGGGACAGCGGGAGCGCTGACCTGGAGCGAGTGGACCGGTGGCCCGAAGACACAGCCTGTGCCTGGGCCCAGCAACAACCTGCTGCCGAAGAAGCAACTGGACTCCCTCTGGCAGATCCAGGTGGCCGATCCGGACAACGGATATTTCTCAGAGGAACCTCTGTCCTCCTTTCAGGCGCAGTTGCACGCCGTTGCCAACCTGGTGGTGCTGATGGCCGGGAGCAGCCTGAACGGTGTCATCGCGCGAACCGGAGAGGTCGACTGGAAGTCGGACGACTCGGAGTGGACCTGGCAGTCCACCTCCGACGGTGATCGCATCATCCTGACAACGGACGTAGACGACGGTTACATCGGATCCGACCTCGAAGACGACGCTTCCCATGCGAACCCCCTGGCCCTGGCCTCGGTCGACATCCTCACCGGCAAGGCGAAAGAGCCTTTCGCGCAGTTCTCCGACCTCAACGGCCTCCCGGTCAACCAGGCACTGTGCGTCGCGGACGGGGTGGCCTACGTGGTTGCGGGGCGGGGCAAGTTTTCCCTCAGTTTTCTCGCCGCCCAGTCCTGGTATGTGCTCGCGGTCGACATCAACACGGGCAAGCGGTTGTGGATGGCACCGCTGCCCAGGCGGCGCAACGGTTCCTCGGAGTTGTACTTCCTCGCTGCCGGTGTCGTGGGGAACGGTCTCGTCGCGCTCCAGGTGGCGAACGACGGCAGTGTGCATGCCGTCGTACGCGACACCCGGACGGGCACCGTCCGCTGGGATCGCAAGCTTGACGGGGCGGCTCCGGACCAGGTACGGCAGCAGCCTCTGGTCACCGACGCGCAGCATTTGTACGTGGGTGCCGGCCGGCTCAGGGCTCTGCGGCTCAGTGACGGCGGCGTGGCATGGGACTCCAAGTCCGAGCGTCCGGGTCGTACCTACGGCCTGCCTGCGCTCAAGGACGGGACCCTGTACGCGGTCGACAAGGGTCTTGGGCTCGCCGCCTTCGACCCGGCAAACGGGCGCGCAATATGGCAGGAGAAGGGCGGGCAGGGGACGAAGGCGGACCTGAAGGCTGCGCCCGTGATCGGCTCCGACTACGCGTACAGCAAGCGAGGGTCGCGGTTGTGGGCGGTCGATCTGTCCTCTCACGCCCCGGCCCACTCCTACAGGACCACTGGCGACCGCTTCATGATCCATGAGAAGGCGGGGGAGATCATCGCGCTGGGCGGCCACTTCCTCGCAGCCTTCCCGCTGCGGTGAGCTGATCGGTACAGAGAAGAGAAAGCGACAAGCGATGAGACCCCTGGGGACCGGTGACCCGATTCGGCTCGGCCCGTACCGGCTGCTGGGTGTGCTGGGCGAGGGCGGCATGGGCAAGGTATACGCGGGGCAGGACGACGCGGGCACCGTCGCCGCAGTCAAGGTGCTCCGGCCCGAACTCGCTCATGACACCGGGCTCGCCCAACGGTTCGTGCGCGAGGCGCTGGCCGCCCAGGCCGTGCGGAGCCCCGGTGTGGCGGCGGTGCTGGGCGCGCAGACCGAGGGCGGGCGGCCGTGGATCGCGACGGAGTTCCTCGCCGGACCGACCCTGGACCAGGTCGTGGATCAGCACGGTCCGCTGGACGACGCGAAGCTGCGTGCCCTGGCCGCCTCCGTCGCCCGCACCCTGCGCGACATCCATGCCGCCGGCTTCGTCCACCGCGACCTCAAGCCGCCGAACATCGTGCTCACCTCCGGCGGCCCCCGGGTCATCGACTTCGGCATCGCCCGCCCGGAGCACGGTCTCACCCTCACGACCACCGGGCAGATCCCGGTCACTCCGGGCTACGGCGCTCCCGAGCAGGTGCTCGGCCAGCGCGTCACCCCGGCCGCCGACGTCTTCTCCCTCGGCGCCGTCCTCGTGTACGCGGCCACCGGTCACCGGGCGTTCGAGGGCACGCACGTGGCCGCCGTCCAGTATGAGGTCGTCCATGGCGAACCGCGTTGGCACGGCCTCTCACCTGAGCAGCACGCCCTTATCGCCCCATGCCTTGCCAAGGAGGTGGCGGGAAGGCCCACGCCCGAGCAGATCGCAGGGGCCTTTGCGCTGCCCAAGAAGTCCGACACGGTGTGGAAGCGCGGGCCCGTGGCTGACGCGATCAGGGACCGGGAGCGTGAGGTACGGGAACTGACCGCACCGCTGCTGACGACGCAGACCGGGACAGGGCCGAGTCGGCGAAGACTGCTCACGGGGTTCGCGGCCGGTGGAGTGCTGCTCGCGGCCACTGGTGGCACGGGATGGTGGCTGCTGCGAGACAGCGGCCCGAGCAGGAAGGACCTGTTCACCATCCCGCCTGCGGTGAAGACACCAGCGGCACGCATCCTTTCCGCCGACGACGGCGACTACATCGTCGGTGACCAGGTGAAGCCGCTCTGGGTACACGATGCGGCGGTGGGAACCCAATCGCCGGCTCTGCTGCCGATCCGGGACGTCATCATCGCCGGTGCCGCGGCCAGCGGCATCGCGGCATTCAACGTCGTCGACGGTAAGCGCCGCTGGCAGGCCTCGGACATGGATATGACGAGCCGCTATCTCTCACTCTCCGATCGTCTGCTCGTGGCTGCCGACAAAGAAGGAACGCTGCATACCTTCGTCCCGTCCACGGGTGAGCCCAAGTGGACAGCGAAGGCCGACGCCAAGGCGCTGCTGGCGGCCGATGAGGAGGCCGTGTACGTGGTGACCGAGGACCACCGGCTGCGCTCGGTGGGCCGCAGCGACGCGAGGGTCCGCTGGACCGTGCCGATACCGGACCAGTTCCGGACGAGCGTCTACCCCCAAGCCGCAGCCGACAGCGGAACACTGGTCGTCTCGACTACGGGCGGACACGCCTTGGCGGTCAGCACGAAGACCGGCCGCCCTCTGTGGACGATGTACAACCAGGCGAGGAAGAAACAACTCGTTCCGGTGGCACGGAACGGTGTTGTGTACCTCAATGGCAAGTCGCTCTCCGCACGGAGAATCTCGGACGGCAAGGAACTCTGGCAGGAGACGGACGCATACGCGAGCCCGCCGGAATGGGGCCCTGCCGCCATCTCAGGCAACTCCCTGTACTCGACCATCGGCGGCAACGTCAGGCGGTTCCCCATCCGCGGAGGCCGAGATCAGTGGTCGTCGTTGGAGGATGGCCAGGGACCGGTTCTGATTCAGGGCAGCGGCGCATGGGTGATCGACGAGTCGTACAACGGCACCACGGTACGCACCCTGAGCGTCAAGGATGGCTCGGAGATCTGGACCTACGACTTTCCCTCGCTCTTTGGTCTCAAGGCCAAGACCAGCCTCGCGGTCGGCGGCAATCGCGCCTTCGCCGCAGGTAATGGTTCCCTGATCGCATTCCCGGTCTTCTGAGCCCAGTTCATCGGCTAGTCATTGCGCTCCTGCTCACCTCGCGGTGCTGTGAAGGTCACGAAGGATCACGGAGAGCTACCGTAGGCGGAAGGTCGGCCTCCGGAGTGGTGCCCGGCCACTGGGAGGGCGACCTCCTCATTGGCGTCACGGGCATGTCGGTGGCACGGAGAAGCGAGCTCTTCAACTCGCACTTGGCCCGTAGTTGGAGCGCCTGGTAGATGGTCTCGTCTCGTGGGACACGGGCATCGCCTCCTCGTCGGGGTGGCTCTCGGGCAGCCGTCCGGCGATCTGCTTTGGCGACCACTCTTGGGCCAAGCCCTCGGCCACCGTGTCGTGCAACCACCGTTCGGCCTCGAGTTTGCGGGCCCGCTCGCCCGACGCCGCTCGGCGTCCACGCGGTCCTGGGCAGCCTGCGCCGAGTACGCGTCGCGCCCGCCGTTGCGGGCCACATCGCGCGAGATGACCGACGGCTCCGGCCGAGCCGCCGGCCGATCAGCCGGAAGTGTCATGCCGGGCTATTCCCGGAGACCGTCCCTCGCTGACAAATCGAGGTCAGCGGGGCTCGTATCGGGGCAGTTCCTGGGGAAAGTCGCGGGCACCCTTGCACTCAGCCAGTTTGTAGGCGTGCTGGGTGAGCTGAAAGGCGAAGTCGGTCAGCGTCTGCCCCAGCGGCACGCCTTTGACCTTGGCGGGCCCGTTGATCCAGGCCTCACCGATCACCGCGTAAGGCTCGGCGGCGTTGTACTCGGGAACTCTGGGCGGAGTGCAGGGCACGTACACCGATGAAGTGGCCCCGCTGGAATCGATCTGAGCCAGAGCTTCTATTTTGCCCACGGAGACCCGGATGATCCGATTCTGCTCTCCGGAATCTTGATAGTGTTCGAGCCATTCTTTGCGGGAGGCAGGCTGAACCCGTGCTTGCCCGGAGAGCAATGAATGACTGCTGGTGGTGACGTCGCACCAGAAGGTAAGGTCACTCCCCGCGCCCTTACTGTCGGATCCGCTGTCAGCCGATCGGGCGTTCGGCAGCACTTGCTTGACCGTGTCTCGCTTGAGAGTGGAGTCGCACATTTGGTCCGGGAGTAGATACAGACCTTTGTTCAGGAAAATCCAACCAGCGCCACAGAAGAGCCCGAGAATTATCAAGAACAGAAGGATGACTCTCGCGTTCTGCCAAGAAGCAAGCCGAGTCTGGCTTCTCTGCGCGCTCTCCACTAGGGACGCTCCTTCGTGTTGCTCAGGTACTCACTACTGGCGTCCCATCCTGCAATGACGGCGTTGCCGACGAGATCGTCGGTGCCGTCCTTGGGCAGGTCTACATGATGCCGGGCTAGCGCGTCTTCCGTCGACAATTGCGTTTGCTGGTTGACGGATTCTCGCATCGCGTACAAGTCCTTGGCGCTGGTATAAAGCCCCTCATCCTTGGCACCGTGCAGTTGCTGGCCTTCGATCAGACGGTCGACGGCTCCGCCAGCAACGGCTCCGGCTGCTCCCCCGACGATGGACCCCATGGCCTCGCCGCCCAGGTACTCAGGGAGCTTGTGACCGGTGAAAGCGATCGTCACCCAAGTCTTGGCGGCATCCCCCTTTTCCTTGAGGGCGTTGTTATAGTCCGTCTCTCCGTCGATGGCGGCCTGCACTGCGCCGTCCGCTACGGAATGCCCGACGATTCCCTCGATGATGCCTGCATTCCTGCCGATATCCGTAAGGACTTGGTTGCGGGGACCATGGAACAAGGATGGGTCGGAAAGGTGTGATTCGAGGAGGCTGCCGGTGTAAATGCTTTCCCCGTACACGATGCCGGCTCTGCCCGCAGGGTCTGTGGATGTCACGGAAAGGAATCTCACCACGTCTGGGACGCGCTTGCCGTTGAAGGCGTTGGGTGCCTCACTGTGCGTAAGGAAAACAGCATTCGACTGATGTCCATTCAGGGCGTGACTGATCTCCGGCATATAAGCAGCCGCCATGTCACCGAAGCTCTCGCCCAGCCCCTTGGAAACCAGGTCCGCGCCTCCGTCAGCTTGCGCCACCGCGTTCATGATGTTGGCCATGATCCTTACCTGCGCCGCACTGTGCGGCGGGGCCATGGAGCCGGTGTCACCGGCGGCGCTGCCGGTGACGGCGCTTTCCAACGCCCGTCCAAGCGAAGCACCCCGGTCCGTGTACCGCGAGGTGTTCAGCATGTGGTCCAGATCCGCCTTGGACTCGAAGGCATGAGTCGCCGCCTCCGGATTGTGGGACAGGGCGTCGAAGAGCCCCTCCAGCGGGTCGCGGCCGTTCCCGCCCCCGAAGACCAGGTCGATGTGGTCGTAGCCCTTCACCCACAGAGCGTCGGTGTTGTCGTCGCCGGCACCCTTGTCCTGCCTGAACAGCTTGGCCCGGTAGTCGTCCAGGAACTCGGTGTCGAATTCGCCCTGCCGCATGAGGCTGCTCAATACCTGGGAACCGAGGGCACCGACAGGGTTCTGGTACAGCTCCTTGGAGTCGGACAGGAAGCGCGTGTTCGTCTCCTTGAGGAGGTCCCTCTTCCATGCCTCCATGCCGTCGGAGTCCGAGAAGGACGCAGTGGCCAGCGTCAGGCTCAGGTTCCTCTGCAGCTCCTCCATGCGTTCCAGTTCCGTGCCCCTGGCGCCGGCATGGGAATTGACCATGTCCGTCCAGAACTGAAGCGTTCCCTTGGCGCCCAGACCCCTTGCGAACCGCTCCGCGAACAGGGGGTCGTCGTGGTACTTCTCCAGGTACCGGTTGAACTCGGCGATGTCCTTCAGGGACATCTGGCCTGGGTGCTTGGCCATCTTTGCCAGCTTGTCGGCTGCCTCCACGGCCTCGGCGGCGGAGTCCCGGTCCTTGTAGTGAGCATCGGAGAAGCCGTACTTGGTCTGGTCCACAAGGAGCCTGAGGACCTTCGCTGCGCTGTTGTCGCTTTCGGTGGCCTTGCTGAGGATGCGCTGGATCTCGTCGCGGAGGTCGTCCACATCCTGCTGGCTGTGCTCGGGGACGTTCACGCCCTTCGCAGCACGGTCAGGGTGAACATTCATCGTGACCGTGAACGTGCCGTGGGCCGTGTCCATCACTGTGAGGTTCTTCTTCTCACCCCGCGCGATGGCCTCGTTCAGCTGGGTGCGGTAGCCGATGAGTTCGCCGTGGGTGTCCTTGAGGATCTGCGTGATGGAGTCCGCCTGAGTGTGGGCGTCCGCGAACTCCTTCGCGGTCCTGTCGATGAATTCGCGGCTCACCTTGGCATTGACGCCGGCCCAATTCGCCTTGTCCGCCCTGCCCTTCAGGTTGCGTTCGGCGTCTTCCTTCAGGGTGGCGAGCTTCTCGGTCATCTCCTCCCAGTCGGTGACGGCCTCACCGAGCTGCGAGAAGTTGCCGTGGCGTAATGCGTCGAGATCCATGGCCGTCAGCTGTCCGTCCGCTCGTCGAAGCCCTTGTCCAGTTGGGAGATGCTGCTGAGCGTGCCTGCGATGTAGGACTCGTCGGCAGCATGCTGGTTCTTGGTGTACCGCAGGTGGTTCGAGATGTGGGCGCAGGCGTCGAGAAGGGTCTGTACCTGGTCGACCCAGTGCTCGGCGACGTGATCGAGGGCGGCTCCGAGAGCGAAGCCCTCGCTCTCGAGACCCCCGGCCGCCTTCATGGAGGAGATGCGGGCGTGGTCGCTGTACCGTCCGAAGTCCTCGAAGAGTTCGTGCGCCGCCGATCCGATCGCGGCAAGGTCTTTCTGGTGGACGGTCAGGTCACCGCGCGTGTTGCCGGTATTACCCCCGGGATCGCTCGTCAATTGATTGAGCTGCATGTGCGTCGACCCACTCTTCGCGGCCTCCGCCTTCAGTTGCTCCCACTCGTCCCATGCCACGCGCGATTCCTCCGTTCACTCCGCTACTGCGAAGACCGGGCCGAGGCGGCAGGCTCGTCACATACCCGCCGCCGGCCGGCCTCAGTACTCCACATCCACCAACCCCGTCTGAACCAACGGCTTCCCCCGCTTCCGCGACACGAAGATGCCCCGCCCCGCGGGCATCGGCCGGGGTCGGACGCCGTTGAGGATGTCGCCCTCCGCGGGGTCGCCGGCCAGGACGATGCCCTGGGCGCCGAGTTCCTTCATGCGCTGCATGAACGGCTCGTACGAGGCGCGGCCCGCGCCCGCGGAGGAGCGGGCGATGATGAAGCGGACGCCGACGTCGCGGGCGAAGGGGAGGAGTTCCGTCAGGCCGGAGAGCGGGTTGCCGCTGGACGTGGAGACGAGGTCGTAGTCGTCGATGACCACGAAGACCTGCGGGCCCCGCCACCAGCTCCGGTCCCGCAGCTGCTGCGCGGTGACGTCGGCGGTCGGGGTGCGGCGCTGCATCAGGTCGGCCAGAGCGGTCATGTGGTGTTCCATCTGGCTGGACATCGGGATGTACTCCGCCAGGTGCGTGGGCGGGGTGATGTCCAGCAGGGAGCGGCGGTTGTCGACCACGAAGAACTTCGCCTCGTCGCCCGAGTACCGCAGCGTCAGCTGCTTGAGCAGCAGCCGCAGCAGGTTGGACTTGCCGGACTCGCTCTCTCCGAAGACCAGGAAGAACGGGTCCTGTTCGAAGTCGACGAACACCGGCTCCAGGTTCTCCTCGTCCAGCGCGAAGGCGACGCCCCGCTTCGGGAAGCGGTCGCCCGGCGGGAGCTGGAGCGCCTCCAGCTGGCGCGGGAGGAGGCGGACCTTGGGCGCGCCGGGCGCCTGCCAGTGTCGTACGACCTCGGTGGTCAGCGCGGTCGTGGCCTCGGCCAGGTCGGTGTCGGAGGTCAGGCCGTCGATGCGCGGCACCGCCGCCATGAAGTGCAGCTTCTGCGGAGAGAGGCCGCGGCCGGGGACGCCTGCGGGGACGTTCACCGCCACCTTGCGGTCGATCTCGGAGTCCATGACGTCACCCAGGCGCAGCTCCAGGCGGTTCATGAGGTGGTCCTTCAGGTTCGCGCGGACCTCCATGGAGCGGGACGCCGTGATGATCACGTGGATGCCGTAGCCGAGGCCGCGGGCCGCGATGTCGAGGACCGCCGTCTCCAGGCCTTCGTAGTCCGTGCGGAAGTTGCCCCAGCCGTCGACGACCAGGAAGACGTCGCCGAAGGGCTGTTCGGTGACGGAGATGTCGCCTCGGGCGCGGCGGGCGCGGTAGTCGGCGATCGACGCGATGCCGGCCGTGCGGAAGTACTCCTCGCGGTGGGTCATCACGCCGTACACCTCGGAGACCGTGCGGCGTACGCGTTCGGGGTCCAGGCGGGAGGCGATGCCGCCGACGTGCGGCAGGTCGGCCACCGCGGCCATGCCGCCGCCACCGAAGTCGAGGCCGAAGAACTGCACCTCGTACGGGGTGTGGGTGAGTGCGAAGGACGCGATGATCGTCCGTAGCAGCGTGGACTTGCCGGACTGGGGGCCGCCGATGATCTGCATGTGGCCCGCCGCGCCCGAGAAGTCGAGCATCAGGCGGTCGCGGCGCTGTTCGTACGGCTTGTCGACCAGGCCCGCGGGGATCACCAGGCGGCCGGCGCCCTCGTAGCCCGGCTGCGTGAGGCCGCGGCCCTGTACCGCCGCGAGGCCGGGCAGCAGGGCGTCCAGCGACGGCGGGCTCTCCAGCGGCGGCAGCCACACCTGGTGTGCCGCCGGGCCCTGGGCCTCCAGCCGGCGCACGATCACGTCGAGGACGGTGTCGGCCAGCGCGTCGTCCACCTCGGGCGCGGACTCCGTGCGCTGCCGCGGCACAGCGGTGTACTGCACCGGTACCTCCGTCGCCGTGAACAGCACCGGGCGCCGGTCCACCAGCAGCGGGCCACCGTCCAGGGCCGCGCGCTCCGCGCCCGAGCGGTACACGCCGGAGACGTACGCGGCCTTGAAGCGGACCATTTCGTCAGTGCCGAACTTCAGGAAGCCGGAACCGGGGACGTTGGGGAGTTCGTAGGCGTCGGGGACGCCGAGGGCGGCGCGGGACTCGGCCGCCGAGAAGGTCCGAAGGCCGATGCGGTACGACAGGTACGTCTCCAGGCCGCGCAGGCGGCCCTCCTCCAGGCGCTGCGAGGCCAGCAGCAGGTGCACGCCCAGCGAACGGCCGATACGGCCGATCTGCACGAACATCTCGATGAAGTCCGGCTTCGCGGTCAGCAGTTCGCTGAACTCGTCGATCACCAGCACGAGGGAGGGGATGGGCTGGAGTGGGGCGCCCGCCGCGCGCGCCTTCTCGTAGTCGTGGATGTTGGCGTAGTTGCCCGCGTCGCGCAGCAGCTCCTGGCGGCGGTTCAGTTCGCCGCGGATCGAGTCACCCATACGGTCGACCAGGGTCAGGTCGTCCGCGAGGTTCGTGATGACCGCCGCCACGTGCGGCATCTGCGCCATGCCGGCGAAGGTCGCACCGCCCTTGAAGTCGGCGAGGACGAAGTTCAGGGTCTCGGAGGAGTGCGTGACCGCCAGGCCCAGCACGAGGGTACGCAGCAGCTCCGACTTGCCGGAACCGGTCGCGCCGACGCACAGACCGTGCGGACCCATGCCCTCCTGGGCGGCCTCCTTCAGGTCCAGCATCACGGGGCGGCCGTCCTCGCCGAGACCGATCGGCACGCGCAGCCGTTCCGCGAGCGCGCGCGGGCGCCAGGTCCTCTTGGTGTCGACGGACGCCGCGTCCCCGAGCCCCAGCAGGTCCGTGAACTCCAGGTTGGCGAGCAGCGGTTCGTCGTCGTCGCCGCCCGAGGCCATGCGCAGCGGCGCCAGTTGCCGGGACAGCGCCTCCGCCGACGCGTAGGAGAGGGCGTCCGGGGTGCCCTCGTAGACCATGCCGTGGCCGGAGTCCAGGCGCAGCATGCCCGGCTGGACGACGACGGAGAGGTCGCCGCCCGCGCCGGTCAGCTCGCCCTGCACCACCTCGACGATCGTGACGCCCTGCAGGCCCTCCGGGTTGGCGAGCACCGAGTCGGGCAGCAGCGACAGTTCGTCGAGGACGATCACGATGTGCGGCTCGTCCAGCAGCGGCGCCGCACCGGGGTGGAAGCGGGGGCGGCCGGTCAGCCGGGTGGACAGCAGGTCCTCCAGCTCACGGGTGTCGTGGCCGATGAGCCGGCGGGTTCCGGCGCCGTCCAGCGCGCCGGGTGCCTGCACGTGCGGCAGCCACTTCGCCCAGTCCCAGTGCGGCAGCGCCTCGCGGCCCGCGGCCACGGCGATGATCAGGTCCTGGGGGGAGTGCAGCGAGGCGAGCGAGCCGACCAGGGCACGGGCCGAGGCGCGTACGGACTGCTGCTCACCGCTGAGGGTGACGTGGTAGAAGGCGCGCAGCGACACGGCCATCGGCAGGTCGCCGATCGAGCCGTGCGTGGCGAGGAAACGCTGCATCGCGCCCGCGGTCAGCGGCTCCAGCTGCTCGACCGGACCCGTCTCGGGGGCCACCAGCGGGGTGGCCAGCGGCTGCGGGCCCAGACCGATCCGCACGTGCGCGAAGTCCTCGTCGCCCGGCCGCCGTTCCCACACCCGGCTGCCCTCGGCGACGAGTGCCCACAGCTGTTCGGGGGAGGGGTGCAGGTAGTACTGCGCGTCACGCTGCGCCCTCGCCGTCCGCACGGCGGACTTGCGCGTCTGCGACAGATAGCTGAGGTAGTCGCGGCGCATGTCCGCGAGCTGCCCCTGGGAGCCGCGGCGGAAGCGGACCACCATCGCGATGGACATCGCCACCGTCGAGGCGATCATGATCATGCCCATGATCTTCATGAACGGCTGCCCGTTCGTGAAGAAGAAGACCACCGAACCGCCCATGCCCAGCGTGGGCAGGAGCTGCATCAGCACGCTCTCCTGGTGCCCCCGCGGCAGTTCGGGCGGCGGCTGGACAACGATCTCTTCCGTGGGCACTTCGGACGGCAGCGCCCGAGGGGGGCGCTTGACGACAATCTGGCTCACTGCTCACCAATTCCCTTGCCCGACCCAGGCTTTCCGCCCACCGCCCCGTGTCCGGCGGGCACAGGCCGCCGCGTGATCCTACTGAGTCCACGGGACACGAGTGAGCGGTAGGGTGCCGGATGTTCGCGTGAGCACACGCCGAACAGGCCGGAAATACCCGGGCATTCCGCCCGGTGTCGGGGCGGCAGCGCCCCGGAATCCGGCCGTACGGCGCCCGTGCCATCACCGTCGTGCAGGGCACGGGGCGAAGCGGCACGGAACCTTCACCGCGCGAACGCACCATCACCACCGAGACAACCGGTGCAGACGCACCACCACCACTGAGGGGGAGCAGCAGGTGAGCATGACGGCCACCGCCACCGGCGGACCCGGGACGGGAGCCCCTTCGGGAGCCGGCAGCGGACTCGGTTTCTGCCGGGTGACCATCGTCGCGCCGGACAGCCGTATCGATGTGGCACTGCCCGACGACGTCCCGGTCGCCGATCTCTACCCGGAGATCCTCCGGCTGTCCCAGCAGAGCCCCGAGGCGGGCGCCCCGGTCGGCTACCACCTCGTCCGTACCGACGGCACCGTGCTGGACAGCGCCCGCTCCTTCGCCGCCCAGCGCATTCTCGACGGCGAACTCCTCACCCTGCGCCCCTTCGCGGAGTCCCTGCCGCCGGCGGTCTTCGACGACGTCGCCGAGGCGGTCGCCTCCGCCGTCACCAAGCAGCACAAGCTGTGGAGCGGCGACCTGACCCGGGCCGCGGGTCTCGTCGGCGGCGGCGTGCTGCCGACGCTGCTCGCGTTCGTCGCCTGGACCGCCGATCCGCGCCACGACATGCACGGCCTGGCCGGCATCCTCGCCGCCGTCACCGGCATCCTGCTGGTCGTGCTCGCCGCGGTCCGCGCCCGCGTCTACGACGACCGCGGCTCGGCCGTCGCCCTCGGCCTCGGCGCCCTGCCCAACGTGGGCGTCGCGGGCAGCGGACTGCTGCCGCTGCACGGCGGGGAGGGCATCGGCAGGCTCCAGTTCCTGCTGGCCTGCACGGCCGTGCTCGTCGCCGCCCTGATCCTCACCCTGTGCTCACCGCACGGCGACGGCCCCTTCGTGGCCTTCGTGTTCGCCTCGGCCGTCGCCCTGGTCATCGTCTTCATCGGAACCCTCGCCGACTGGGCCCCGATCGAGATGGCCGGCGCGTGCGCCCCGGTCGCCGTGGGTGCCCTCGCCTTCCTGCCCGGCATGTCGATGCGCTTCGCCCGGCTGCCGATCGGCTTCGAGAACCCCAGCAGCAGCGGCAGCGGCACCACTCGTTCGGCCTACGGCACCGAGACCGCCGCTCAGGAGCCGGTGGACACCGAGCGCATCGAGGCCCAGACCCGGCGCGGCCACGAACTCCTCGTCGGCCTGGTCGGCGGCTGTGCCCTGCTCGCCGCCGGCGCCTCCGTGGTGCTGGGCTTCTCCGACAACGTCTGGGCGCAGCTCCTCGCGCTCGCGACCGGGATCGCGATGCTGATGCGCGCCCACCTCTTCCGCTACACCGCCCAGGTCGCCCCGGTCCTGGCCGCGGGTCTGGCCTCCCTGGTCCTGCTGGGCCTCGGCCTCGCCCTCAACCCGCCGCAGAACGTGGTGCGCGCGGCGCTGGGAGGCGACCGTACCGACCTGGACATCCGGACCATCTGGCTGATCGCCGTCATCGCCGTGGCCACCGGCCTTGTCACCGCGCTCGGCCTGATCCTGCCGCGCGGCGGGCTGACCCCCTTCTGGGGCCGCTTCCTGGAGATCTGCGAGGGCTTCGTCCTGCTGACGCTGATCCCGCTGGCCCTCGCCGTCTTCGACGTGTACGCGACGGCACGGTCGATGACCAGCAAGTAACCCTCACGTACGACAGAGCCCCGGCGCCACGTCCTCGAAGACGCGGGAACCGGGGCTCTGTCACAGCTCACCGCACGCACACCTCACCGCACACACGCCTCACTGCACGTCGAGTCACTGCACGTCGAGCCCGCCGTTGTGCGCCATCGGCTTCAGATCGAACTCCCCGTCCCGCGCACCCAGCACGAACGCCCGCCACTCCGCCTCCGTGTAGCGCAGCACGGTGTCCGGGTCCAGGGAGGAGCGCATCGCCACCGCACCTTCCGGGAGGTACGCGATCTCGACCCGCTCCTCGTGCTCCTCCGTGCCCGGAGCGCAGTGCCACTCGACGCCCGAGATGTCGAGGGCGTACAGCTCGTCGCGCTCCCGCTCCTTGCGTGCCTTGATCTCCTCCGCCGTCTCCGCCATCGCGCAGCGACCCCTTTCCGACGTACGAATGGTCCGGGCGCTCACCCTAGTGGCCGGTCCGGCCCTTCCGGGCGGATCGGAATACCCGGGCGAGGGTGCCCGCAACTGCCTGGTACCCTGAGTGACGGCCGTTTGTGTACGCGTTTCCGGACAGGCTCCTAGGACACAGTTCTGGGACACAGCCTGGAAACCGCGCTCAGCGGATCCCCGCCTCCCGAGTAACGGAAGCTTCCCCGAGAAGAAGACCGGGGCACTCGGTGGCACTCACAGACTAATGAGGAGTACGCGTGTCGCTCGACGCCGCTACGAAGAAGCAGATCATCGCCGATTTCGGTACCAAGGAGGGCGACACCGGCTCCCCCGAGGTCCAGGTCGCCATGCTCTCGCGTCGGATCTCCGACCTGACGGAGCACCTCAAGACCCACAAGCACGACCACCACTCCCGCCGCGGTCTGCTGATCCTGGTCGGTCAGCGCCGTCGCCTGCTGCAGTACCTGGCGAAGAAGGACATCCAGCGCTTCCGTACGCTGGTTGACCGCCTCGGCATCCGCCGCGGTGCCGCGGGCGCGAAGTAAGACGCCGTGAAGGGAGCGGTTCCCGAGAGGATCGGGGGCCGCTCCCTTTGCCGTACGTGCGGAAACGTGCGGAGTATCACACACCCTTTGTAGTGTGGTAGCACAACGCAATACGCAGGACACAGAACACGTACGACCCAGAACGAGGAGAAGCGCACCTCGCCGCCGCCGGTCCTCGGTAGTGGCCCCCGGGGGGAAGCGAGCCCCGGGTGCTTCGATCGAAGACCGGCCCGCACAGCACGGCGCGCTTCTCCACAACCGTCCCCCTGCCACACGGGCAGCCCAGGGACGAAGACGAGGAGAAAACGCTAGTGGAGAACGAGACCCACTACGCCGAGGCCGTCATCGACAACGGCGCCTTCGGCACCCGTACCATCCGCTTCGAGACGGGCCGCCTGGCCAAGCAGGCCGCCGGCTCCGCCGTGGCGTACCTGGACGACGACACCATGGTGCTGTCGGCCACCACCGCCTCCAAGAACCCCAAGGACCAGCTCGACTTCTTCCCCCTGACGGTGGACGTCGAGGAGCGGATGTACGCCGCCGGCAAGATCCCCGGCAGCTTCTTCCGCCGTGAGGGCCGGCCGAGCGAGGACGCGATCCTCACCTGCCGTCTCATCGACCGCCCGCTGCGCCCGTCCTTCAAGAAGGGCCTGCGCAACGAGATCCAGGTCGTCGCCACGATCATGGCGCTCAACCCCGACCACCTGTACGACGTCGTCGCGATCAACGCAGCGTCCGCGTCCACGCAGCTGGCCGGTCTGCCCTTCTCCGGCCCGATCGGCGGCGTCCGCGTCGCGCTGATCCGCGGCCAGTGGGTCGCGTTCCCGACGCACACCGAGCTCGAGGACGCCGTCTTCGACATGGTGGTCGCCGGCCGCGTCCTGGCGGACGGCGATGTCGCGATCATGATGGTCGAGGCCGAGGCCACCGAACGGACCATCAAGCTGGTCGAGGGCGGCTCCGAGGCGCCGACCGAGGAGGTCGTCGCCGCCGGTCTGGAGGCCGCGAAGCCGTTCATCAAGGTCCTGTGCAAGGCCCAGGCGGACCTCGCCGCGAAGGCTGCCAAGCCGACCGCCGAGTTCCCGATCTTCCTGGACTACCAGGACGACGTCCTGGAGGCCCTGACGGCCGCCGTCAAGCCCGAGCTGGCCCAGGCGCTCACCATCGCCGGCAAGCAGGAGCGCGAGGCCGAGCTGGACCGCGTCAAGGGCCTGGCCGCCGAGAAGCTCCTGCCGGAGTTCGAGGGCCGCGAGAAGGAGATCTCCGCCGCGTACCGCTCGCTCACCAAGCAGCTGGTCCGCGAGCGCGTGATCAAGGAGAAGAAGCGCATCGACGGCCGCGGTGTCACCGACATCCGCACCCTGGCCGCCGAGGTCGAGGCCATCCCGCGGGTGCACGGTTCCGCGGTGTTCGAGCGTGGCGAGACCCAGATCCTGGGCGTCACCACCCTCAACATGCTCCGCATGGAGCAGCAGCTGGACACCCTCTCCCCGGTGACCCGCAAGCGCTACATGCACAACTACAACTTCCCGCCGTACTCCACCGGTGAGACCGGCCGCGTCGGCTCCCCGAAGCGCCGCGAGATCGGCCACGGCGCCCTCGCCGAGCGCGCCCTCGTGCCGGTCCTGCCGACGCGCGAGGAGTTCCCCTACGCGATCCGCCAGGTCTCCGAGGCGCTGAGCTCCAACGGCTCGACGTCCATGGGCTCGGTCTGCGCCTCCACCATGTCGCTGCTGAACGCCGGTGTGCCCCTGAAGGCCCCGGTCGCCGGTATCGCCATGGGCCTGATCTCCCAGGAGATCGAGGGCGAGACCCACTACGTCACCCTCACCGACATCCTCGGTGCGGAGGACGCCTTCGGTGACATGGACTTCAAGGTCGCCGGCACGAAGGACTTCGTGACCGCCCTCCAGCTCGACACCAAGCTGGACGGCATCCCGGCCTCCGTCCTGGCCGCGGCCCTCAAGCAGGCCCGCGACGCCCGCCTGCACATCCTCGACGTGATGATCGAGGCCATCGACCGGCCCGACGAGATGAGCCCGCACGCCCCGCGGATCATCACCGTCAAGATCCCGGTCGACAAGATCGGTGAGGTCATCGGCCCCAAGGGCAAGATGATCAACCAGATCCAGGAGGACACGGGCGCCGAGATCACGATCGAGGACGACGGCACGATCTACATCGGTGCCGCCGACGGTCCGTCCGCCGAGGCTGCCCGCACCACGATCAACGGCATCGCCAACCCGACGATGCCCGAGGTCGGCGAGCGCTACCTCGGTACGGTCGTGAAGACGACCACCTTCGGTGCGTTCGTCTCCCTGCTGCCCGGCAAGGACGGTCTGCTGCACATCTCGCAGATCCGCAAGCTGGCCGGCGGCAAGCGCGTGGAGAACGTCGAGGACGTCCTCGGCGTGGGCCAGAAGGTCCAGGTCGAGATCGCCGAGATCGACTCCCGTGGCAAGCTCTCCCTCGTTCCGGTGATCGAGGGCGAGGAAACCGCATCCGACAGCGGCTCCGAGAACAAGGACGACGCCGAGCAGTGACGTCCCGTAGCTCCAAGGCGACGGCCCGCACCTCTTCGGAGGCGCGGGCCGTCGCCCGTACCCAAACCCTCATCAAGGGCACGAACGGCATCGGCACCGTCCGTAAGACCACCCTCCCGGGCGGTCTGCGCGTCGTCACCGAGACCCTGCCCTCCGTGCGGTCGGCGACGTTCGGCATCTGGGCGCACGTCGGCTCCCGCGACGAGACCCCCTCGCTCAACGGCGCCACGCACTACCTGGAGCACCTGCTCTTCAAGGGCACGTCCCGCCGTTCCGCGCTGGACATCTCCGCCGCGCTCGACGCCGTCGGCGGCGAGATGAACGCGTTCACGGCGAAGGAGTACACGTGCTACTACGCGCGCGTGCTCGACACCGACCTGCCGCTCGCCATCGACGTGGTCTGCGACATGCTGACCGGCTCGCTGATCCTCGAAGAGGACGTCGACGTCGAGCGCGGCGCGATCCTCGAAGAGATCGCCATGACCGAGGACGACCCGGGCGACTGCGTGCACGACCTGTTCGCGCACACCATGTTCGGCGACAGCCCCCTCGGCCGCCCCGTCCTCGGCACGGTCGACACGGTCAACGCCCTCACCGCGGACCGCATCCGCCGCTTCTACAAGAAGCACTACGACCCGACGCACCTCGTGGTCGCCTGCGCCGGCAACATCGACCACAACAAGGTCGTACGACAGGTCCGCGCGGCCTTCGAGAAGGCGGGCGCCGCCCGCAGCCTCGACACGGCACCCATCGGCCCCCGCGAGGGCAGCCGTACGATCCGCACGGCCGGCAGGGTCGAGCTGCTCGGCCGCAAGACCGAGCAGGCGCACGTCGTCCTCGGCATGCCCGGCCTCGCCCGCACCGACGAGCGCCGCTGGGCCATGGGCGTGCTGAACACCGCGCTCGGCGGCGGAATGTCCTCCCGGCTCTTCCAGGAGGTCCGGGAGAAGCGCGGCCTTGCCTACAGCGTGTACTCGTACACCTCCGGCTTCGCCGACTGCGGCCTGTTCGGCGTGTACGCCGGCTGCCGCCCGAGCCAGGTGCACGACGTGCTCCAGATCTGCCGGGACGAGCTGGACCACGTCGCCCAGAACGGACTGTCCGACGAGGAGATAGGCCGCGCCATCGGCCAGCTCCAGGGCTCCACGGTCCTGGGCCTGGAGGACACGGGCGCGCTGATGAACCGTATCGGCAAGAGCGAGCTGTGCTGGGGCCAGCAGATGTCCGTCGACGACATGCTCGCCCGGATAGCCGCGGTCACCCCGGACGAGGTCCGCTCGGTCGCCCGCGACATCCTGGGACAGCGCCCGTCGCTGTCGGTCATCGGCCCGCTGAAGGACAAGCAGGCCGCACGGCTGCACGACGCCGTCGCCTGACACCCGTCTTCGGTAACACCCGTCATCGGTAAGGAAGCAAGAGATGAGCAAGCTGCGCGTGGCGGTTCTCGGCGCCAAGGGCCGGATCGGGTCCGCGGCGGTGAAGGCGGTCGAGGCCGCCGAGGACATGGAGCTGGTCGCCGCCCTCGGCCGCGGCGACAAGCTGGAGACGCTGGCGGAGACCGGCGCCCAGGTCGCCGTCGAACTGACCACCCCCGCCTCGGTCATGGGCAATCTCGACTTCTGCGTACGCCACGGCATCCACGCGGTCGTCGGCACCACGGGCTGGACCGAGGAGCGCCTCGCGCAGCTGCGGGGCTGGCTCGCCCAGTCCCCGGAGACCGGCGTGCTCATCGCGCCGAACTTCTCCATCGGGGCCGTCCTGACCATGAAGTTCGCGCAGCTCGCGGCGCCGTACTTCGAGTCGGTCGAGGTCGTCGAACTGCACCACCCCAACAAGGTCGACGCCCCCTCCGGCACCGCCACGCGCACCGCCCAGCTCATCGCCGAGGCCCGCCGGGCCGCCGGCACGGCTCCGGCGCCGGACGCCACCGTCACCGCGCTGGAGGGCGCGCGCGGCGCGAACGTCGACGGAATCCCGGTCCACGCGGTCCGGCTGCGCGGCCTCCTGGCGCACCAGGAGGTCCTGCTCGGCGGCGAGGGCGAGACCCTGACGATCCGCCACGACTCCCTGCACCACAGCAGCTTCATGCCGGGCATCCTGCTCGGCACCCGCCGCGTGGTGTCGACCCCGGGCCTGACCTTCGGCCTGGAGCACTTCCTGGACCTGGGCTGAGCAGGAGCCTTGCGGAACATGCGCGCGAAAATCAACTACCTCATCACGGCCGTCGTCCTGGTCTTCTACTTCGTCCTGGTCGGCAGCCGCGGCGTCATGCTCATCCAGTCGGGCACGCTCGTCACCGTGACCTTCGGGATCGCGGTGCTGATCCTGCCGGTCATCGGCCTGTGGTTCCTGTGGAAGAACACCCAGTTCGTCCGCAAGGCCAACCAGCTCGCCGCGAAACTCGACGCCGAGGGCGGCCTGCCCGTGGACGAGCTGAAGCGCACCGCCGGCGGCCGGATCGACCGTGACTCGGCCGACGAGGTGTTCGCCCGGCGCAAGGCCGAGACGGAGGCGGCCCCGGACGACTGGCGCTGCTGGTTCCGCCTCGCAGTCGCCTACCACGACGCCCGGGACACCCCGCGCGCCCGCAAGGCCATGCAGCGCGCCATCGCCCTGCACGATGGCAGACCCGTCCAGGCCTGAGCCGCACCCGGATGCGAAAGGGGCCGGTCCGCAGCACAGCGGACCGGCCCTTCGGCATGTCTGCGACGGTCAGTGGCGCACGTACTCCGAGGCCCACGCCTCCACCACGTCCGCCGCCCGGTCGAAGGCCGCGGGGCGGTTCAGGAAGTCCAGGCCGTGCGTGGTCAGCAGCGGCGGCGTGTCCTCGGGGCCGCGGTCCTTGCGGACGAGCGCCAGGGCCTGCCCCTGCACCGTGCGCGGCAGACCCACCCAGCGCACCGGCTGCTGCACCGTGCGCACCGAGACCACCCGCGACCAGCGCACCGTACGTGTCACCCAGAACCCCACGTGGCGCAGCCCGCGCGCGCTCACCCACACGCCCATGCGCAGCACCCGCAGCGCGCCGGCGATGGCGGCCAGGGCCACGGCGAGGACCACGCCGGCGGAGGACACCGAGCCGGTCAGAGCGATGGCGACGGCCGCGAACAGCACGAACGAGGCGAGCAGCAGCCCCAGGGCCGCCCCGCCCACCCGCCAGGGCCCGGGCCGGTAGGGGCGCCGCCAGCGGTCCCGGTCGTCGTACGGCAGCGGGCTCTCGGATGCCGCCTCGAAGGTGCGGTCGGCCGTCAGGAAGGGCAGGGGCACGGCTGGTCCTCACTCAAACCTTGCGTGGGTTGTGCCCGGTGAGGCTATCCGCCCCCGAATCTGCTCACCACCCTAGGGAGGCCGGAAGGGTCAACGTCCCTGGTTCGGCTGGGACGCCTGGGACTGCTGGACCGGCGTACTGGAGGGGGTGGACAGGGCCGGCGTAGCGATGACGACGGCGCCTATGAGCCCCGCGACGACCGTGACGCCCAGCAGCCAGCGCCCGGCCCTCTGGCCGGCGGACGCTCGCTCGCGGGGCGGGGGAGTGACATTGCTCAGGTACATCGCGGGTGCGTCTCCTTTCGGCGCTCGAACCAAGATCGAACGAATGGGGCTCACTGATACAGACGAGCGAGTATCGCAAAAGGTGCCCATGTCCGAAAAATTCCTCGGCGAAGCAGCCGGCTCGGCTCTGTCAGTCGTCCCCCGTACAGTGGGCGCGAACCTGAAGAAGTGATGGGAAGGACCCCCGTGACCACCCCCGAGTCGCTCACCCTCCGCAGTGACGTCACCGTCGAGCTGGTGAAGTCCAGCGCTTCGGACACTGACGTGCTCTTCGCCGCGCGCGTTTCGACCCTCGGTGAGCAGTCCCTGGACGAGCTGAAGAAGGACCCCGAGCGCTCCAAGGGTCTGATCAACTACCTGATGCGCGACCGGCACGGCAGCCCGTTCGAGCACAACTCGATGACGTTCCTCATCAGCGCCCCGATCTTCGTCTTCCGCGAGTTCATGCGGCACCGGGTCGGCTGGTCGTACAACGAGGAGTCGGGCCGCTACCGGGAGCTCGAGCCGGTCTTCTACGTCCCCGACGCGTCCCGCAAGCTCGTCCAGGAGGGCCGCCCCGGCAAGTACGTCTTCGTCGAGGGCACTCCGGCCCAGCACGAGAGCATGCGCAGCACCCTCGTGGAGTCCTACGAGCAGGCGTACGCGGCCTATCAGAAGCTGCTCGCCGAGGGCGTCGCCCGCGAGGTCGCCCGTTCGGTCCTCCCCGTCGGCCTCTTCTCCTCGATGTACGCCACCTGCAACGCCCGCTCCCTGATGCACTTCCTCGGCCTGCGCACCCAGCACGAGCTGGCCAAGGTGCCGTCCTTCCCGCAGCGGGAGATCGAGATGGTCGGCGAGAAGATGGAGGCCGAGTGGGCCAAGCTCATGCCGCTCACGTACGCCGCCTTCAATGCGAACGGGCGTGTGGCCCCGTAACGAAGCCCTGTTCCCCCATCAGGGACAGATGTACGGATCAGCCTCGCGAAGTGTCCGTATTGCGGCATTTAGAGAAGTTCATCTAGCCTGATCAAACGGACCCGGCACTGCTTGAACCCCCGAGCAGGCAGTGCCGGGTTCCATATTTGTCAGGACTTTCCAGGCACCCCACGGGCAGACCCCGCATGGAGCACCGAGTAGCGTGTTACCCATGGCTCCGACCTCCACTCCGCAGACCCCCTTCGGGCGGGTCCTCACCGCTATGGTCACGCCCTTCGCGGCGGACGGTGCACTCGACCTCGACGGCGCGCAGCGGCTCGCCGCCCACCTGGTGGACGCAGGCAACGACGGCCTGATCATCAACGGCACCACCGGCGAGTCCCCCACAACCAGCGATGCGGAGAAATCGGACCTCGTACGAGCCGTCCTGGAGGCAGTCGGCGACCGCGCCCACGTCGTGGCCGGTGTCGGCACCAACGACACCCACCACAGCATCGAGCTGGCCCGCGAGGCCGAGCGGGTGGGCGCACACGGCCTCCTGGTCGTCACGCCGTACTACAACAAGCCCCCGCAGGAGGGCCTGTACCGGCACTTCACGGCCGTCGCCGACGCCACCGGTCTGCCTGTCATGCTCTACGACATCCCCGGCCGCAGCGGCGTCCCGATCAACACCGAGACGATCGTCCGCCTCGCCGAGCACCCCCGGATCGTCGCCAACAAGGACGCCAAGGGCGATCTCGGCCGCGCCAGCTGGGCCATCGCCCGCTCCGGCCTGGCCTGGTACTCCGGCGACGACATGCTGAACCTGCCGCTGCTCTCCGTGGGCGCGGTCGGCTTCGTCTCCGTCGTCGGCCACGTCGTCACCCCCGACCTGCGCGCCCTCGTCGACGCGTACACCTCGGGCGACGTCGTCAAGGCCACCGAGATCCACCAGAAGCTGCTCCCGGTCTACACCGGCATGTTCCGCACCCAGGGCGTCATGACCACCAAGGCCGCGCTCGCCCTCCAGGGCCTGCCCGCGGGACCCCTGCGCGCCCCCATGGTCGAATGCTCGCCCGAGGAGATCGCTCAGCTCAAGATCGATCTTGCCGCCGGCGGGGTACAGCTCTGACAACAGACTTCGGCACCACCTGAGCTTCACAACTGAAGACACAACCGAAGAAACAAACCGAAGAAACAACTGAACAGCGACAACCGAACAGGCGGGCCACCGGTGCCCGCACCCCACAACGACAACTGCTTATGCACGAACGTCATGCGCGCCACGTGCCCGACTGGTACGTGGCGCGTGTGGTGAGGAGAGTCTTTTGAGTCATCCGCATCCTGAACTCGGCCCGCCCCCGCCGCTCCCCGAGGGCGGCCTGCGGGTCACCCCGCTCGGCGGCCTCGGCGAGATCGGCCGAAACATGACGGTCTTCGAGTACGGCGGCCGTCTGCTGATCGTCGACTGCGGAGTGCTCTTCCCCGAGGAGGAGCAGCCCGGAATCGACCTGATCCTGCCGGACTTCTCGTCCATCAGGGACCGCCTCGACGACATCGAGGGCATCGTCCTCACGCATGGCCACGAGGACCACATCGGCGGCGTCCCCTTCCTGCTCCGCGAGAAGCCGGACATCCCGCTGATCGGCTCCAAGCTGACCCTCGCCCTCATCGAGGCCAAGCTCCAGGAGCACCGGATCCGCCCGTACACCCTGGAGGTGGCGGAGGGGCACCGTGAGCGCATCGGCCCCTTCGACTGCGAGTTCATCGCGGTCAACCACTCCATCCCGGACGCCCTGGCGGTCGCCATCCGCACCCCCGCGGGTATGGCGGTGCACACCGGCGACTTCAAGATGGACCAGCTCCCGCTGGACAACCGCCTCACAGACCTGCACGCGTTCGCCCGGCTGAGCGAGGAAGGCATCGACCTCCTCCTCACCGACTCCACGAACGCCGAGGTCCCGGGCTTCACCCCGCACGAGCGCGACATCTCCAACGTGCTGCGCCAGGTCTTCGCCGGGGCCCGCAAGCGGATCATCGTGGCGAGCTTCGCCAGCCACGTGCACCGCATCCAGCAGATTCTGGACGCGGCGCACGAGTACGGCCGCAAGGTCGCCTTCGTCGGCCGCTCCATGGTCCGCAACATGGGCATCGCCCGCGACCTCGGCTATCTGAAGGTCCCGGCGGGCCTGGTCGTGGACGTCAAGACGCTCGACGACCTCCCGGACGACGAGGTGGTCCTGGTCTGCACGGGTTCCCAGGGCGAGCCGATGGCGGCGCTGTCCCGGATGGCCAACCGAGACCACCAGATCCGCATCGTCGAGGGCGACACGGTCATCCTGGCCTCGTCCCTCATCCCCGGAAACGAGAACGCGGTCTACCGCGTCATCAACGGCCTGACCCGCTGGGGCGCCAACGTCGTCCACAAGGGCAACGCCAAGGTGCATGTTTCCGGCCACGCGTCCGCGGGCGAGCTGCTGTACTTCTACAACATCTGCCGCCCGAAGAACCTGATGCCGGTCCACGGCGAATGGCGCCACCTGCGGGCCAACGCCGAACTGGGCGCGCTCACGGGAGTCCCGCACGACCGGATCGTCATCGCCGAGGACGGCGTGGTGGTGGACCTGATCGAGGGCAAGGCCAAGATCTCCGGCAAGGTCCAGGCGGGTTACGTCTACGTCGACGGCCTCTCCGTCGGCGACGTCGGCGAGCCGGCCCTGAAGGACCGCAAGATCCTCGGCGACGAGGGCATCATCTCGGTCTTCGTGGTGGTGGACGCTTCCACCGGCAAGATCACCGGTGGTCCGCACGTCCAGGCCCGCGGCTCCGGCATCGAGGACTCGGCGTTCGCCGCCGTCCTCCCGAAGATCACGGAGACGCTGGAGCGGTCCGCCCAGGACGGTGTCGTGGAACCCCACCAGCTGCAGCAACTCATCCGGCGCACCCTCGGCAAGTGGGTCTCGGAGACGTATCGCCGCAGGCCGATGATCCTGCCGGTGGTCGTGGAGGTCTGACACCTCGTCTGACACCTCGTCGGTGTGAGTCCGGAGCGGGGCGCCTCGATTTGCATCGGGCGCCCCGCTCCAGTACGTTTACGGCTCCGCCCAGTTGGGAACCCCAGTGCTTCATGCGCTGGACACAGGTGCCCCGGACCGGGTGGGAAATCCGACTCAGAACTTCTGATAAAGTCGGAACCGCCGGAAAGGAAACCGCGAAAACAACGCGGGAACCTGGAAAGCACCGAGGAAATCGGGTCGAGAAAAGATCTGATAGAGTCGGAAACACCGAAGGGAAGCCCGGAGGAAAGCCCGAGAGGGTGAGTACAAAGGAAGCGACCGTTCCTTGAGAACTCAACAGC
>NZ_JBSFVT010000017.1:0-152053 GCF_053592455.1 Streptomyces sp. NPDC002676 | reverse complement strand
TCGTCGACGACGGCGAGTACCTGGAGGTCCACGAGCGCTGGGCGCGGAACATCATCTGCGCGCTGGCCCGGCTCGACGGCCAGGTCGTCGGCATCATCGCCAACCAGCCGCAGGTCCTCGCGGGCGTCCTGGACATCGAGGCGAGTGAAAAAGCTGCGCGCTTTGTCCAGATGTGTGACGCTTTCAATATCCCGATCGTCACCTTCCTGGACGTCCCGGGGTTCCTCCCCGGTGTCGACCAGGAGCACGGCGGGATCATCCGCCACGGCGCGAAGCTGCTCTACGCCTACTGCAACGCGACCGTGCCGAGGATTTCGCTGATCCTGCGCAAGGCGTACGGAGGTGCCTACATCGTCATGGACTCCCAGTCGATCGGCGCCGACCTGACCTACGCCTGGCCGACGAACGAGATCGCCGTCATGGGTGCGGAGGGTGCCGCGAACGTCATCTTCCGCCGCCAGATCGCCGATGCCCAGGACCCCGAGGCCATGCGTCAGAAGATGGTCAAGGAGTACAAGGCCGAGCTGATGCACCCCTACTACGCGGCCGAGCGCGGCCTGGTGGACGACGTGATCGACCCCGCCGAAACCCGCGAGGTGCTCGTCAAGTCCCTCGCCATGCTGCACACCAAGCACGCCGACCTGCCGTCCCGCAAGCACGGCAACCCCCCGCAGTAACCGAGCGGATCCCCCGCGGCAACCCCGCGGACCTCTCTCTCACGGAGACTGACACCCATGAGCACACCTGACATCCGCGTCGAGAAGGGCCACGCAGAGCCCGAGGAGGTCGCCGCCATCACGGCCGTCCTCCTGGCCCGCGCAGCCGCCCAGTCGGCCCCCGAGGCCCAGACCCACCGGGGCCGTGCCAAGGCCGGCTGGCGCCGTCTGGAGCGCGAGCCCGGCTTCCGGGCGCCGCACAGCTGGCACTGAGTTCCCACGCGTGACCCAAGGCCCCGCCGCTCCTCCGGGAGGGCGGGGCCTTGGCGTGCCCGCCCGCGACACTGCACTCCGGCGCCGCTCGTCTTGACGCAACTCGGCCCCTGAACCCGGCGGGTTCAGGGGCCTTGTCACGATGCTGTGCGGGCGTCCTAGCGCAGGCGGGCCATCAGGGCGTGCTCCACCAGCGTGATCAGCGCCGACTTGGCGTCCGCCCGGTGGCGGGCGTCCGTCGTGATGATCGGGGTGTCGGGGCCGATCTGCAGGGCCTCGCGCACCTCGTCCGGGTTGTACGGCTGGTTGCCGTCGAAGCCGTTGAGGGCGATGACGAACGGCAGGCCCGAGTTCTCGAAGTAGTCGACCGCGGGGAAGCAGTCGGCGAGGCGCCGGGTGTCGACCAGGACGATCGCGCCGATCGCGCCGCGCACCAGGTCGTCCCACATGAACCAGAAGCGGTCCTGGCCGGGGGTGCCGAACAGGTACAGGATCAGGTCCTGGTCCAGGGTGATGCGGCCGAAGTCCATGGCCACCGTGGTGGTGGTCTTGTCTCCGGTGTGGGTGAGGTCGTCGATGCCCGCGCTCGCGGACGTCATGACGGCCTCTGTGCGCAGCGGGTTGATCTCCGAGACGGCGCCGACGAACGTGGTCTTGCCCACGCCGAAGCCGCCCGCCACCACGATTTTCGCTGAGGTGGTGGAGCGGGAAGGACCGCCGCTAGAGCTTGCGAAGTCCACTGAGCACCCTTTCGAGCAGTGTCACGTCTGGCTGGCCACCGGCGTTCTCGTCGCCGCCGGGCTGATGGATGGCGACCAGGCCCGCCTCCGCCAAGTCGGCGACGAGAATCCTGGCCACGCCGAGGGGGATCGTCAGCAGGGCCGAGACCTCGGCCACCGACTTGATCTCCCGGCACAGGTTGCAGATCCGCTGATGCTCGGGCAGCTGGCCCTGCATCTGGTGCGGAGCGGCGGTGGTGTGCACCAGTGCCTCGATGGCGAGCTGGTACCGCGGGCGGGTCCGGCCACCGGTCATGGCGTACGGACGCACCAGGGGGTTGTTCGAGGCTGTCGCGGGCGCCGGCTCGGGGCGGCGCTGCGGCTGCACCGGCTGGATGCGGGGAGCCGGTGGCTGGTCGTACGGCGAAGGGCCCGGCCCCTGCGGGGCGTAGGGCTGCCGGTGGCTCGGGGCGG
The DNA here is from genome assembly GCF_053592455.1 of Streptomyces sp. NPDC002676. NCBI lineage: Bacteria > Bacillati > Actinomycetota > Actinomycetes > Kitasatosporales > Streptomycetaceae > Streptomyces > Streptomyces sp. NPDC002676. Next base: position 149,931 of record NZ_JBSFVT010000017.1, on the reverse strand, counting down.
AGGGGAAGTTGTACCGGTTCGCCGAACCGTCGCCCTGGCCCTGGCCCTGGGCAGGGCCGTAGGACCAGTTACCCGAAGACGAACCGCTTGGGGGTGTTGCCACTTTCTCCTCCTCCGACTGTGCCGGGCACCCATCGCTGTGGAGCCGCGTCCCGAAACCTTAAGGCCCCGGGACGCGAATACGCACCGTACGTCTGTTAGTTGAGAAGGCTTCCCTGGAGCTCCGCACGGAGATCAGGGGTGAGGACCGTGCCCGCGCGGTCCACCAGAAGGGCCATCTCGTACCCGATGAGGCCGATGTCCGCTTCCGGGTGGGCCAGTACGGCCAGCGAGGAACCGTCGGAGATGGACATGATGAAGAGGAATCCCCGCTCCATCTCCACAACCGTCTGGTTCACGCTGCCTCCCTCGAAGATCCGGGAGGCGCCTGCCGTCAGAGACGTCAGACCGGAGGCGACGGCCGCGAGCTGATCGGCGCGGTCGCGGGGGAAGCCTTCGGACATCGCCAGAAGGAGTCCGTCGGCGGAGACCACCACCGTGTGGGACACCCCCGGGGTGTTGTCCACGAAGTTGGTGATCAACCAGTTCAGGTTCTGTGCCGCCTGGCTCATCGGGCTCACACTAACGCTCCTGGTTGTAGGTGCTGTCAGGACCACTGTGATGATTGTTAGTGGCCTGGCCGTTCGTTTCACTGCCTGCGTTGCGTCCGCGCTGGACGCCTCGACGCAGGTTGCTCAGCCTGCCCCGGACGTCCTCCGGGGCGCGGGAGACCTGTGGGCCTCCCTGAGGAGTGCTCTCCGCGGTGCCTTCGACCAGATTGGCCTTGGGTACCCGTCGCGGCAGACCGGAGGCGGTGACCCCGCCGGCCTTGGGCTTCCGCAGCTGCGAGGCCTGCTGCCAGCGCTCGTCGTTGGCCGAACGCCAGCCGCTGTCGCCGTTGTCGACCGGAGCGGGGGCCGGCGCTTCCGCCTGGACACGCGCCGCGCCGTTCGCACCGTTCGAGCCGTTGGCGCCGTTCGGGACGGCTCCGCGGCGGGGCAGCCCGGCGTCGGTCAGCTGGTGGCCGGCGGGAGAGGCCGGTTCCGGACGGTCGAAGCCTACGCGGTTTCGCTCACCCGCGTCACCGGCCTGCGGCGACTCGGTTTCGGGAGCGTACTGGGCCGGATAGCCGTTCTGGTACGCGCCCTGCTGCGGCCAGTCGTCCTGCTGGGGCCAGTCGTCCTCGCGGGACTGTTCCTGGACGGGCTCGGCGAAAGCGGGCTCGGGGTAGCCGCCGGCCGGCGGGAAACCGTCGTCGTGCCGCAGTCCGCCGTTCGGCGCGTAGTACTGCTGCTCGTCGTACGGCCTGTCGAAGCCCTCGTCGTACGAGGTGTGCTGCTGCTCCTCGTACGCCTGCTCCTGGTACGTCTGCTCCTGGTAGGCCTGCTGCGGCTGCTCCTGGTACGCCTGCTGCCCGTTGAAGAGCGGGTCGGCGTAGCCGGCGGGCTCCGCCTCCTGCTGCGGCTGCATGGGCTCGGCCGGGTCCTGGCCGTGCGACTTGCCCTCCAGGGCCGCCCGGCGCTCCTCACGCATCAGGGAGCGGCCGACGGGGTCCAGATCGCGGATGTCGTCGGGGACCTGCGTGTACTGGGTGTCGTCGAAGCCGAGTTCGGCCGCGGTGCGCATCGGCTGCGGCTGGCTGAAGTTCTCACCCTGGAACTGCTGCTCCGGGATGATCTGCGAGACCGTGAACTCCTCGCGCTCCAGCGGAGCCTCGCCGCCACCACCGTGGGTGATGACGTCCGGGAGCATGACCAGGGAGGTCGTACCGGCCTGCTCGCCCGAGGGGCGCAGCTGGACGCGGACGCCGTGCCGGTCGGACAGCCGGCCGACCACGAACAGGCCCATGCGCTGCGAGATCGCGGCGTCCACGGTCGGCGGGTTGGCCAGCTTGTGGTTGATGTCCGCGAAGTCCTCGGCGGTCAGGCCGATGCCCTTGTCGTGGATCTCGATCATGACGCGGCCGTCGGGGAGACGGGTCGCGGTCACGCGGACCTTGGTCTGCGGGGAGGAGAACGTGGTGGCGTTCTCCAGCAGCTCGGCGAGCAGGTGCACGAGGTCGGTGACCGCGCGGCCGTGGATCTCGGCCTCCGGGACGCCGGACAGCTCGATGCGCTCGTACTGCTCCACCTCGGAGGACGCGGCGCGCAGGACGTCGACCAGCGGGACCGGCTGGTCCCAGCGGCGGCCGGGCTCCTCGCCGGCGAGGACCAGGAGGTTCTCGCCGTTGCGGCGCATACGGGTGGCCAGGTGGTCCAGCTTGAAGAGGTTCTCCAGCTGGTCCGGGTCGGCCTCGTTGTTCTCCAGGTCGGTGATCAGGGTCAGCTGGCCCTCGATCAGCGACTGGTTGCGGCGCGACAGGTTCGTGAAGATCGCGTTGATGTTGCCCCGCAGCAGGGCCTGCTCGGAGGCGAGCCGGACCGCTTCGCGGTGGACCTGGTCGAAGGCGCGGGCGACTTCGCCGATCTCGTCGGTCGAGGTGATCGGGATCGGCACCACGCGGGTGTCGACCCGGCCCGGGTCGGTGCGGGAGAGCTGGTCGACCAGCATCGGCAGACGCTGCTCGGCGATGCCGAAGGCGGCGTTGCGCAGCTGGCGCATCGAACGGCTCATCTGGCGGGCGACGGAGGCGGCCAGGAGGAAGGCGAACAGCAGGGCGACGACGACCACGGCGCCGGTGGTGATCGCGGAGGTCTTCGCGTCGTCGGCGATGCTGACGGCCTCGTTCACCGCCCGGTCGGTCATGTCCGACTCGATCTGGCGGTAGGCCTTGTACCTGAGGGTGTTGGCGGCCCACCAGTTGTCACCGGTCACACCGTTCGCGGCGAGCGCCTGCCGGGTGAGCGGGGAGGTGTCCTTCAGCATGGCCAGCGCCGAGACCATGCCGGTCGGGCCGGCCGGCGGCGGGACGTACGTCGGGTCCTTCTGCTTCTGCGCCGCGGCGAGCGCCTTACCGTCCGACTCGATCTTCTTCTGCGCCTCGGCCAGCTTCGCCGCGTCGGCCTCGGTGCCACCGCCCTTGTACTCCTCGATGGCGATGCGCTCGAGGTAGGCGTACGAGGACAGGGAGACCCGCTGCGTCGCCAGATTCGGGGCGTCCGGGCCGGGCTTGACCAGCAGGTGCATGCCGATCGACCGCTCCAGCGACAGCGCCGCCTTGGTGAGCGACATCGCGTAGACGGTACGGCCGTAGGAGGTGATGTTGCCGGTGCCCAGACCGAGCTCGTTGGCGAACTCCATCAGGGGGTGGATGACCCCCACGTAGTCCTCTTCGGTCTCCACGCCGTGGAGCTTGGAGGTGAACGCGACCTGGCGCAGTGTCGGCAGCTTGGCCTGGGCCGCGCGGAAGATCTTCAGCCGGCGCTCCAGGCCCGACTTGTGCGGCATGTTCTTCGCGGCCTGGTCGAACGCGGTGGCCGCCGCGTCCGACTGCTGACGGGCATCGGCGACGGTCTGCTTGTCCTTGTTCGCCAGAAGGGGGGCCGCGCTGACGTCGCGCTCGGTCTCCAGCGCGTCGGCGTAGGTGAGGGCGGCACGGACCAGGCGGGCGGTCTGCTCGGCGTCGCGGGCTTCCTGCCAGGTGTCGATCGAGTTCTTCACCTGGAAGCCGCCCATGACGAGGCCGACCGCCACGGGTATGAGCAGGATCGCGTTCAGCCGGGTCCGCACCCGCCAGTTACGCATGGAGAAACGGCCGCCGCTGGGTGCGGGAGTGGCCGGCGCCTCCGTACCTGGCGCAGGGCTGGGCGCCGCAGCGCGCGGCGGCGGGGTGAAGTTGCCCCGCGCCGACGGCTCGGGACCGTTCTTGCTTCGCCTCACTCGACCAACAACCTCTCGGCGGTCGGCACCTACGTCGTGCCGCAGTCTCTCAGAGCCCATTCAGCCATCGACCGTTCAGTACGACATTGACCAATGGGCAGTTCAGGCATTCCAGCACGTGGACCAGCGCACTTCCAAACAGTGGAAACCCCCGTGCGGGGCTCCGGCGCGCCATAGATAAAACGGTCATAAAGAGCGAGCCCCGCCAAAAGGCGGGGCCTTTGTGAGCGCAGCGGCACCGGTCGACCGCGACGCGTGGCGACGCCACCTGATTCCTCTGCCGAAACGTTATGAACACCGGAGCCGACCGTGTCAAAGGCCACAGTCGGCTCCGTTCCGTTCACGGCAACTGCCGTATGGCAGGTCGCGTTTGCGGCTACCGCAGCCGTGCCATCAGGGCGTGCTCCACCAGCGTGATCAGCGCCGACTTGGCGTCGGCACGGTGCCGCGCGTCGGTCGTGATGATCGGGGCGTCGGGACCGATCTGCAGAGCCTCGCGCACCTCGTCGGGGGTGTAGGGCTGCTGGCCGTCGAAGCCGTTGAGGGCGATGACGAAGGGCAGACCGCTGTTCTCGAAGTAGTCCACGGCCGGGAAGCAGTCCGCGAGACGGCGCGTGTCCACGAGCACCACCGCGCCGATCGCGCCGCGCACCAGGTCGTCCCACATGAACCAGAAGCGGTCCTGGCCGGGGGTGCCGAACAGGTACAGGATCAGGTCCTGGTCCAGGGTGATGCGGCCGAAGTCCATGGCCACCGTGGTGGTGGTCTTGTCTCCGGTGTGGGTGAGGTCGTCGATGCCCGCGCTCGCGGACGTCATCACGGCCTCCGTGCGGAGCGGGTTGATCTCCGAGACGGCGCCGACGAACGTGGTCTTGCCCACGCCGAAGCCGCCCGCCACCACGATCTTCGCGGAGGTGGTCGCCCGGCCCGCGTCAGAGCTTGCGAAGTCCACTGAGCACCCTTTCGAGCAGCGTCACAGCCGGAGCGCCGCCGTTGTTCTCGTCGCCGCCCGGCTGGTGGATGGCCACCAGGCCGGCCTCGGCGAGGTCGGCCACCAGGATCCGGGCCACGCCCAGCGGCATGGCCAGCAGCGCGGAGACCTCCGCGACCGACTTGACCTCGCGGCACAGGTGGCAGATGCGCTGGTGCTCCGGGAGCAGGCCCATCAGCGCTGCCGGGTCGGCCGTGGTGCTGATCAGGGCCTCTATGGCGAGCTGGTAGCGCGGCCGGGTCCGGCCGCCGGTCATCGCGTACGGACGCACCAGCGGCTGGTCGCCCTCATCCCCGTACGGCTCAGCGTACGGATCATGAGAGGCGGTGGGCGGGGTCATGAATCCTCCGGGCGGGACAGCAAGTCGGTCGGTCGTGCCGTCTTGTCGGGGCCGGTGGGGGGATTGTGGCGGCCGGACGGTGTTTTCGTGAGGTGGGTGGTACAGGGCCTGGTCAGTGAAGCAGACTGCCCTGGAGTTCGGCGCGCAGGTCCGGGGTGAGTACCGCACCCGCGCGGTCGACGAGCAGTGCCATCTCGTAGCCGACGAGACCGATGTCGCACTCCGGGTGGGCCAGGACCGCGAGGGACGACCCGTCCGAGACGGACATGAGGAAGAGGAAGCCGCGCTCCATCTCGACGACCGTCTGCGCCACGTCGCCGCCCTCGAAGATCCGGGACGCCCCGGCCGTCAGCGAGGTCAGCCCGGACGCGACGGCCGCCAGCTGGTCGGCGCGGTCGCGGGGGAAGCCTTCGGACATGGCCAGCAGAAGGCCGTCGGCGGAGACCACCACCGTGTGGGACACCCCGGGGGTGTTGTCCACGAAGTTGGTGATCAACCAGTTCAGGTTCTGTGCCGCCTGGCTCATCGGACTCAACTAACGCTCCTGCTGGTGAGTGGGGCTCGGGAAGCTGCCGGTCTGGCCGCTGCCGGCCTGACGGCCCTGAGCGATGCCCCGACGGAGGTTGGTCAGCCGGCCGCGTACGTCGTCAGGCGCACGCGAGACCTGCGGACCCGCTTGGTTCTGCTGCTGCTGAGCCGTGCCGGGGACGAGGTTCGCCCGGGGCACGCGGCGCGGCAGGCCGGAGGTGGTGATACCGCCCGCGGCGGGCTGCCGGACACGCTCGGCCTGCCGGACGAGTTCGTCGTTCGGCGAGGTACGCCAGGTGCCGGTGTCGGTGGTGTTGCGCTGCGGCGCGGGCGCGGGGGCCTGCTGCTGCGGCTGCTGCGGGGCCTCCGGCTGCCGTTCCTGCTGGCTGCCGTGGAACCAGTTGGTCTCGAGCGTGTCGTACAGCGGGGTACGGGCATCGGGCTGAGCGCTTGCCGGCGGCAGAGCCTCCGGCTCAGGGCGGGCACGACGCTGCGGGGCCGCCGGGCGCCCGGCGCCGAAGCCGTCCCGGCCGCCCGCCTGCGGGCGCTCGAACTGGCCGGTCTGCGCGGGGCCCTGACGGCCGGGCATGGCGTGCTGCCCGGTGGAGCTGCCGTCGTAGCCGCCGTTGAAGCCGTTGTCGTAGGCCTGCGGGGCCTGCGGAGCTTGAGGGGCCTGCGGAGCCTGAGGGGCCGCGAACTGGCCCGTGCTCTGCGACGGGCTGTCCTGCCGAGTGGGCGCCGACGTGCCGAAGATGTCGGAGCGGACGAACGGGCCGGACTCCTGCTGGGCGCCGGGGTGCTGGAACTGCCCGGTGTCCTGGGGGAGTTCGGGCCGCGCGAACTGGCCGGTGCTCTGCGGGCCGTGCATGCCGTTCAGGTCCGCGCGCGGGTACTCGCCCGTGGGGGCCTGACCCTGCGGGTCGATCCGGGGTATCTGCGCGGTCGAGCCGGGACCCTGCCGGTCGTCCACGCGCGGCATGGGCGCGGTGTGCGTCGGGTCCTGCAACTCGTCGTGGCCGCGTGGGGCGTCCAGCGAGGCGCCGCTCCAGTCCGGCGTGTGCGGCTGCGCGTTGCTGCCGGGCAGCTCGGCCCGCGGACCGCCGCGCGGCGGCAGCTGGGGCTGACGGCCCTGGTCGGAGGCGTTGGCGCCGCGCTGCGGGCCACGGCCGCCGAAGGCGTCCTGCTGCGGTCCGCCCGGGTTCGCGGCCTGCAGGCCCTGCGGCGCGGCCGGAGCCTGACCGCCGAAGCCCGCACCCGCACCGGCACCGCCGGGCACCTGGCGGCCCTGCTGCTGCGCACCGGGACCGCCCTGCGGACCGCGCGGTCCGCCCGGCGTACCGGGACGCCCGCCCTGGCCCGCGCCGGGCAGCGCGGCCCGGGGACCCTGGCCGGCACCGACCTGGCCGCGCGCACCGGGACCGGCGCCGAGCCGGCCACCGCCGGAGGGGGCACCGGCGCCGAGGAGACCACCGGGGGCCGAGCCCTGGCCGCCTCCGCCGTTCGCGCGGCGGGCCGCGGCGGCACCTGCGGCGGCCTGCGCGGCGGCGGGACCGCCGGTCGGCACGGGCGCGCCGGGCTTGCCCGGGGTGGGCTTCTTGTTGCCCTGGGCGACGTCGACGGGAAGCATGACCAGCGCGGTCGTACCACCGGAGTCGGACGGGCGCAGCTGGATGCGGATGCCGTGGCGCTGCGACAGACGACCGACCACGAACAGACCCATGCGGCGGGAGACGGAGACGTCCACGGTGGGCGGCGAGGCGAGCCGCTCGTTGATCGCCGCGAGGTCCTCCGGGGAGAGACCGATACCGGTGTCGTGGATCTCGATCAGCACACGGCCGTCGGGCAGCGCGTGACCGGTGACCTTGACCTTGGTCTGCGGGGAGGAGAACGAGGTCGCGTTCTCCAGCAGCTCGGCGAGCAGGTGCACGAGGTCGTTGACGACCCGGCCGGCGACCTCGGTGGTCGGGACGGAGGCCAGTTCGATGCGCTCGTACTGCTCCACCTCGGACGCGGCGGCGCGGAGCACGTCGACCAGCGGGACCGGGCGGGTCCAGCGGCGGCCGGGCTCTTCACCGGCGAGGACGAGGAGGTTCTCGCCGTTACGGCGCATACGGGTGGCGAGGTGGTCCAGCTTGAACAGCGAGGACAGCTGGTCCGGGTCCGCCTCGCGGGACTCCAGCTCGGAGATCAGCGACAGCTGGCGCTGGATCAGACCCTGGGAGCGGCGCGAGAGGTTGGTGAACATCGCGTTGACGTTGCCCCGGAGCAGGGCCTGCTCGGCGGCGAGGCGGACCGCCTCGCGGTGCACGTCGTCGAAGGCCGCGGCCACCTGGCCGATCTCGTCCCGGGAGTGCACACCGACCGACTCGACCGAGGTGTCGACGTCCTGCGGGTCGGACTCCGACAGCTGCTTGACCAGCTCGGGCAGTCGCTCCTGGGCGACCTTGGTCGCGGTCTCCTGGAGGCGGCGCAGCGAGCGGATCATGGAGCGGGCCACCACGAAGGCGCCGACGAGCGAGATGCCGAGCACGAGCAGGATGAGCGCACCGGAGATGATCGCGTCGCTCTCGGAGGCGCTGCGCAGCTCGCGGGCCTTCTGCTCCATGTCCTCGAGCAGCGTGTGCTCGATCTTCTTCATCTGCTCGATCTTGGTCGAGCTGTCGTCCACCCAGTCGCGGTACGAGCGCGCGGGCTGGTCGTCGAGGCCGCCGGTGGTGGACAGGGAGCGCTTGGCGTACGTGTCGGCCGACTGGATTGTCGGGTTGCCCTGCTCGATCGGCTTGAGGATTTCCTCGGCGTTCTGGCTGGCGTAGACCTTACGGAAGATCGCCAGCTCGGAGCCCTCGCTCTGGTAGGCCGACCAGCCGTAGAGGCGGTCGTTCTCGGAGAGCTTGCCCTTGGTGGTGTTGGTGGAGTTCAGGGCCGCGGCGATGACGGCGCGCTGGACCGACGCGTACTCCTTGGCCGTGGAGAAGGCCGCGAGCGCGCGGGTGCGCTCGATCATCTGCGGGTTGCTGGACGCCTCGGCCATGGACTGGGAGAGGTCGATCAGCTGGGTGATCAGGCGGTGGTACGACTCGACCGTCTGCGTCGAGTTGTCCTTGGCCGTGTACGCGTGCTTGCGGATCTGCGCCAGTGTGTCCAGCTGACCGACCAGGCTGAGGACGGTGTCCCGGACGCCCTGGAGCTGGCCGTCCTTGCTGGCCGAGTTGATCTGCTCGGTGGCGTCCTCGAAGTTCTGCTTGGCCCGGTCGGTCTTGTCCCGGTAGCCCTTGATCGAGTAGTCGTTCGCCTTCAGGCCGTGCGACAGCGGACCGGCGGACTGGTCGCGCTCCTCCTGGAGCGCGGCGGCCAGCTCGGTGGCCTGCTTCGTCATGTCCGTCAGCAGCCGCATGTTGTCGAGCTGCTGGATGTCGTCCATGTTCTGGTTGATGCGCAGCGCGCCCAGCGAGGTCGCCGCGACCACGGGGAGCGCCAGCAGCGAGACCAGACGCGTGGAGATGCGCCAGTTGCGCAGGGCCAGGCGCGAGCCGGGGCCGGTGGGGCCCTGGGAGGGCTTCACGCCCGGCGTGGGGCTGCCGGACTTCGCGGTCCCCGAGGAGGCCGGGGCGCCGGAACCCCCGGCACGCTCACCGCCGTCTCCGGACGGAGCCGACTTCTGGGCGTGCTGGGGCGCGGAGCTGCCTTTCATCGGGCCAGTCCCGCCGTGCGGCTCCGGCTCCGCCGAAGCGCTGCCATCCCTCTTGAAACGTCCCTGCACTAGCGTCGCAACCTCTGGACCAGGCACCCCTTCGCGCGAACGAAGGGACACGGTGTCGGCGTCTTTGGAGAGCGCCCTGAATACGCCCCCCGGTGGTCTTGAGTGACCGGCGCTGATTCTCCCTATCTCGCCGTCACTCGGCGCTGCGTTGCGCCCTGCGCGCCGGCTCGATCCTGCGGCGGTCCGTGGAATTCCAGCACAGTGCCGGATCTCCAACAAGAGCCGTGGTCCGAGCCGTGACCTTCGTGACGGACTGTGAGGGCCGAGTTACGAGCCGTGGAGGCGGATCCTGTGCATAACGGACGTATCCCTGCGAGTCGCCGCTCGGTGTCTGGTGTCCCAGTCGCCATGATCAGGAGCGGAATGATGTCTTCAGGTAGTCAATGTCCGTTTCGCTGGGGTCGATTGCGGGCCGGAATTGACCGGTTTGACCGCGAGGTCGTGAGCAAACTCACACGCAGATCAGGGGCGGTTGGCGTCTTCGGCGGGGAATCGGATGTTTAGCCTGGCGCTTTACATGACGGGCGACTATGCCAACCCACCCCTACCCCGAGGGCACAGGACGACAACGGTGAAGACGACGATGATGTTCCGCAACATAGCCAACCCGCGGCGCACGACCCTGGCGCACCTCGCGGACGCCGACGAACTGCAGTCGCCCGAGCTGCCGGAGCACTCCGCCGACCTGCCCGCCCAGACGGCCAACCCGCGGCGCACCATCCTCATGGAGATCCCGGTCCAGAGCCTGGCTGGAGAGTAACCGAGCGGGCCGTAGACGCGCGCGGCGCGGCCGGGAAGATCACCCATTCGTGACGATCTTCCCGGCCGCGCTCGCGTTTACTCACCGCGCTTCCGTCTTTGCGACCGGTTAACCTGGGGCGTCAGTACGCCGGTTCTCAGTAAGGGGCGCAAGGATCCCGTGCGCATCGCCAGGTTCTCCATCGACGGGAACGTAGCCTTCGGCGCGGTCGAGGGCGACAAGCAGGACGAACTCGTCCTCGACATCATCAAGGGCATCCCGTTCGCGGACTACGAACTGTCCGGTACGAAGGTGCCGCTGAGCAAGGTCAGGCTGCTCCCGCCGGTGCTCCCGAACAAGGTCGTGGCGTTCGGCCGCAACTACGCCGAGCACGCGCGCGAGCTGGGCAACGAGGTGCCCGAGGAGCCCTTCGCCTTCTTCAAGCCCTCCACCTCGGTGATCGGCCCCGGCGACGAGATCCAGTACCCGTCGTTCTCCGAGGAACTGCACCACGAGGCGGAGCTGGCCGTGGTCATCGGCCGCATGTGCCGCGAGGTCCCGCGCGAGCGCGTCAAGGACGTGATCTTCGGCTACACCTGCGCGAACGACGTCACCGCGCGCGACGTGCAGCGGCGCGAGAAGCAGTGGGCACGGGCCAAGGGCTTCGACACCTCCTGCCCGCTCGGCCCCTGGGTGGAGACGGACCTGAGCCTGGCCGAGGCGTCCGACCTGACCATCCAGCTCACGGTCAACGGCGAACAGCGCCAGCTGGGCCGCACGAGCGAGATGATCCACTCCATCGAGGACCTGATCGTGAACATCACGCAGGCCATGACCCTGCTGCCCGGCGACGTGATCCTCACCGGCACCCCCGCGGGGGTCGGCCCCCTGAACGTCGGCGACGAGGTCGCCGTCACCATCGAAGGCATCGGCACTCTCACCAACAAGGTTGTCAAGCGTGGCTAGCGCACCCGGCTCACCCGTACGCGTCCGTTTCTGCCCCTCGCCCACCGGTAACCCCCACGTGGGCCTGGTCCGCACCGCCCTGTTCAACTGGGCGTTCGCCCGGCACCACCAGGGCACCCTGGTCTTCCGCATCGAGGACACCGACGCGGCCCGCGACTCGGAGGAGTCGTACAACCAGCTCCTCGACGCGATGCGCTGGCTCGGCTTCGACTGGGACGAGGGCCCCGAGGTCGGCGGCCCGCACGCGCCGTACCGCCAGTCGCAGCGCATGGACATCTACGCCGACGTCGCGCAGAAGCTCCTGGACGGCGGCCACGCCTACCACTGTTACTGCTCCCAGGAGGAGCTGGACACCCGCCGCGAGGCCGCCCGCGCCGCGGGCAAGCCGTCCGGCTACGACGGCCACTGCCGCGACCTGAGCGCCGAGCAGGTCGAGGCCTACGAGGCCCAGGGCCGCGCCCCGATCGTCCGCTTCCGGATGCCCGACGAGACGATCACCTTCACGGACCTGGTCCGCGGCGAGCTGACGTTCACCCCGGAGAACGTCCCGGACTACGGCATCGTCCGCGCGAACGGCGCTCCGCTGTACACGCTGGTCAACCCGGTGGACGACGCGCTGATGGAGATCACCCACGTCCTGCGCGGCGAGGACCTGCTCTCCTCCACTCCCCGCCAGGTCGCGCTCTACAAGGCGCTGACCGAACTGGGCATCGCGAAGCAGACCCCGGCCTTCGGCCACCTGCCGTACGTGATGGGCGAGGGCAACAAGAAGCTCTCCAAGCGCGATCCGCAGGCGTCCCTCAACCTCTACCGCGAGCAGGGCTTCCTGCCCGAGGGCCTGCTCAACTACCTGTCCCTGCTGGGCTGGTCGCTCTCGGCGGACCAGGACATCTTCACCATCGACGAGATGGTCGCCGCCTTCGACATCGCGGACGTCAACCCCAACCCGGCGCGCTTCGACCTGAAGAAGTGCGAGGCGATCAACGCCGACCACATCCGCATGCTGGATGTGAAGGAGTTCACGGAGCGTTGCGCGCCCTGGCTGAAGGCCCCCTTCGCGCCCTGGGCGGCGGAGGAGTTCGACGTGGCGAAGTGGGAGGCGATCGCCCCGCACGCGCAGACCCGCCTGAAGACCCTGTCGGAGATCACCGACAACGTCGACTTCCTGTTCCTGGCCGAGCCGGTCTTCGACGAGGCTTCGTGGACGAAGGCGATGAAGGAGGGGTCCGACGCCCTCCTGCGCACGGCCCGCGAGAAGCTGGAGTCGGCGGACTGGACGTCGGCCGAGTCCCTCAAGGAGGCCGTCCTGGCCGCCGGCGAGGCCCACGGCCTCAAGCTGGGCAAGGCCCAGGCCCCGGTCCGCGTGGCCGTCACCGGCCGCACGGTCGGCCTGCCGCTGTTCGAGTCCCTGGAGATCCTGGGCAAGGACAAGACGCTGGCCCGCATCGACGCGGCGCTGGCGAAGCTCGCGGCGTAGGCACCGAGTCACCCCACAGGGGCGGCACCCGGAACTCCGGGTGCCGCCCCTGTGCGTTCGGTCACGCCGCGTCGACGCCGACGATCACGACAACGTGTTCGATACGACATCCATTCGACGCCGAACCCATCCGGGGGCAAGCCCTGGACGCCGGATGGTCGGGCAGTACCGTCGCTGTCATGACGATCAGTGCCGTTGTCTGGGACGTGGACGACACCCTTTTCGACTACACGAGCGCGGACCGGCAGGGGCTGTGCGAGTACCTCGCCGAGCAAGGGCTGCTCGCCTGGTACGGCGGGGCCGAGGAGGCGCTCGCCTGGTGGCGGGAGGTCACCGAGCAGCACTGGGCGCAGTACGCGGCGGGGGAGAACACCTTCGAGGGGCAGCGGCGCGACCGCGTGCGGTACTTCCTGGGCGAGCCGCTGAGCGACGCGGAGGCGGACGCCTGGTACGAGCGCTACCGCGGTCACTACGAGGCCGCCTGGCGGCTGTTCCCGGACGTCCTGCCCGCGCTGGACGCCCTCGCTCTCAGCCACCGGCACGCGGTGCTCTCCAACTCCAGCAGCACGGTCCAGGAGCACAAGCTGCGCGCCCTCGGCGTCCGCGACCGCTTCGAGGCCGTCCTGTGCGCGGCCGAGCTGGGTGTCTCCAAGCCGACGGCCGGTGCCTTCCTGGCGGCCTGCGAGGCGCTCGGGCTGCCCCCGCACGAGGTGGCGTACGTCGGCGATCACCCGGAGATCGACGGCCGGGGCGCCGCCGAGGCCGGGCTGCTCTCGGTGTGGATCGACCGCGGGGCGGCGTACGCGCGGGTCGGCGTGGAGGCCGGCGGGGAGGGCGTGGTGCACCGGATCACGACCCTCGCCGAACTCCCCGCGCTGGTCCGTGCGGATACCCGTTTTGGAGCCCCGTCCACCTTCAGGTAATGTTCTTCCTGCGCCGAGGGGAACGGGCCGAAAGGCCGAAGCCCCGAGGAGCAAGCTAGAACGAGGACCCCGCAGGGGCTTGAGTTCCAGTGGCCTATGGTGTAATTGGCAGCACGACTGATTCTGGTTCAGTTAGTCTTGGTTCGAGTCCAGGTAGGCCAGCTCGCAGAGCTTATCTGCAAAGCCCCCGTTGTGTAGCGGCCTAGCACGCTGCCCTCTCAAGGCAGTAGCGCCGGTTCGAATCCGGTCGGGGGTACTGATCTCGATCAACTCGAGATCGCTAGGGCCCCCGTTGTGTAGCGGCCTAGCACGCCGCCCTCTCAAGGCGGTAGCGCCGGTTCGAATCCGGTCGGGGGTACTGACTGGTCTAAACCATCATTGGTCTATGGTGTAATTGGCAGCACGACTGATTCTGGTTCAGTTAGTCTTGGTTCGAGTCCAGGTAGACCAGCTCGGACCTGCGGAAACGCAGTGTCCAGGCCCCCGTTGTGTAGCGGCCTAGCACGCCGCCCTCTCAAGGCGGTAGCGCCGGTTCGAATCCGGTCGGGGGTACGCACAGGGAAGGCCCTCCACTTCGGTGGAGGGCCTTTCGCGTTACTTGAAGCCGTAGCGCCGCGCGGACTCCTCCTCCTGCGCCAGCCGGTGCAGCGCCTGGAGCAACGGCTCGGCCAGGATCGCTCCGAGCACCGCGGTCTCCACCTTCTCCGCCTCCGAGGGGTGCGTCTCCACGAAGTCGAGGTCGAGGATCGCCGCCTGGTGCATCAACTGGGCGTAGGCGGCGAGCCGTTCGGGGGCCCAGTCGTAGCCGAGCCGGCGGAGCGCGGCCACGGACACCACGAGTGAGCGGTACGCGGGGGAGAGGGTGGTGAGCATCTTGGCGTTCGACCAGCCCAGCGAGTCCAGCAACTCGTCCGCTTCGCGGTGTGCGGCCTGGATGTACTCGTCGTCCTCGTCCGGCTCCGGCAGCTGCGGCAGCGCCCACAGGGCGGCGCCCATGCGGATCGTGCGGCCCAGCGAGTCGTCGTCGACGTGCCCGAGCACCTCCCGGACCGTCGCCACCGGGATCCGGCCGACCTGAATCATCGCGCGCACCAGCCGCAGCCGGCGCAGGTGCTCCTCGTCGTACTCCGCGGTCGTCATGTTGACCTGGCGGCCCGGGGCCAACAGCCCTTCACGCAGGTAGTACTTGATCGTCGCGGTCGACACACCGCTGCGTCTGCTCAACTCGGCGAGCCGCATCCCTTGCGCCCTTTCTTGGATAACGGCACTATCTAAGCATGCGCCGCTTGGATAGCGGTGCTCGCCGATGTTGGGTGACGAGGGGGAGCCGTGCCTGAAAACCGGATCGTCCGGGGTCGTACGACCGCGGATGCCGAGGGCGATGTGGTGGTCCTGCTGATAGGCATGCGGATCAACCGCTTCTGGGCGGTGCACGTGTGGCTGCCGGTGATGCTGGCGATGTTCCGCATGCTGCGGGAGCTGAAGCGCGACCCGGCACGCGGCCTGCGCAGCCACGTCCTGCTGACGGCATCGCCGCGTACGTACTACGTCGTGCAGTACTGGGAGTCCAAGAAGCAGCTCTACGCCTACGCGACCGCGCCCGACGCCTTCCATCACGAGGCCTGGGCAACCATCAACCGCAAGGACCGAGCCGGGAAGCTGGCCGGACGCGTGGGCATATGGCACGAGACGTACGTCGTCCCCGAGGGCTCCTACGAGGCCATCTACGGCGACATGCCGGCCGTCGGCCTGGCCGCAGCCCACGGCCAGATCCCCCTGGAGCGCCGCGGCCGCTACGCCAAGGACCGCTTCGCCTACCGCTCACAGCAGACGCCGACGGCAGAGAAGACCGGCTGAGCGGGCGAGACGGCTGGTCTACGGGGGGGGCGCTGGGGAGGCCAGCTGGCGGGGGAGCCGGTCGACGAGGGAGCCGGTCGACGAGGGAGCCGGTCGACGAGGGAGCCGTGCACGTGAGGCCGGCTGGCGGGGGAGCCAGTCGACGAGGGAGCCGTGTACGCGAGGGCGGCTGGCGGGGGAACCGGTCGGCAAGGGAGCCGTGTACGCGAGGCCGGTCCGGCAGGGGAGCCGGTCGGCAAGGGAGTCGTGCGCGGGAGGTCGGCTGGTGGGGGGAGCGAGGAGGGGCTGCCGCGGCGTTGGGGCAGGCCCTCCTCGGGGTTTCCGGGGGTTCAGCCGGAGCGGCGCAGGGCCTCGGAGAGGCGGGCGGCGGCGTCGATGACCGCCTGGGCGTGCATACGGCCCGGGTGGCGCGTCAGGCGCTCGATCGGGCCGGAGACGGACACCGCGGCCACCACGCGGTTGGAAGGGCCGCGTACGGGCGCTGAGACGGACGCGACGCCGGGCTCCCGCTCGCCGATGGACTGGGCCCAGCCGCGCCGCCGTACGCCCGACAGGGCCGTCGCCGTGAAGCGGGCGCCCTGGAGGCCGCGGTGCAGGCGCTCCGGCTCCTCCCAGGCCATCAGAATCTGTGCCGACGAGCCCGCCTTCATCGTGAGCGTGGAGCCGACCGGGACCGTGTCCCGAAGTCCGGACAGCCGCTCCGCCGCGGCCACGCAGATGCGCATGTCACCCTGGCGTCGGTAGAGCTGCGCGCTCTCGCCGGTGACATCGCGCAGGTGCGTGAGCACCGGGCCCGCCGTGGCCAGCAGGCGGTCCTCGCCGGCCGCCGCGGCCAGTTCCGCGAGGCGCGGGCCGAGGATGAACCGGCCCTGCATGTCGCGTGCCACCATGCGGTGGTGTTCCAGAGCCACGGCCAGACGGTGGGCCGTGGGTCGTGCCAGTCCGGTGGCTCCGACCAGACCCGCGAGGGTGGCCGGACCGGACTCCAGAGCGCTCAGGACGAGGGCCGCCTTGTCCAGAACGCCGACGCCGCTACTGTTGTCCATGCAACGATATTCACGTCTCACTCTGTGAAACGCAAGTTCAATTTTCCGTGGAACCCGCCACTCTGGAATCACACAGCGGCCCGTGGACCAAAGGGCCTGGCGGCGGGCGCCCGGAATCAGCAGGGGCGAGGGTGCCGCCTCCTCAAGATCTCTAGTTGGGCCGCAGAACATTTGCCGGCCGAAGGGAAAGCGATGGGTAGGACACTCGCGGAGAAGGTCTGGGACGACCATGTCGTCCGGCGCGCCGAGGGCGAGCCCGACCTCCTCTACATCGATCTGCACCTGCTGCACGAGGTGACCAGCCCCCAGGCCTTCGACGGCCTGCGCAAGAGCGGTCGCCAGGTGCGCCGCCTCGACCTCACCATCGCGACCGAGGACCACAACACCCCGACCCTCGACATCGACAAGCCGATCGCCGACCCGGTCTCCCGCGCCCAGCTGGAGACCCTGCGCAAGAACTGCGCCGAGTTCGGCGTGCGCCTGCACCCGCTCGGCGACGTCGAGCAGGGCGTCGTCCACGTCGTGGGACCGCAGCTGGGTCTGACCCAGCCGGGTACGACCGTCGTCTGCGGTGACTCCCACACCTCCACGCACGGCGCCTTCGGCGCCCTGGCGTTCGGCATCGGCACCTCCCAGGTCGAGCACGTGCTCGCCACCCAGACGCTGCCGCTGGCCCGGCCCAAGACCATGGCCATCACCGTCGAGGGCGAGCTGCCCGAGGGCGTCACCGCCAAGGACCTGATCCTGGCGATCATCGCCAGGATCGGTACCGGCGGCGGCCAGGGCTACATCCTTGAGTACCGCGGCTCCGCCATCGAGAAGCTCTCGATGGAGGCCCGGATGACCATCTGCAACATGTCGATCGAGGCCGGCGCCCGCGCGGGCATGATCGCCCCCGACGAGACCACCTTCGCGTACCTCAAGGGCCGCCCGCACGCCCCTGAGGGTGCCGACTGGGACGCCGCCGTCGCGTACTGGAAGACGCTGAGGACCGACGAGGACGCCGTCTTCGACGCCGAGGTCGTCATCAACGCCGCCGAGCTGTCCCCGTTCGTCACCTGGGGCACCAACCCCGGCCAGGGCGCGCCCCTTTCGGCGTCCGTCCCCGACCCGGCTTCGTACGAAGACGCTTCGGAGCGCCTCGCCGCCGAAAAGGCCCTGGAATACATGGGGTTGGAGGCCGGCCAGCCGCTGCGCTCCATCAAGGTGGACACCGTCTTCGTAGGCTCCTGCACCAACGGCCGCATCGAGGACCTGCGCGCCGCCGCCGAGCTGCTGCAGGGCCGCAAAGTCGCCGACGGCGTACGGATGCTGGTCGTCCCGGGCTCCGCGCGGGTGGGTCTGCAGGCCGTTTCCGAGGGCCTGGACGTGGTCTTCAAGGAGGCCGGCGCCGAATGGCGGCACGCGGGCTGCTCGATGTGCCTCGGCATGAACCCCGACCAGCTGGCCCCGGGTGAGCGCTCCGCGTCCACCTCCAACCGCAACTTCGAGGGCCGGCAGGGCAAGGGCGGCCGTACGCACCTGGTGTCGCCGCAGGTCGCGGCGGCCACCGCGGTCCTGGGCCACCTGGCCTCGCCCGCCGACCTGACCGACGTAACCGCCGCTGCCGCGCCCGCTGGAGTCTGAGAATCATGGAAGCCTTCACCACCCACACCGGCCGGGCCGTCCCGCTGCGCCGCAGCAACGTCGACACCGACCAGATCATCCCTGCTCACTGGCTCAAGAAGGTGACCCGGGACGGATTCGAGGACGGGCTGTTCGAGGCCTGGCGCAAGGACCCGGAGTTCGTGCTCAACCGTCCCGAGCGGCAGGGCGCGACCGTCCTGGTCGCCGGGCCCGACTTCGGCACCGGCTCCTCCCGCGAGCACGCGGTCTGGGCGCTGCAGAACTACGGCTTCAAGGCCGTGATCTCCGCCCGCTTCGCGGACATCTTCCGGGGCAACTCGCTGAAGAACGGCCTGCTCACGGTGGTCCTCGACCAGAAGACCGTGGACGCGCTGTGGGAGCTGACCGAGAAGGACGCGACTGCTGAGGTCACTGTGGACCTTGAGGCTCGTGAGGTGCGCGCCGAGGGCATCACCGCCTCCTTCGAGCTGGACGAGAACTCCCGCTGGCGGCTGCTGAACGGCCTGGACGACATCTCCATCACCCTCCAGAACGAGGACGACATCGCCGCCTACGAGGCCAAGCGCCCCTCGTACAAGCCGCGCACGCTCCAGGGCTGAGATCCACACCCTGAAGGGCCGGACCTCCGCACCCTGAGGGGTCGAGTTTCGGCCACCTCAACGCCTAGCCTGTACCCCCGATCGCCACGATTGGGGGTACAGCTGTGTCTGCACCCGGAAGGCCCCGCGCGCTCGCGCTGCCGCCCTCAACTTCCCACGTTAGGAGGGTGATTGGCGGGGTACGCGCACCGGTGGATCCGGGCTTTCGGAGCGGCCGAGAGGGCTGTCAGGGGCGGCAGTTACCCCCTGCGCAGGCGACAACTCGCCCCAGATGGCACAATCTGTGCATGGAACACGACGGCCAACTCGACCTCTATACGGCAGTCGCGGACCAACTAAAGGAAGCGCACTCCCGGGTGCGCGCACTGCAAGTCCCGGAGGGCGTACGGATGGCGCTGACCCGGAAGCTGCTGGTCATTACGGCCGCGGCCAAGCACGATCTCGCCGATGCGGCAAGGCGGCTCGAACGGTTCACCGCGGACCTCGACGAGGGTCGGATCCCCGAAGAGGACAGCTGAACAGTTCGATACAGCCGAGTCCGTTGCGGCACAAGGGTGATAAGCCCGTTTCGTGTTTGATTTGCGGTATATATCTGCCTAACGTGCGAAAAAGCTTGAACACTTTCGTTCTGGCGATGTCTCCGAAGGGGAAGACGTGAACAAGGCGCAGCTCGTAGAAGCGATTGCCGACAAGTTGGGTGGCCGCCAGCAGGCTGCCGAGGCTGTCGACCATGTCCTGGACGCCATCGTCCGCGCGGTCGTCTCAGGTGAGCGGGTCTCGGTCACCGGCTTCGGGTCCTTCGAGAAGGTGGACCGCCCCGCCCGTTACGCCCGCAACCCCCAGACGGGCGAGCGGGTTCGGGTCAAGAAGACCTCCGTTCCGCGCTTCCGTGCCGGCCAGGGCTTCAAGGACCTGGTGAGCGGCTCGAAGAAGCTCCCGCGGGGCGGCGAGGTCTCCGTCAAGAAGGCCCCCAAGGGCAGCCTCACCGGCGGTGCTGCCGCGACGGTCAAGAAGGCCGCCGCGAAGAAGACCGCCAAGGCTGCCGCGAAGAAGGTCACGGCCAAGAAGGCCGCACCGGCGAAGAAGGTCACCGCCAAGAAGGTCACCGCGAAGAAGGTCACGGCCAAGAAGGTCACGGCCAAGAAGACCACGGCCGCCGCCAAGACGGCTGCCGCGAAGAAGACCACCGCCAAGAAGGCCCCGGCGAAGAAGGTCACCGCCAAGAAGGCCCCGGCCAAGAAGTCGACGGCTCGCAAGACCACCGCCAAGAAGGCCACCGCTCGCAAGGCGACGTCGTAAGGACGCCAAGGCACTCACGCGCCGGGCCGGACTCCCCTGGGGAGCCCGGCCCGCGGCGTATGTAAGGGGAGTTACCGCATAACGGCAGTTACAGCGTCTGAAGCGTCACGAGGGTGATCCGGACGGTGTCCTTCTCGCCCTCCGTCTCGATCCGCACCCGCTGCCCCGGCCGCAGCAGCCGCAGCCCGCCCGCGTCGAACGCGGCGGCATCGAAGGGCACGGGGGTGCCGTCGTCCAGCAGCACCTGCCCGCTGCGGGTTTCGGGGTCGTACGTGTACGCGGTCGCTTGCATGGCGGCCAGCCTAATGCTCGGGCGTTTGCGGCACCTTGCCGACGTCCGTGAGCGCCCCCGGCTCAGGACCCCGGGATCAGCAACCCGGCCGACACCGCTGCCGTATGCCGGCCCACCCCCAGCGCCAGCGCCGCTCGCAGGTCCGCGCCCGTGTCCACGTCCTGTCGTACCGAATCCACCGCCGGCAGCCGCAGTTCCGCCGCGCCCGAGGCGCGGTGGCGGGCGCGGGAATCGGTGCCGAAAGCCGGGAGCAATTCCTGGCCGGGTGCCGCGGCCAGCAGCGTCGTGCCGAGTGCCGCCGCGTCCGGGAGAAAAGCCCGCGGGAATTCCGCCGCCGCCTCCAGTACCCGGGACAATTCGCGTGGGCGCAGCGCCGGCAGATCGGCGTTCAGGGCCGCGACAGGGACGTGGGGGGACATTTCCCGTACGACGGCGGCTCCGTGCCTCAGAGCGGCGTTCAGGCCGCTTCCCGGGGCGTCAGGGACGATCCGCGCACCCAGCGCCGCCAGCTCCCGGCCGGCCAGCTCGTCGTCCGTGACGACCGCCACACCCGCGACCGCCCCGCAAGCGAGCGCCGCGGCCACCGTGTCCTGCGCGAACGCGAGTGCCAGTCCCGGGCGCACCCCGTCGGCGGCGGTGTCCGAGAGCCTGCTCTTGGCCAGCGCCAGAGGCTTCAGGGGGATGACCAAGGTCCACTGCACCGGCGTACCGTCCCTCTCTTGTCGCACACATTGTCACCCGGGCGATCTGGCGGGTTGCGTATCGGGGAGGGGCGCGAAGCTCGATGCAAGGGCGGTGGCGGGTGACGGGCGGGCGTACGGTGTTCTCGACAGACCGGCGGCCTGGAGCGACACTTGTGCGGCCCCCGGCCCAGGTGGCAGCCCCTTAGAGGCCTAGAGGAAGGTGTCCGCGTGCCCCGCCGCAGAATCGGCTTCTGGTACCGCTTCGCCGCGGTGATCTGCAAACCGCCGCTGGTGGTTCTGATCAAGCGGGACTGGCGTGGAATGGAGCACATTCCGGCCGAGGGCGGATTTATCACCGCGGTGAACCACAATTCCCACGTTGATCCCTTTGCGTACGCCCATTACCAGTACAACACCGGACGGGTTCCGCGATTCCTGGCGAAGAGCGGGCTTTTCAAGAAGGGATTGGTCGGCGCCGCCATGCGCGGCACCGGACAGATCCCCGTCTACCGCGAGAGCACGGACGCGCTCAGCGCCTTCCGCGCCGCGATCGACGCCGTGGAGCGCGGCGAGTGCGTCGCCTTCTACCCCGAGGGCACCCTCACCCGCGACCCGGACGGCTGGCCCATGACCGCCAAGACCGGCGCCGCGCGCGTGGCCCTGCAGACCAAGTGCCCGGTAGTCCCGGTCGCCCAGTGGGGCTGCAACGAACTGCTGCCGCCCTACTCGAAGAAGCCCAACCTCTTCCCGCGCAAGACCCACCACGTCCTCGCGGGCCCGCCCGTGGACCTCTCCCGCTTCTACGACCAGGAGATGACCGCCGAGCTCCTGAAGGAGGCCACGGAGGCCATCATGGCGGCCGTCACCCGCCAGCTGGAGGAGATCCGCGGCGAGAAGGCGCCCGCGACGCCGTACGACCCGCGCCTGGAGCGGATCGAGCAGCGCCGCCGCACGCAGGCGCAGACGACGGGCAAGCAGGAAGAGGGGCAGAGCAAGTGAGCAAGCCGGTCAAGGCGGCGGTCTTCAGCGCCGGTTCGTGGGGCACGGCCTTCGGCATGGTGCTCGCGGACGCCGGGTGCGAGGTCACCCTGTGGGCACGCCGCTCGGAGGTCGCGGAGGCGATCAACACCACCCGGACCAACCCGGACTACCTCCCGGGCGTCGAGCTTCCGGAGAACCTCCGCGCGACCACCGATCCCGCCGAAGCTGCCGCCGACGCCGACTTCACCGTCCTGTCGGTCCCCTCGCAGACCCTGCGCGCCAACCTCGCCGAGTGGGCCCCGCTGCTCGCCCCCGGGACCGTCCTCGTCTCCCTGATGAAGGGCGTCGAACTCGGCTCCACCATGCGAATGAGCGAGGTCATCGAGGACGTCACCAAGGTCGGCCCCGAGCGCATCGCGGTGGTCACCGGGCCCAACCTGGCCCGCGAGATCGCCGCCCGCATGCCCGCCGCCGCCGTGGTCGCCTGCACCGACGAGGCCGTCGCCCGGCGCCTCCAGGCCGCCTGCCACACGCCGTACTTCCGGCCGTACACCGAGACGGACGTGGTCGGTTGCGAGCTGGGCGGTGCCGTGAAGAACGTCATCGGCCTCGCCGTCGGCATCGCGGACGGCATGGGGCTCGGCGACAATGCCAAGGGCTCGCTCATCACGCGCGGTCTCGCGGAAACCGCGCGGCTCGGGGTCGCGCTCGGCGCCGACCCGCTGACGTTCTCCGGACTCGCGGGCCTGGGCGACCTGGTGGCCACCTGCTCCTCGCCGCTGTCCCGCAACCACACCTTCGGCACCAACCTCGGCAAGGGCATGACCCTGGAGGAGACCATCGCGGTCACCAAGCAGACCGCCGAGGGCGTCAAGTCCTGTGAGTCCGTGCTGGATCTGGCCCGCCGGCACGGCGTCGACATGCCCATCACCGAGACGGTCGTCGGAATCGTCCACGAGGGCAAGCCGCCGGTGGTCGCTCTCAAGGAGCTGATGTCGCGCAGCGCGAAGCGCGAGAGGCGCTGACCACGACGCTGAGCGACCGTCCGTGCGACGCTGAGCGACGGCGGCCAAGTGGGCGCTGACTCGGGGGATACCAGCGGGTACTCTCAACCCGATATGAGCACCGAGAACCTCCCCCAGAGCCCTGAGCAGCCGTCCGAGCAGTCGTCCCGGAAGCCGCGTGTGGCCGTTGTATTCGGCGGGCGCAGCTCCGAACACGGGATCTCCATGGTCACCGCCGGCGCCGTCCTCAAGGCCATCGACCGGACGAAGTACGACGTCCTGCCGATCGGCATCACGCGGGAGGGCCGCTGGGTGCTCACCGCCGACGCGCCGGAGCGGATGACGATCACCGACCGCCGCACCCCCGAGGTCCAGGAGCTGGCGGAATCCAGCGAGGGCGGCGTCGTGCTCCCCGTCGACCCCGCGAACCGCGAGGTCGTCTACACCGAGCCCGGCTCCGTGCCCAAGGCCCTCGGCGAGGTCGACGTGGTCTTCCCGGTGCTGCACGGCCCCTACGGCGAGGACGGCACCCTCCAGGGCCTCCTGGAACTGTCCGGGGTGCCGTACGTGGGCTCCGGCGTGCTCGCCTCGGCCGTCGGCCAGGACAAGGAGTACATGAAGCGGGTGTTCACCTCCTTCGGGCTCAAGGTCGGCCCGTACGTGGTGATCCGGCCCCGCGAGTGGCAGCAGGACGAGTCCGCCGCCCGCAAGAAGATCATCGACTTCGCCGGCGAGCACGGCTGGCCGCTCTTCGTGAAGCCCGCGCGCGCGGGTTCGTCGATCGGCATCACCAAGGTCGACGACCTCTCCGGTCTCGACGAGGCCATCGCCCTGGCGCAGCAGCACGACCCGAAGATCCTGGTCGAGGCGGCGCTCAGGGGCCGCGAGATCGAGTGCGGCGTCCTGGAGTTCGAGGACGGGCCGCGCGCCTCCGTCCCGGCCGAGATCCCGCCGCCGGACGCGCACGCGTACTACGACTTCGAGGCCAAGTACATCGACTCCACGCCCGGTATCGTCCCGGCCCCGCTCACCGACGAGGAGACCGCCGAGGTGCGCCGTCTCGCGGTGGATGCCTTCGAGGCGGCCTCCTGCGAGGGCCTGGTCCGCGCGGACTTCTTCCTCACCGAGGACGGCGAGTTCGTGATCAACGAGATCAACACGATGCCCGGCTTCACGCCCATCTCGATGTACCCGCAGATGTGGCAGGCCACCGGCATCAGCTACCCGGAGCTGGTGGACCGCCTGGTGCAGGCCGCGCTGCGCCGCTCGACCGGGCTGCGCTAGCGCTCCCGTCTCACCGCATGGAGGTTCAGCGCATGGAGGCGATCCCCTTGGGGACCGCCTTCCTGACGGAGGGCGCGAGATCCGCGAGGATCGAGGCGCCCTCCGCTTGCGCCGACATGCCCTTGGGCACCGTCACCTGCACATAGGCCACTCGCTTGGCCGTGGTGAACCGCCAGGTGCCGTCGCCCTGCTTCTCCATGAGCCAGTCGACGCCGTCGACCCCGCCCGGGATCGCGTTCGGGTCACCGCCCTCGGCCACCTTCGGGTCGACCATCTTCGGCGGCCGTACGACACCGCAGCGCAGTATGATCGCCGGGTTTCCCCAGCCTGCCGTGTAGGCGGACCGGGGCGCGGGGTCGTTGCGGGTCCGTCCGTCCAGCTTCCCGGGCAGCACCGGGTGCAGCGCACGGCACGCCTTCGCCGTCCTGGCGTCGGGGGTGGGAACCGTGATCGCCGCGTTGTCGTCTGCCGAGGAGCAGCCCGCGACCGCGATCAGCAGGACGGGCGCGAGCAGGCCGAGGGGCCGGTGACGGAAGAAGTTCACCGGCCAAGCGTAGACGGGGGCTACAGATGCACGACCGGACAGGTCAGGGTGCGCGTGATGCCGTCCACTTGCTGGACCTTGGCGACCACCATGCGGCCGAGGTCGTCGACCGTGTCGGCCTGGGCGCGCACGATCACGTCGTACGGACCCGTCACGTCTTCAGCCTGGATCACTCCAGGGATCTTGCTGATGGTCTCGGCGACGGTCGACGCCTTGCCGACCTCCGTCTGGATCAGGATGTACGCCTGTACCACGGAACCTCCAAGGCGGCCACGAGGATCATGTGGGGAAAAGGAACGCCACGGTATCGCGTCGCCGCTCTCCGCGGGGAGACCCACGGAAACCGGGCTTGCGCGCCAGGGTGCAGGCACGACAGAAGTTGACGGTCCGCCCGACCGTATCGGACGGTCATCCTGACCGTATCTGACGGTCTTCTCGACCGTATCGAGGACACTGGTGACGCGCGAGCGGGCAAGGCAAGAGGCAGAAGGGGAGCAAGCGTCATGAAGGGCACTGTTGGTGAGCTCGGAGAGTTCGGGCTCATCAGGGAGCTCACCTCCCGTCTGACCACCACCCCGGCGGTCCGGGTCGGCCCCGGCGACGACGCCGCGGTGGTCGCCGCCCCCGACCGCCGGGTGGTGGCGAGCACCGACATCCTGCTGGAGGGACGGCACTTCCGCCGCGACTGGTCCACGGCCTACGACGTGGGCCGCAAGGCGGCGGCCCAGAACCTCGCGGACATCGCCGCCATGGGCGCCGTACCGACCGCACTGCTGCTCGGCCTGGTCGTCCCCGCCGAACTCCCGGTCACCTGGCCCAGCGAGCTGATGGACGGCCTGCGCGACGAGTGCCAGGTCGCCGGCGCCTCCGTGGTCGGCGGAGACGTCGTACGCGGCGACACGATCATGGTGTCGATCACCGCGCTCGGTGATCTGCGCAACCAGGAGCCGGTGACCCGCTCCGGAGCCCAGCCCGGCGACCTCGTGGCCGTCACGGGCTGGCTGGGCTGGTCCGCGGCCGGATACGCGGTGCTCTCCCGCGGCTTCCGCTCGCCGCGCGCCTTCGTGGAGGCCCACCGGCGCCCCGAGCCGCCGTACCACGCGGGTCCGGCCGCCGCCGCGCTCGGCGCGACCGCCATGTGCGACGTCAGTGACGGCCTGATCGCCGACCTCGGGCACATCGCCGAGGCCAGCAAGGTCCGTATCGACATCCGCTCCGGCGCGATCGACATCCCGTCCCAGATGAACGACATCGGACAGGCCGTCGGCGTCGACCCGATGCAGTGGGTGCTGACCGGCGGAGAGGACCACGCGATCGTCGCGACCTTCCCGTCGGACACCAAGCTCCCGGCCCGCTGGAAGGTCATCGGCGAGGTCCTCAACCTCTCGGCGCTGCCCCAGGTGACGGTCGACGGGGCGCCCTGGACCAGCAAGGGCGGCTGGGACCACTTCGGGGACCTGGAGTCATGAGCGCCTCTGCTGTGCCTCCCCGGGTTCTGACCGTGGCCGGCTCCGACTCCGGCGGCGGCGCGGGCATCCAGGCCGACCTCAAGACGATGCTGGCGCTCGGCGTGCACGGCATGAGCGTGATCACCGCCGTGACCGCACAGAACTCCCTGGGCGTGCAAGGCGCCTGGGAGCTGCCGGTGGAGGCGGTACGGGCGCAGTACCGCGGCGTCGTCGACGACATCGGCGTACAGGCTGTGAAGACCGGGATGCTCTCCTCGGCCGAACTGGTCGAGGCGGTCGCCGAGTTGATCTCCGGTACGGACGCCCCTGCGGTCGTGGACCCGGTCGGCGTCTCCAAGCACGGCGACCCGCTGCTGGCCGCGTCCGCGCTGGACTCGGTGCGCACCAAGCTGCTGCCGGCGGCGACCGTGGCGACCCCGAACCTGGACGAGGTGGCCCAACTCACGGGTGTACGGGTCCAGTCGGAGGACGATCTGCGACGGGCCGCGGCGGCCGTGCTGGCGTACGGGCCGCGCTGGGTGCTGATCAAGGGCGGGCACCTGGCGGGGGACGCCCTGGACCTGCTCACGGACGGCTCGGAGGAGCACTGGCTGCGGGCACCCCGCCACGACAACCGGCACACCCACGGCACGGGCTGCACGCTGGCCTCCGCGATCGCGTCGGGGCTGGCGAAGGGGCGCTCCGTGCCCGAGGCGGTGGCCGAGGCCAAGGAGTACGTCACCGGGGCGATCGCCGCCGGGTTCGCCCTGGGAGCGGGGATCGGGCCGGTGGATCACGGGTGGCGGTTCAGGGGCTGAACCACAGGAGGGGAGCAGGGGGAGCGGCGGATGGGTACGGCAAAAAGCCGGCCCACCCGGAGGTGGACCGGCTCAGTGCAGCGAACCAGCAGTGGCCGCGCGCTTAGCTGTGCGTCAGCGCGAGACCTTGCCGGCCTTGATGCACGAGGTGCAGGCGTTCACGCGCTTCGGCGTCCCGCCGACCACGGTACGCACACGCTGGATGTTCGGGTTCCAGCGACGGGACGTACGGCGGTGCGAAAACGAGATGTTGTTGCCGAAGCCCGGCCCCTTGCCGCAGACGTCGCAGTTGGCAGCCACGGGTCACTCCAAAGACTTCAGATGCACTTACGGATAATCCCGGCAGGCCGGGATCGAGATCATAAGACCTGAGATCTTGAGTGGCGTTGCCAGGGGACGGCCCGATCAGGATCGGGCAACCGGAGCAGCATACAACGGCTGCTTCGGTACAACGAAACTACCATGGCAGCTCAGGGCCCCGCTCCCGGCCCTCTTCCGGTGGACACCGGTGCAAGGTCTACGCTGCGTCCACCGTCCAGCCAGCTCAGGGAGGCGCAGGTGGCGCAGGTGCCGCAGACATTCTTCGATGCTCTCGCGGTGCGCACCTGGTGCGGTCTGGCGCTGCGGGCACTGGGGCAGGCGCGCGCCGAGATCGACGCGATCAACGTCTACCCGGTGGCGGACGGGGACACCGGGACGAACCTGTACCTGACTCTGGAGTCCGCCGCGGCGGCCGTGGAGGCCGTCTTCACCGGGTACGAGACCGGCTCCGAGGAACCCTCGCTCGCCGACGCCGTGCAGGCCATGGCCCACGGGGCGCTCATCGGGGCCCGGGGCAACTCCGGGACGATCCTGGCGCAGCTGCTGCGCGGCATGGGCCAGGTGCTCGCCGAGGCGGAGGCGTCGCACATCGACGGCACGGGGCTGCGGCTGGCCCTGCGGCACGCGGCCGACTCAGCCCGGCAGGCCGTGGCGCACCCCGTCGAGGGCACCGTGCTGACGGTCGCCTCGGCCGCTGCCGACGCCGCCGAGGGGGCGGGGGAGGCCGGGGACGACTGCGGGGCGATCGCGCGGGCGGCCTACGAGGGCGCGCGTGCGGCCCTGGCGGCCACTCCCGGCCAGCTGGCCGTGCTGGCGCGGGCCGGTGTGGTCGACGCGGGCGGACGGGGACTGGTGGCGGTGCTGGGGGCGCTGGTGGAGGCGTTCACGGGGGAGGCGGTGACCGGGCAGGCGATGACCGGGCAGGCGATGACCGGGGAGGTGGTGACCGGGGAGGTGGCTCGGGAGGCCGTGCCCGCCCCCGCTGCCGATGCGCACGCGCGCGTGGCCGCCGTTTCCGAGTGCGCCGAGGCCGACGAGCTGTGCGCCGACGGCGGGGAGAGCGGGGGCCCCGCCTTCGAGGTGATCTATCTCCTGGAGGCCGGTGACACGGCCGTGTCCCGGCTGCGTGAGCAGCTCGACGCCCTCGGGGACTCCCTCGTCGTGGTGGGCGGCGACGGGCTGTGGAACGTCCACGTCCACGTGGACGACGCGGGCGCCGCCGTGGAGGCCGGCGTCGAGGCCGGGCGGCCGTACCGGATCCGGATCACGCACTTCGGGCTCGGCGACGCGCACACGCGCGGCGAGCGCCCGCCGCGCGAGCGCGCCCAGCGGGCCGTCGTCGCCGTCGTACCGGGGGAGGGCCTGGCCGGGCTGTACACCGAGGCCGGCGCGACCACGGTCCTCGCGCGCCCGGGGGAGCCGCCGGCCAGCGGGGAGCTGGTGCAGGCCGTACGGCGCGCCCACGCGCGCGAGGTCGTGCTGCTGCCCAACGACGGCGAGCTGCGCCACACGGCCGCGGCGGCGGCCGAGCAGGCTCGCGCCGAGGGCATCCGCGTGGCCCTGATCCCGACCCGCTCGGCGGTCCAGGGCATCGCCGCGCTCGCGGTGCACGAGCCGGAGCGCCGGTTCGACGAGGACGTCGTCCAGATGACCTCGGCGGCGGGCGCCACCCGGTACGCCGAGGTCGTCGTCGCCGAGCACCGGTCCTTCACGACGGCCGGCATCTGCCAGGCCGGGGACGTTCTGGGCCTGATCGACGGCGATGTGGCGGTGATCGGCCAGGACGTCACCGCCACCGCCGAGACCGTGCTGGACCGCATGCTCCAGGCCGGCGGCGAACTGGTCACCGTCGTCGTCGGCGACGAGGCTCCGGAGGCTGTCGCCGAACACCTGGAGACCCGTGTACGCGAGTCCTACCTGGCCGTGGACACGGTGGTGTACCGGGGCGGCCGGCAGGGGGCACTGCTGCTCATCGGCGTGGAGTGAACCGGCCCCCGGTCATTGTCCGCTCCCGTCCAGCTGGAGCATCTGGTGCGCCTCCGCCCGTCGGGCCTGGACGATCTCGTCCGCGTCGTCGGCGCCCTCGTAGGCCGCGAGCACGCCGCGCGCGCGTGCCACCGCGTCGGCGGGCCGGCCCAGGTCGGCCTCCAGCCAGCCCGCGGCGAGTTCGGCGCCGGTACGGCTGTGCAGACCGTCGGCGCCGAGGGTGCCGAACAGCGTGGCCGCGCGGGCCATCTGGACCAGAGCGCCTTCGAAGGCCCCCTGAATCCCCTGATCCTGGTCCGCCTGATCTGCCTGATCTGCCTGGTCCGTCTCGTCCACCTCGGCCGCCGAGCGGGCCAGCAGTTCGCCGAACTGGCGGTGGGTGTTGGCGAGTTCGGCGGTGAGCTGATCGCGGGCCATCGGGCCGGCGGCGGCTTCCAGCGCCCGCTCGCACTCCCGCACCGCCTGCGCCATCCGCTCCCGCGCACCCTCCGCTCCGGCCTCTGCGCGCAGGGCCAGCCACGCGCGGGCGCGCAGGGAGCGGACGAGGAAGGGGGCGTTGCCGAGCGAGCGCCACAGGTCGCCCGCGCGCGTGTAGGCCTGGTCCGCCTCCTCCAGCAGCCCGGCGTTGCTCAGCGACTCGGCGGCGAGGTGGGCCAGCGTGGCGTGGTCCTGCTGCTCGGGCCAGTGCCGGGCGATCTCGGCGGCCCGCAGCCGGTGTTCGGCGGCGGCCCGGTGCTCGCCCAGCTCGCTCAGGCAGTCCCCGAGCCACCACCGGGCCTGCACGACCACGCCGTCGCCGTGCGTCTCGGCGCTGACCTCGGGCAGCACCGACTCCAGCACCTCGGCGGCCTCCGCGCACCGCCCCTCCCGGAGCAGGAAGCCGCCCAGCTGGTGCCGGGCCCAGACCCCCAGCGTCGCGCTCTCGCCCGCCTCGTCGGCCCAGTGCGCGGCCTCCAGGGCGTGCTCCGCCGCCTCCCCGGCCGCACCCCGGGCGCCGGTCACCTCGGCGAGCTGGAGGTGCAGCTGGGCCCGTCCGGCCGCCTCCACGTACGGCCCGCCGTGCTCCAGCGCCGACCGCAGCGCCCGCTCGGCCCCGGCCAGGTCACCGGCCTGATGGGCGAGCCCGGCGACCCGGACCTCGTACTCGACCGCGAACCAGGGCAGCCCCGCACCCACGTACTCCGCGGCAGCCCGCCGGAACAACTCCATGGCCCGCTCCACGTTCCCGGCCCGCTCGGCCAACTCCGCGAGCATCGCCCGCCCCTCGGCACCCCGGGCCGCAAGCCGCACGTCACCGTCACCACGCCCGTCCACGAGCGCCAGCACCTCGCGTACGGCCTGCTCGGCGTCGTGCAGGGCGGCGTCGGCGTCCCGCGCCGAGAGCGCGGCGGCTCCGCCCGCGGCCTCCGCCCCCGCGTCGACCCGGCGCATCAGGATCCGCGCCCTGCTCATCAGCACCGACGCCGCCTGTCGTACGCCGGTGGACTCCTCGGCGTAGAGCGCGAGGATCTCGTCGTACGGGGCGGTGACCGCCGCCAGTGCCGCGTCCGGCTCGCCTGCCAGGGCGCGGACGTGCGCTCCACGCGCGCGTGCCGCCAGAGCCTCCCCGGGGTCGCCCGCCTCCGCGTACAGGGCGGCGGCCCGGTCGAACAGGGCGATGCCCTCGGGGCCGCGGGACATCGCCTCGTGGTCGGTGAGCTCCGCCCGGGACCGCGGATCCAGCTCCACGTCCTCGGCGGCCCGTGCCACCGCCTCCCACGCCTCCAGGGCGCGCGGTTGCAGCGTGTCCGACAGCCGGCGTGCCTCGGTGAGGAGAGTGGCGAGGTCGGGCGGCTCCGGGGCCTCCTCCCGCGGGGGGCGCGCCGGGGCGGCCGTCCGCGCGGGAGCGCGTACGCCCAGCGGCAGGCGGTCCACCAGTGGTTGCTGGGCCATCCGTTCGCGGACGCGGTCGCCGACGTACGGCGTTGCGTTGCGCAGGTCGAACCGTTCGGCCAGGCCCAGTGCCTGCGCGCGCGCGTGCGCGGCGAGTTCCCGCGCGGTCCACACGCGGCCGGCCGGGCCCGGTACCCGTTGCTCGCCCAGGCCCAGTCCGGTCAGCCGGTCCATCAGCAGCGTCACCACGGCCAGGAAGTCCAGGCGGCTGCGCGGATGCCCGGAGTCCGTGAAGTACGCCGGCCGCTGCGCGAGCAGTTCGAGGCCGCGCGCCTCGTTGCCGGTCAGGGCGCAGAACTCCACGTGGTCGGCGTAGGCGCCACGCATGCTCTCCATGGGGCGGACGAGGCGGAAGCCGCGCAGGTGGTGGGCCCGGGCCTCCGCCACGCGGCCGAGGCGCAGCAGCGGCACCAGCGAGGACGCGAGCACCGTGTGCGGCTCGTGCGCGCAGCTGTACTCGCCCTCCAGCACCGGAGCCCACAGGTCCAGGGCCGCCGCGTCCCGGCCGCACGTGACCTGCCAGCTGCCCTGCCCGTGCAGCTCGCACGCGTGGCAGTCGGCCATCCGGTCCCGGTCCGCGGCCAGCCAGGCGGCGTACGCCCGCTCGGCCCGCGCCCGGTCCCCGATGTGCGAAGCCACGCTGAACTCGGCGCTGCGCACGGCCCGTTCGGAGTGGCCGGCGAGCCGGTAGCGGTGCTCCATCTCGCCGAGCCACTGCTCGATCGAGGCGAGCGGGATGTGCGGCTGGTCCAGCATGCCGGCCGAGACCCACTTGAACACCCAGTGCAGCGAGTGCGTCTCGTACTCGTCGAAGTCCTCCGGCCGTTCGTCCCACAGGCGCAGCAGCCGCGCGAACGGGACGAACATCTTGTCCTTCTCGGAGCTGTAGTTGTAGACCTTCAGCTGGTGCCCGAGCGCCTCGATCACGGCGAGCGGGATGTCCAGCTTCTCGGCCTCGGCGAGCAGTTGTTCCGCGCGCGCGTTGCGGGCCGGTCCCTCCGGCTGCTCGGAGTTCTCCGCCATCGCCCGGCGCAGCGCGTCGAAGTCCGTGATCTCACCCATCAGCGACCGTTCTCCCCATGCGTGCCCCCGTGTGACTCCCCGTGCGTGGCCCACTCCAGGAGGCCGATGAACGCCCGGTTGAGCAGTGCCGAGTCGGCGGGCCGCAGCGGGCGCTGCGCCATCAGCAGCGCCTGCCCGTACAGCGACTCGGTGGCGGTCCCGATCAGCTCCGGGTCCCCGAGCGAACTGATCCGGCGGATCAGCGGGTTGAGATGGTTGAGCACCAGACGCGCGCGGGGGGCGCTGCCGCGCAGCGAGCCCAGGATCCCCGCCCACAGGTCGTCCGCCTGCTCCTCGGCCTCCGCGCGGGCCTGCTCGTGCCGCGCGGCCCGGTCGTCCAGGTGCAGCGCCGGCACGGAGAGCGGGTGGAAGGCGCGCAGGACGACGTCACAGCCGAGCGGGTCCAGCTTCGCCCGCGCGGCTGCCAGGAAGCCGGACAGGGCCAGCTCCACGCCAGAGTCGACCGCGTCCAGGTGCGCGGTCACGGTGTCCGCGTCCAGCTCGGCGACCACCGTCCCCGGCCGCACCGCGGGCAGCGCCTCGACCAGCTCGCTGTCGTACGTGTAACCGCCGTTGACCACCCCGATGCCCTGCGCCGAGGCGATGGGCGCGACCTGCCGGTACTCCTCGACCGTCCGCGTGAAGTGCACCACCGGGTGCCGCTGGGCGAACTCCTCCAGGGACAGCTGCCCGTCCGTGGTCTCGAACGGCAGCCACGGCAGCATGGTGCGCAGCATGTCGCCGTCGTGCCGCGCCAGGGACTTCACGCCCAGGTGGTGCACGGCCAGGAAGGCGGAGAGCCGTTCCGGATCACCGGCGGCGAGCCCCGTCAGCCAGGAGCGAATCCTTTCGCCCAGGGCTTCCCGTACGGCGGCGAGGGTTTCGTCCTCGTACAGCGACTCGCGCGAGGCCGTGGGCCGCAGGCTGTCCGTGTCCAGCACGCAGCGCACGAAGAACGCCCAGTCCGGCAGCAGCTGTTCGGCCCGCTCGGTGAGGAGCATGCCCTTGAGATGCACCCGGTGGGTGGCCCGCTGGGCCGGGCTGACCGCCGACGGCAGCACGTACGCCACCCCGCGGATCCCGGCCAGCGGCACGTCCAGGTCGATCGAGTCCAGCGGGGTGAACCCGAACAGCTCGTGACAGTGCCGGGCCAGCGCCACCCTGCGGGCGGTGGGGGAGGGGTGGGGCCGGTCCCAGGGCGCCGGCAGGTCCGTGACCGGCTCCTCGCCCACCCGGACGTCGTACGGCAGCAGCGCGCCGAAGTCCCGGGCCAGCGCGCGCACCCGCTCGGGCGCGAGCCACTCGGCCGCCCCCGCCCGCGCCGTCAGGTACACCGTGGTGCCGGGCTCGGGCCGCTCGGCGTCGGGCAGCGTCCGCACGTGGTACGAGCCGTCGTCGCGCGCCGTCCACTCCACCGGTGGGGCCTCGGGCGTACGGGCGCTGCGGCTGACCACCCGGATGCGCTCGGCGACCACGAAACAGGCCAGCAGGCCGATGCCGAACTGGCCCAGGAAGTCGGAGCGGGCCTCCTGCAGGCCCTCCGCGCGCTTGGAGCTGCGTCCGATGGTCGCGAGCAGGCTGTGCACGTCCGACTCGGTGAGCCCGACGCCGCTGTCCTCCACGCGCAGCGCCCCGTCCGCGGCATGCAGCCGCACCCACGCCGGAGCACTGGGCTCTGCGGCCCGCCGGGCGGTGACGGCGTCCACGGCGTTCTGCAGCAGCTCGCGCAGATAGACCTTGGGGCTGGAGTAGAGGTGATGGGAGAGCAGGTCCACCAGACCGCGAAGGTCGACCTGGAACGTATGAGGTGTGTGAGGTGACTGGGATGCCTGGGCTGACTGCGAGGTCTGGGAGTCCATCGTCACTGCGCCGGAGGGGGGAGTGCGTACGGCGCGGGGTCGGGCGGTCCCGGTCTGGGGCGGTGACCGCGGGGGATGGCCGGAGCGCGCCATCCTAGGCCCGGAACGGCCTACCTGACCAGCGGTTTCCCGAATCCCAGCGCAGCGTCTACGGCATTGTCAGTGGCGTGGTGTGCAATGGAACTCGTGCCCGCACTGCAAGAACCGCTGAAGCAACCACTGAAGTCGGTGCTCGGCCCCGCCACCGCGAAGGTGATGGCCGAGCACCTAGGCCTGCGCACCGTCGGCGACCTCCTGCACCACTACCCGCGCAGATACGAGGAGCGCGGCCAGCTCACCCACCTCGCCGACCTCCCCATGGACGAGCACGTCACGGTGGTCGCCCAGGTCGCCGACGCCCGCCTGCACACCTTCGCCTCGTCCAAGGCCCCCCGAGGCAAGGGCCAGCGCCTGGAGGTCACGATCACCGACGGCAGCGGGCGACTTCAACTGGTCTTCTTCGGCAACGGGGTTCACAAGCCCCACAAGGAACTGCTCCCGGGCACCCGCGCGATGTTCGCCGGCAAGGTCTCCGTCTTCAACCG
The DNA here is from genome assembly GCF_053592455.1 of Streptomyces sp. NPDC002676. Taxonomy (NCBI): domain Bacteria; kingdom Bacillati; phylum Actinomycetota; class Actinomycetes; order Kitasatosporales; family Streptomycetaceae; genus Streptomyces; species Streptomyces sp. NPDC002676. Next base: position 115,124 of record NZ_JBSFVT010000017.1, on the reverse strand, counting down.
CCGCCTCCAGCTCGCCCACCCGGCCTACGAGTTGCTGCGCGGCGACACCGACGAAACGGTCGAGACCTGGGCCGGCGCCCTGATCCCCCTGTACCCGGCCACCGCCAAGCTGGAGTCCTGGAAGATCGGCAAGGCGATCCAGACGGTGCTCCCGAGCGCCCAGGAGGCCCTGGACCCCCTCCCGGACTCCCTCCGCGCGGGCCGCGGCCTCCTCCCCCTCCCCGAGGCCCTGCTCAAGATCCACCGCCCGCACACCAAGGCCGACATCGCCGACGCCCGCGCCCGCCTGAAGTGGGACGAGGCCTTCGTCCTCCAGGTCGCCCTGGCCCGCCGCCGGCACGCCGACGCCCAGCTCCCCGCCGTACCCCGCACCCCGAAGCCCGACGGCCTCCTGTCCGCCTTCGACGACCGCCTGCCCTTCACGCTGACCGAGGGCCAGCAGAAGGTCTCCAGGGAGATCTTCGACGACCTGGCTACCGAACACCCGATGCACCGGCTGCTCCAGGGCGAAGTGGGCTCGGGAAAGACAATGGTGGCCCTCCGGGCCATGCTCGCGGTCGTCGACGCCGGGGGGCAGGCCGCCATGCTCGCGCCCACCGAGGTGCTCGCCCAGCAGCACCACCGGTCGGTCGTCGAGATGATGGGCGAGCTGGCCGAGGGCGGCATGCTGGGCGGTGCCGAGCACGCCACCAAGGTGGTGCTGCTCACCGGCTCCATGGGCGCCGCCGCCCGCCGCCACGCCCTGCTGGACCTGGCCACCGGCGAGGCCGGAATCGTGATCGGCACGCACGCGCTGATCGAGGACAAGGTGCAGTTCCACGACCTCGGCCTGGTCGTCGTGGACGAACAGCACCGCTTCGGCGTCGAGCAGCGCGACGCCCTGCGCGGCAAGGGCAAGCAGCCGCCGCACCTCCTCGTCATGACCGCCACCCCCATCCCGCGCACGGTCGCCATGACCGTCTTCGGCGACCTGGAGACCTCGGTCCTGGACCAGCTCCCGGCCGGCCGTTCCCCGATCGCCAGCCACGTCGTCCCGGCCGCCGACAAGCCCCACTTCCTCTCCCGGGCCTGGGAGCGGGTCCGGGAGGAGGTGGGGAACGGCCATCAGGCGTACGTGGTCTGCCCTCGCATCGGTGACGACATCGACGAGGCGGCCGACCCGAAGAAGGCGAAGAAGTCCCCCGAGGACGAGGCCGAGAAGAGGCCGCCCCTCGCCGTCCTCGACGTGGCCGACCAGCTCGCCAAAGGCCCCCTCAAGGGCCTCGGGGTCGAGGTCCTGCACGGCCGTATGCACCCCGACGACAAGGACGCCGTCATGCGCCGCTTCGCGGCCGGCGAGACGGACGTCCTGGTCGCCACCACCGTCATCGAGGTCGGCGTGAACGTCCCCAACGCCACCGTCATGGTGATCATGGACGCCGACCGCTTCGGCGTCTCCCAGCTGCACCAGCTCCGCGGCCGGGTGGGCCGTGGCTCGGCCCCCGGCCTCTGCCTCCTGGTCAGCGAGATGCCCGAGGCCGGCGCGGCCCGCCAGCGCCTGAACGCCGTGGCCTCCACCCTGGACGGCTTCGAGCTCTCCCGCATCGACCTGGAACAGCGCCGCGAGGGAGACGTCCTCGGCCAGGCCCAGTCCGGCGCCCGCACCAGCCTCCGGGTCCTCGCCGTCATCGAGGACGAGGAGGTCATCGCGGAGGCGAGGGAGGAGGCGACGGCTGTCGTGGCGGCCGATCCGGAGTTGGCCGGCCTCCCCGGCTTGCGTACGGCCCTCGACGCTCTGTTGGACGAGGAGAGAGAGCAGTACCTGGAAAAGGGTTAGAGGTGAGTACCCAGGGGCGCGGGGAACTGCGCGACCAGCCACAATGAACCGTAAAGTCGCCCACGAAGAAGGACCCCCCAATGACCCGCGTGATCGCCGGCGCAGCCGGCGGACGCCGCCTGGCCGTCCCGCCGGGAACAGGCACCCGGCCAACATCAGACCGCGCACGCGAGGGCCTCTTCTCCACCTGGCAGTCCCTCCTCGGCGGCCCCCTGGACGGCGAACGGGTCCTGGACCTCTACGCGGGCTCGGGCGCCGTAGGCCTGGAAGCCCTCTCCCGGGGCGCCGGCCACACCCTCCTGGTCGAGGCGGACGCCCGAGCGGCCCGTGTCGTCCGGGAGAACGTGAAGAACCTGGGCCTTCCCGGCGCCGAGGTCAGGTCGGGCAAAGCGGAACAGATCATCAAGACCCCGCCGCCGGCCGAGCCGTACGACCTCGTGTTTCTCGACCCCCCGTACGCCGTCTCGGACGACGATCTTCGCGAGATTCTGCTCACACTCCGCTCGGAGGGCTGGCTCGCCGACGAAGCACTCGTCACCGTGGAGCGCAGCACCAGAGGCGGCGAATTCCGGTGGCCGGACGGCTTCGAGGGCCTCCGGTCCCGTGGCTACGGCGAGGGAACGTTTTGGTACGGTCGCGCCGCCGCTACGTGCGAAGACGCACGATGACCGGACCGGAGAGCGAGGGATCACAAGTGCGCCGCGCCGTCTGCCCCGGGTCGTTCGACCCGATCACCAATGGACACCTCGACATCATTGCCCGCGCCTCCCGTCTGTACGACGAGGTCTACGTCGCGGTGATGATCAACCAGGCCAAGAAGGGCCTGTTCGAGATCGAGGAGCGGATCGAGCTGATCCGCGAGGTCACCGCCGACTACGGAAACGTACGGGTCGAGGCCTTCCACGGCCTGCTCGTCGACTTCTGCAAGCAGCGGGACATCCCGGCCATCGTCAAGGGCCTGCGCGCGGTCAGCGACTTCGACTACGAGCTCCAGATGGCCCAGATGAACAACGGCCTCACCGGCGTCGAAACCCTGTTCGTGCCCACGAACCCCACCTACAGCTTCCTGTCCTCCTCCCTGGTCAAGGAGGTCGCGGCCTGGGGCGGCGACGTCTCCCACCTGGTGCCGCCCGCGGTCCTGGACGCCCTGAACCAGCGCCTCCGCAAGGGCTGATGGGGCTACAGTCGTCCCGTCCGTCTCCAACACAGCTGTAGAGAGTGGCGAGCACAGGTGGACGTGCAGAGAAAGCTCGACGAGATCGTCTCCACGGTCTCCGGCGCCCGGGGCATGCCGATGTCGGCATCGTGCGTGGTCAACCGCGCCGACCTGCTCGCGATGCTCGAAGAGGTGCGTCAGGCCCTGCCCGGCTCCCTCGCGCAGGCGCAGGAGCTGATCGGCGACCGTGAGCAGATGGTCGAGCAGGCCCGCATGGAGGCCGAGCGGATCATCGGGGACGCCCACGCCGAGCGCGGCTCGCTGATCTCCGACACCGAGATCGCCCGCCGCTCCCAGGCCGAGGCCGACCGGATCCTCGCCGAGGCCCGCAAGGAGGCCGAGGAGGTCCGAGCCGAGGCCGACGACTACGTCGACTCCAAGCTCGCCAACTTCGAGGTCGTCCTCAACAAGACCCTCGGCTCGGTCGGCCGCGGCCGGGAGAAGCTCCTCGGCACCGGGCCCGGCCTGGACGAGAACGGCTACGAGGACGAGGACGCCCCCGAGCGCAGCCAGGACCCGGAGACCCTGCGGCACAACGCCGACGCGTACGTCGACGCCAAGCTCGGTGCCTTCGAGGCGGTGCTCGCCAAGACCCTGGAGGCCGTCGGGCGCGGCCGGCAGAAGCTGCACGGCCGGATCGCCACGGACGACCTCGGCGCCCTCGCCGAGGACACCACGACCTTCCAGCACTCCAGCGACGCCGACTACCTCGCCGACCTCGCGGCCCTGGCGGACGCCTCGGACGACCGTCAGACCCAGTCGCAGCAGTCGCAACCGCCACAGCAGGCGCCGTACGAGCAGCAGCCGGCATATTCCCCCGCCTCCGGCTACGCCCCGGCGGGCGGTGCCCCCATCGAGCAGCAGGCGGACCCGTACGCCGGCTACGCCCAGCAGGGCGCGTACGGCTACCAGCAGGCGGATCCGTATGCCTACCAGGGCTACGACCCCCAGCAGGCCGCCTACGACCCGAACCAGGCCGCTCAGCAGCCCCACCAGCCCCACCAGGTGCCCCAGCAGGGCTACGCGCTGGACGAGACGAGTCTCTTCGACACCAGCATGATCAGCGCCGAGCAGCTGCGGGCCTACGAGCAGGGCCGCGGGCTGTAACGCGGGGGCGCCGGGGGACCGGATTGGGACCTGAGCGCAAGGTCCAGTATCCTGGCTCTTCGGTCGCGCGTACGTCCGCGATCAACGCTGCCCGGTGACACCTCCGGGGCGGCGTCCCTTCGAGTGTGAAGACCGAAAGCAGGAATGGCTTCCAACGCCCGCCTCGACCACCGCAACCCCCTCGTGATCGACACGCACGAGCTGGGTCGGCGTCCTGGTGCGCTGCAGCGCCTGACCCGCACGGTCGACGCCCCCGCGGACCTCGGTATCGAGGGGGTCATCGGAGTGCCGCAAGGCACCCCGCTGGAACTCGAACTCCGCCTTGAGTCGGTCATGGAAGGGGTGCTTGTCACATGCACCGCCCGTGCACAGGCCGAGGGGGAGTGCGTAAGGTGTCTGGAGCCGGTCGAGCTGTCGCTCGAAGCGGACTTCCAGGAGATGTTCTCGTACCCTGACGCCGACGGCCGGGGCCGCGTGATCGCGGAACCGGGCGACGACGCCGAGGACGACGAGGACAGGCTCTTTGTCGAGGACGGTCTGATCGACCTCGAACCTCTGCTGCGCGATGCGGTGGTGCTCGCACTGCCGATGCAGCCGGTGTGCCAGGAAGACTGCCCGGGTCTGTGCTCCGAGTGCGGAGTGCGGCTCGCGGACGACCCGGACCACCACCACAACGCCGTCGACATCCGTTGGGCGGCTTTGCAGGGACTCGCCGGTTCGCTCGAACCCGGCGAGAAGGACGAGATGAGCGGCGCCGAAGCGGGCGTCGACGAGAAGCAGGAGAAGTAGCCGTGGCTGTTCCGAAGCGGAAGATGTCGCGCAGCAACACGCGCCACCGCCGGTCGCAGTGGAAGGCTGCGGTCCCCACCCTGGTTGCGTGCGAGCGCTGCCACGAGCCCAAGCAGCAGCACATCGCGTGCCCGTCTTGCGGCACCTACAACAAGCGCCAGGTCCTCGAAGTCTGAGCGGGCTGGTGAGAGGCACTGTGTCCAGTCCCAAGAAGGCGGAAAACCAGGCCTCGTCCCACACGCTTCTGGAAGGGCGGCTCGGCTACCAGGTCGAGTCCGCCCTTCTGGTGCGCGCGCTGACCCACCGTTCCTACGCGTACGAGAACGGCGGTCTGCCGACGAACGAGCGGCTGGAGTTCCTCGGGGACTCCGTGCTCGGCCTCGTCGTCACGGACACGCTGTACCGCACCCACCCCGACCTGCCCGAGGGCCAGCTGGCCAAGCTTCGGGCCGCGGTGGTCAACTCGCGTGCGCTGGCGGAGGTCGGCCGCGGCCTCGACCTGGGTTCCTTCATCCGGCTCGGCCGCGGTGAAGAGGGCACGGGCGGCCGGGACAAGGCGTCCATCCTTGCCGACACCCTGGAAGCGGTGATCGGCGCGGTCTATCTCGACCAGGGCCTCGATGCGGCGTCCGAGCTGGTGCACCGGCTCTTCGACCCGCTGATCGAGAAGTCCTCGAACCTCGGAGCCGGCCTGGACTGGAAGACCAGTCTCCAGGAGCTGACCGCGACCGAAGGGCTCGGTGTCCCCGAGTACCTGGTCACGGAGACCGGCCCCGATCACGAGAAGACCTTCACTGCTGCCGCCCGCGTCGGAGGCGTCTCGTACGGCACCGGCACCGGCCGCAGCAAGAAGGAGGCGGAGCAACAGGCCGCCGAGTCCGCCTGGCGCTCGATCCGCGCCGCCGCGGACGAGCGGGCCAGGGCGGCCAAGGAAGCCGTCGCGGGCGACAGCACGTCGCCGTCCGCCACCGCCTGACAGAGCAGCACCGAGCGCCCGTCCCGCCCTTCGCGTCGGGGCGGGCGCTCAGCCATCCCACGGTCCGTCCCCACGGGGGTTTCGATGCCCGAGTTGCCCGAGGTCGAGGTCGTCCGGCGGGGCCTTGCGCGCTGGGTCGCCCACCGCACGGTCGCCGACGTCGAGGTGCTGCACCCACGTGCGGTGCGCCGGCACATCGCGGGCGCCGACGACTTCGCGCACCGTCTCAAGGGCCACCGCATCGGCATGCCCAGCCGGCGCGGCAAGTACCTGTGGCTGCCCCTGGAGGACACGAACCAGTCGGTCCTGGCCCACCTCGGCATGAGCGGCCAGCTCCTGGTCCAGCCGCACGAGGCGCCGGACGAGAAGCACCTGCGCATCCGCGTCCGCTTCGCCGACGCCCTCGGCACCGAACTCCGCTTCGTCGACCAACGCACCTTCGGCGGCCTGTCGTTGCACGACAACACTCCCGAGGGCCTGCCGGACGTCATTGCGCACATAGCCCGCGACCCCCTCGATGAACTGTTCGACGACGAGGCCTTTCACCAGGCCCTGCGGCGCAGGCGGACCACCATCAAACGGGCTCTGCTGGACCAGTCGTTGATCAGCGGCGTCGGCAACATCTACGCGGACGAGGCCCTTTGGCGCGCCCGCATCCACTACGAGCGCCCGACGGCGAACTTCACCCGCCCGGCCACCGCCGAACTCCTCGGCCACGTCCGGGACGTGATGAACGCGGCCCTCGCCGTCGGCGGCACCAGTTTCGACAGCCTGTACGTCAACGTGAACGGCGAGTCGGGCTACTTCGACCGCTCCCTGGACGCGTACGGCCGTGAGGGCCTGCCCTGCAAGCGGTGCGGCACGCCCATGCGCCGCCGCGCGTGGATGAACCGCTCCAGCTACTTCTGCCCGAAGTGTCAGAGGGCGCCGCGCGTCTCGTCGTAACGCGCGCGGGCCGCGAGGACGTCGTCCATCGCGCCCTCCACGCAGTGGATGAGCGACAGCAGCCGTTCGGCGACCGAGCGGCCCAGCGGGGTCAGTTCGTAGTCGACACGGGGCGGGTTCGTGGGCTGTGCCTCGCGGTGCACCAGACCGTCGCGCTCCAGCGCGTGCAGCGTCTGGGACAGCATCTTCTCGCTCACCCCGTCGACCCGGCGGCGCAGCTCGTTGAAGCGCAGCGAGCCCTCGTACAGCGCCCCCAGGGTCAGTCCGCCCCAGCGGCCGGTGACGTGCTCCAGCGTGCCGCGCGAGGGGCAGGCCTTGGCGAACACGTTGTAGGCGAGGTCGTCCTGGTCCTGGGTGCCGACAGTCATGGCTTCAGAGTACGGCAGCGCAGCGCTAACCACCAGCTTGCACTAACCAGAAGTTAGTGCTTTCCTGTGGTCACTGCTGCTGAGCTGCTGTTCCGGCGTGCTCACGTGTTTCAAGGAGTAACCATCGTGACCAGCCCTGTCGTGTCCATCGCCTACCACTCCGGCTACGGCCACACCGCCGTCCTCGCCGAGGCCGTCCGCGCCGGCGTCGCCGACGCGGGCGCCGAGGTGCACCTGATCAAGGTGGACGAGATCACCGACGAGCAGTGGGAGACGCTGGACCGCTCCGACGCGATCGTCTTCGGCTCGCCCACCTACATGGGCACCGCCTCCGGTGCCTTCCACGTCTTCGCCGAGGCGACCTCGAAGCGCTGGATGGGGCAGGACTGGAAGGACAAGCTGGCCGCCGGCTTCACCAACTCCGGCTCCAAGAGCGGCGACAAGCTGCACACCCTGCAGTTCTTCCAGATCCTCGCCGCCCAGCACGGCATGAACTGGGTCAACCTCGGCCTGCACCCCGGCTGGAACCACAGCGCGGGCTCCGAGAACGACCTCAACCGCCTCGGCGTCTTCGCGGGCGCGGCGGCCCAGACCAACGTGGACGAGGGTCCCGACGCCGTGCACAAGGCCGACATCGCCACGGCCGAGCACCTGGGGCGCCGGGTGGCGGAGGCGGCGCAGGCGTTCATGCGGGGGCGTGCCGCCGCGTAACGGGCTGCCTCAGAAGCCGAAGTCCTCGGTCCACCATGGCCCGCCCGGCCCGAAGTGCACACCCACACCAAGGGTGTTGAAGTCGCAGTTCAGTATGTTCGCGCGGTGGCCGGGGCTGTCCATCCAGGCCTTCATGACCGCCGCCGGGTCCGCCTGGCCGCGCGCTATGTTCTCGCCGCCGAGGCCGGTGATGCCGGCCTTCGCGGCCCGGTCCCACGGGGTGAGGCCGTCCGGGTCGGTGTGGTCGAAGAAGTTCCGCGCGGCCATGTCGTCGCTGAAGTCCTCGGCCAGCTCGCTCAGCGAGGAGTTCGCCGCCAGCGCGCTGCACCCGGCCTTCGCCCGCTCCTCGTTGACGAGCTGCAGCACCTCAGCCTCGGCGGCGGCCTGCGTCGGCACCGTCACCGGCGTGGAGGCCGGCGCCGGTGCCTTCGTCGCCGGGTGGGACGGGGCCTTCGTGGGCTTCGCCGAGGGCGTGGCCGTCGGCACCGGCTTCGCGGACACCCGCTTGGTCGGCGTGGGCGACGGCGAGGCGGACGCGGAGGCCGAGGTGGAGGCGGACGGGGACATGGAAGGGGTCGGGGCCGGCGGGGTCGTCGAGCGCCGGGTGCCCCCGCCGCCCGTGGTGCCCCCACCCCGGTTCTCGGCGCTGCCGGAGGTGCCGCCCTGTGCGGCGGCGGTGTTGCTGGGGGAGTCCGCGGCCTGCACCCGGTCGCCGCCGGTGGTGCTGGTGACGCCGCCGAGCCTGTAGTTCTGCAGGCCGGGCACCACGCCCGTGGCCACGGCTGTCACGCCGAGGGCGACCGCCGCCGATATGCCGAGCAGGCTCGTGCGCACCGGCTTCGCGGGGTTCGCCTTGCGCCGGTGGGTGCGGGGCAAACCGCCGTCGGGGGTGAAGCCACCGCCTTCGGGAGCGCCCTCGGCCCCGTCCGCGCCCATCGCGTACAGGTAGGCCGTGCTCTTCGCGTTGGCATCGGCGTACGCATCGGGGTTCAGGTACGGCGCGACGCCCTCGGGCCGTCGCTCGCCCGCGTACGAGTCCTGGGGGTCGTCGCTCCCCGTACCGGAGAGGTGCGTGCGCGTGACCCCCGTGGCGCGGCTCTTGGCGGCGCGGCCGGCGGCGGAGCGTCGGTGGCGTCCCATGCCCTTGCCCTCTTCCTCGTGCTCGCGGTCGACCGGCGCCTCGCGGCGACTGACTCCTTCTGGCCAACCCGACTCACTCGATCGAGTGAGTTTCATATGAGATGTATCGGGTGGGGACGGTACCGCATGGGCCGATGCGGGAAGTGCCCCGTGCGACGGCGGCCGGTTAGGTTGCACCCATGAGCGAGGAAGTGCGACTGGTCGCCTGGGTACGCGGATACGTGCAGGGCGTGGGTTTCCGCTGGTTCACGCGTGCCAAGGCGCTGGAGATCGGTGGTCTGAGTGGTTTTGCTCTCAATTTGGCCGACGGCCGCGTCCAGGTGGTCGCGGAGGGGGCCCGCGAGGGCTGCGAGGGGCTGCTCGACTGGCTCCAGGGAGACGACACGCCCGGACGCGTGGAGGGCGTCACCGAGATCTGGGACACACCCCGCGGCGGCTACGACGGCTTCGCCATCCGCTGATCCGCTTCCGCGGAGCCGTGCCGGCCGCCGTGCGGTGAGTTGCCCGGGGCCCCGTCCACAGCAGAAACGGCCTGGTGGTTGCCAAGAACCGCTCGGCATGGCAGGCTCCGCAGGTACAGAAGATCGTCACGCCCTGTGGGCACCGCTGGAGTCACAGCGCCGCCAATTCTTCCGGCCGCGCACCCCGGTTCGCCCCCAATGCAGGGCGTGATCGTGTTGACCGTCAAACTTTTTGGTGAGACGCTGAAAGCCCCGCGCACCCTAGCTGTTTGGCATGGAGCAACAGCAGAGCAACACTCGGATGTGCCAAGCACCGCGGGTGCAAATCCCTCACGACCCACACCGCATCGGTCGGTCACTCAGTGTGGAGGACCATCCATCATGGCAAAGGCGCTTCTCGGTTACGTCGGCGGCTCCGACCCTCGACTCCTCGCCGAGATGCGACGGCTGCAGCAGCGTGTCCAGGACCTCGAATCCGAGCTCGTGCGGATCCAGGCCGAGAACGACGCGCTGACGGCTGCCGCCTCTCAGGACGGGATCATGGAGAGCATCGACGCACACCAGGCGGAGCCTGCGCTCACCTGATCACTGCATTGCTTCACGACAGCACTCGCAGCGGTTGGGCTGCCCGTAATCAACCGCAAAAGTTGTCAGAGCTACAAGGAGTTGCAAGGGACGCTTCGGCGTCCCTTCGTTCTTTCCTCCGCGCACTCTCCCCTGTTCCGCCCCCGTATCGCCCCGGTTCCTTTCCGCTGCGCACTGTCCCCCGCGCATCCTTTCAGCCTCTTTAACGTCTGGTGTGCCCTGCATGTTCAACGGCGAAACCGCGGGGTTGCGGGCATTCGTGGAGTGAGCTAAGCGCGGCGGGTAGAGTCCAGCGACGTGCACCTCAAGGCCCTGACCCTGCGCGGGTTCAAGTCGTTCGCCTCGGCCACCACGCTCCGGTTCGAGCCGGGGATCACCTGCGTGGTCGGCCCGAACGGCTCGGGCAAGTCCAATGTCGTGGACGCCCTCAGCTGGGTCATGGGGGAGCAGGGTGCCAAGTCGCTGCGCGGCGGCAAGATGGAGGACGTCATCTTCGCCGGCACCACCGGGCGCCCGCCGCTCGGCCGCGCCGAGGTGTCCCTGACCATCGACAACTCCGACGGCGCCCTGCCCATCGAGTACGCCGAGGTCACCATCACGCGGATCATGTTCCGCAACGGCGGCAGCGAGTACCAGATCAACGGCGACACCTGCCGCCTCCTGGACATCCAGGAACTCCTCTCCGACTCCGGTATCGGCCGCGAGATGCACGTCATCGTCGGCCAGGGCCAGCTCGACTCCGTCCTGCACGCAGACCCCATGGGCCGCCGCGCCTTCATCGAGGAGGCGGCCGGCGTCCTCAAGCACCGCAAGCGCAAGGAGAAGGCGCTGCGGAAGCTGGACGCGATGCAGGCCAACCTCGCGCGCGTACAGGACCTGACGGACGAACTCCGAAGGCAGCTCAAGCCGCTCGGCCGCCAGGCCGCGGTCGCGCGCCGCGCCGCCGTCATCCAGGCCGACCTGCGCGACGCCCGCCTGCGGCTGCTCGCCGACGACCTCGTACGGCTGCGCGAAGCCCTCAAGGCCGAGATCGCCGACGAGGCCGCGCTCAAGGAGCGCAAGGAAACCGCCGAGCAGGAGCTGAAGAAGGCCCTCCAGCGCGAGGCCCTGCTGGAGGACGAGGTACGGCGGCTCACGCCCCGCCTCCAGCGTGCCCAGCAGACCTGGTACGAGCTGTCCCAGCTGGCCGAGCGCGTACGCGGCACCATCTCGCTGGCCGACGCCCGGGTGAAGAGCGCCACCTCCGCGCCCCCGGAGGAACGGCGCGGCCGTGACCCCGAGGACCTGGAGCGCGAGGCCGCCCGCGTCCGCGAACAGGAGGCAGAGCTTGAGGCGGCCCTGGAGGCGGCCCAGCACGCCCTGGACGACACGGTCGCCCACCGCGCCGAGCTGGAACGCGAACTGGCCGTCGAGGAACGCCGGCTGAAGGATGCCGCCCGCGCCATCGCCGACCGCCGCGAGGGTCTGGCCCGGCTGTCCGGGCAGGTCAACGCGGCCCGCTCGCGCGCCGCGTCCGCCCAGGCCGAGATCGACCGGCTGGCCGTCGCCCGCGACGAGGCCCAGCAGCGCGCCGTCCAGGCCCAGGAGGAGTACGAGACCCTGAAGGCCGAGGTCGACGGCCTCGACGCCGACGACGCCGACCTCGCCGAGCAGCACGAGGCGGCCAGGCGGCAGCTCGCCGAGGCGGAAGCCGCGTCGAGCGCGGCGCGCGAAGCGGCCACCACCGCCGAACGCCGGCGCGCCGCGACCCAGGCCCGCCACGAGGCGCTGGCGCTGGGCCTCAGGCGGAAGGACGGCACCGGAATACTGGTGGGCGCCCGGGACCGGCTCACCGGAGTCCTGGGCCCGGCCGCGGAGTTGCTGACCGTCACCCCGGGCCACGAGGTCGCCCTGGCTGCCGCCTTCGGCGCGGCGGCGGACGCCGTCGCCGTGACCACCCCGGCCTCGGCGGCCGAGGCGATCCGCCTGCTGCGCAAGCAGGACGGCGGCCGTGCGGCCCTGCTCCTGGCGGGGGCCCCGGAGGAGCGGGCGCCGGCCGCACCACCTCAAAGAGGTACGGGGCCGTGTCTGACATGCGGCGACCGCCGCGCGGGCGCGACCAGCCACGACGAACCCGCAGACGCCCGACCTTCCGTCACCACACTCCCTGCGGAGCGCACGGCACTTCCCGCGGAGCGCTTCGCCGCCGACCTGGTGCGCGGTCCCGCCGAACTCATGCCCGCCGTACGCCGGCTGCTGCGCGGGATCGTCGTCGTGGAGAGCCTCGAAGACGCCGAGGACCTGGTCTACGCGCACCCCGAGCTGACCGCCGTCACCGCCGAAGGCGACCTGCTCGGCGCGCACTTCGCGCACGGCGGGTCCGCCGGGGCGCCCAGTCTGCTGGAGGTGCAGGCCTCCGTGGACGAGGCCGCGGCGGAGCTGGAAGAGCTGGCGGTGCGCTGCGAGGAACTCAACGAGGCGCAGCGGGCGGCGGCCGAGCGGCGCACGGAGGCCGCCGCGCTGGTGGAGGAGCTGGGGGAGCGGCGCCGGGCCGCCGACCGGGAGAAGTCGGCCGTGGCACAGCAGCTCGGGCGGCTCGGCGGACAGGCGCGCGGGGCCGCCGGGGAGGCCGAGCGGTCCGCCGCGGCTGCCTCGCGTGCGCAGGAGGCGCTGGAGCAGGCCGTACTGGAGGCGGAGGAGCTGGCCGAGCGGCTGGCCGTCGCCGAGGAGATGCCCGTGGAGGAGGAGCCGGACACCTCCGTGCGGGACCGGCTCGCGGCCGACGGCGCCAACGCGCGGCAGACCGAGATGGAGGCCCGCCTCCAGGTCCGTACGCACGAGGAACGGGTCAAGGGGCTGGCCGGCCGGGCCGACTCCCTGGACCGGGCCGCCCGCGCCGAACGCGAGGCACGCGCGCGTGCCGAGCAGCGGCGGGCCCGGCTGCGCCACGAGGCGGCCGTGGCGGAAGCCGTCGCCTCCGGTGCCCGGCAGCTGCTCGCGCACGTCGAGGTGTCGCTCGCCCGCGCCGGCCAGGAGCGGGCCGCCGCCGAGGCCGCGAAGGCCACGCGCGAGCAGGAGCTGGCCGCCGCGCGGAACGCCGGGCGTGAACTCAAGTCGGAACTGGACAAGCTGACGGACTCGGTGCACCGGGGCGAGGTGCTCGGCGCCGAGAAGCGGCTGCGGATCGAGCAGCTGGAGAGCAAGGCGCTGGAGGAGCTGGGCGTCGAGCCCGCCGGGCTCGTCTCCGAGTACGGCCCCCACCAGCTCGTACCGCCCTCCCCGCCCGCCGAGGGCGAGGAGCTGCCCGAAGACCCGGAGCACCCGCGCAACCAGCCGAAGCCGTATCAGCGGGCCGAGCAGGAGAAGCGGCTCAAGGCCGCCGAGCGGGCCTACCAGCAGCTCGGCAAGGTCAACCCGCTGGCGCTGGAGGAGTTCGCGGCCCTTGAGGAGCGGCACAAGTTCCTCAGCGAGCAGCTGGAGGACCTGAAGAAGACCCGCGCCGACCTGCTCCAGGTGGTGAAGGAGGTCGACGAGCGCGTCGAGCAGGTCTTCACCGAGGCCTACCGGGACACCGCCCGCGAGTTCGAGGGCGTCTTCAGCCGGCTGTTCCCGGGCGGTGAGGGGCGGCTGGTCCTGACCGACCCCGACAACATGCTCACCACGGGCGTCGACGTCGAGGCGCGTCCGCCGGGCAAGAAGGTCAAGCGGCTCTCCCTGCTGTCGGGCGGCGAGCGGTCGCTGACGGCCGTCGCGCTGCTGGTGTCGATCTTCAAGGCCCGGCCGAGCCCGTTCTACGTCATGGACGAGGTCGAGGCCGCCCTGGACGACACCAACCTCCAGCGGCTGATCCGGATCATGCAGGAGCTGCAGGAGGCCTCGCAGCTGATCGTGATCACGCACCAGAAGCGCACGATGGAGGTCGCCGACGCGTTGTACGGCGTCTCCATGCAGGGTGACGGTGTGTCGAAGGTCATCTCGCAGCGGCTTCGTTAGCCGACTCTCAAGATCGACTAACTCCACGTTCAAGAAGTGAACATGGAGCCCCTGGCTGTATCTCGTATCTCACAGCAGCTGAAGTATTGACTTCGAAACTTGAAGGCATAGTCTCTGCAACGTTGCTTTTACCTTCAGGTGTCAGCGCCTGAGAGGGCTCACCCCCCCCACCCGCGGCAGCGTTGCCGCGGCCCGAGGAGATACACGTGACCAGCAGAGTGCAGGCACAACCGTCAGGAGCCAGGACGGCTCAGCCCGAACACCTCGGGCACGTCATCTTCATCGCGGCTGCCGCGGCCATGGGCGGCTTCCTCTTCGGGTACGACAGCTCCGTCATCAACGGCGCCGTCGAGGCCATCCGTGACCGCTACGACATCGGCTCCGCGGCCCTCGCCCAGGTCATCGCCATCGCCCTGATCGGCTGCGCCATCGGCGCCGCGACCGCCGGCCGCATAGCCGACCGGATCGGCCGCATCCGCTGTATGCAGATCGCCGCCGTCCTGTTCACCATCAGCGCCGTCGGTTCCGCACTGCCCTTCGCGCTGTGGGACCTCGCGCTCTGGCGCGTGGTCGGCGGTTTCGCCATCGGCATGGCCTCCGTCATCGGCCCCGCCTACATCGCCGAGGTCGCCCCGCCCGCCTACCGCGGCCGGCTCGGCTCCTTCCAGCAGGCCGCGATCGTCGTCGGCATCGCCATCTCCCAGCTCGTCAACTGGGGCCTGCTCAACGCCGCCGGCGGTGACCAGCGCGGCCACCTGATGGGCCTGGAGGCCTGGCAGGTCATGCTCGGCGTCATGGTCGTCCCGGCCGCCCTGTACGGCCTGCTCTCCTTCGCGATCCCCGAGTCCCCGCGCTTCCTGCTCTCCGTCGGCAAGCGCGACCGCGCCCGGGAGATCCTCGCCGAGGTCGAGGGCAAGGACGTCGACCTGGACGCCCGCGTCGCCGAGATCGAGCACGCGATGAACAGCGAGCACAAGTCCACCTTCAAGGACCTGCTCGGCGGCGGCTTCTTCTTCAAGCCGATCGTCTGGGTCGGCATCGGTCTGTCGGTCTTCCAGCAGTTCGTCGGCATCAACGTCGCGTTCTACTACTCCTCGACGCTGTGGCAGTCGGTCGGTGTCGACCCGACGCAGTCGTTCTTCTACTCCTTCACGACGTCGATCATCAACATCGTCGGCACCGTGATCGCGATGATCTTCGTGGACCGCGTCGGCCGCAGGCCCCTCGCCCTCATCGGCTCCGTCGGCATGGCCGTCGGACTCGCCCTGGAGGCCTGGGCGTTCAGCCACCACCTGGTCGACGGCAAGCTGCCGCACGCTCAGGGCCTGGTCGCCCTGATCGCCGCCCACATGTTCGTCCTCTTCTTCGCCCTGTCCTGGGGTGTGGTCGTCTGGGTCATGCTCGGCGAGATGTTCCCGAACCGGATCCGCGCCGCCGCCCTGGGTGTGGCTGCCGCCGCGCAGTGGATCGCCAACTGGGCCATCACCGCGAGCTTCCCGTCGCTGGCCGACTGGAACCTGTCCGGCACGTACGTGATCTACGCCGTCTTCGCGGCGCTCTCCGTCCCGTTCGTCCTGAAGTTCGTCAAGGAGACGAAGGGCAAGTCGCTGGAGGAGATGGGCTGATCAGCCCCCGAACCCGAGGAGAAGGGCCAAGTCCCCGCTGCCCCTCTCCTCGCACCGTCCGCCGCCCCTGGTCCGGTCACTGCCCGGACCGGGGGCGGCGGTCCTGTGCGCACCGGTCACCAGATGAGGACGCCACCGCCGATCTCCAGGGCCTTGTGAGCGCCGGCCTCGATGATCCCCAAACGGCACTCGATACCGCCGCGGTGCTCCTGAAGCGTCCGGGGCCGCTCCGTCCCTGCGGCGACCGCGTCCAGGTTGTCCCGCAGCAGGGCGACCTCGCGCAGCAGATCCGGCACTTGCTCGTGCTCCACATAGAGATCCCTGTCGGCCAGCACGGGCAGGAGGCGGGCGCCCAGCGAGCGCACGAACTCCGATCCCCACACCGTCGTACGCCATGACTCGAAGCCGCCGGACTGGTACACCTCGTCCGGCACATCGAGAATCCGCAGTTCCCCGTCCGGCTCGCGGACGAACACATCCACCAAAAGACTCATGACGGGCAGTGGACCACCGCCGGGCCCGGCCCGGCCAGCGATTTCGCCGCAGGTCAGCCGCCCAGCGCCGGAAGCACCCGCTCCGCGAACAGCCTCAGGCTCCGCCATCCCTCCGCCACCGGCATCCCGCCCGCCAGCGGATGCAGGACGAGACTGTCGAGCCCCAGCCCCAGCCCCACGCACTCCTGCGGCGTGACGATCCGGTACACGCCCTCCGCGCGCAGTTCCCGCACCGTCGTCGCCGCCGACCGCACCGCCGACGTGATGTCACCGGACTGCCAGGAGGCGTACGTCCGCGCCTCGTGCAGGAAGTGCTCGCCGTACTCCGCCCACGCCCGGTCCGGGTCCTCGGCGAGGTGGAGGAGCGGGGTCTCGGCGGCCGGCATCAACGCCCAGCCCTCGGTGCCGTACTCGGTGAGCTTCTCCTTGTAATACGTCTCCAGCTCCGGCAGGTGCGCGCTTGGGAAGAACGGCAGGCCGAGCCGGGCGGCCCGGCGGGCGGCGGCCTTCGAGGAGCCGCCGACCAGCAGCAGGGGATGCGGATCGGTGTACGGGCGGGGGGTGAGCCGTACCGTACGGCCCCGGTAGGTGAACTCCTCGCCGGTCCATGCCCGCAGCAGCGTCTCGAGCAACTCGTCCTGGAGCCGGCCGCGCCGCTTCCAGTCCACGCCGAACAGGTCGTACTCCTCGGGCCGGTAGCCGATCCCGGCCACGGTCACCAGCCGGCCGCCGCTCAGCAGGTCCAGCACCGCGATCTCCTCGGCCAGCCGCAGCGGATCGTGCAGCGGGCCGATCACCGCCGACACGGTCACCGCGATCCGGCGGGTCGCGCCGAACACCGCGGCGGCGAAGGCGAACGGCGACGGCAGCCAGTTGTTCTGGGCGCCGTGGTGCTCCTCGGTCTGCACGGTGGTGATCCCGTGCTCGTCGGCGTACGCGGCCATCTCCAGCGCGGCCTGGTAGCGGGCGGCGAGGGAGGCGGGGGTGGCGCCGGGTTCGACCAGGTTGAAACGTACGACCGTGACGGGCATGGGAAGTCCCCCTCCGGTACTGCTCGGTGGAGGGGGACGGTAGCTGACTGAGCGTCAGACAGCCAGAGGCTCGCGCTCCTCCGCGGGCGCCTGAGCGGCCGGGGCCACCACCGCCGGCTTCGGCAGCACCAGGTACAGCAGGCCGGAGATCACGATCGTGGCGACCCAGCCGAGGCCGTACTCGCCGATCACGTTGTTCTTCGCCAGCGGGCCGGTGAACCAGTCCGAGGTGGTGAACATCAGGCCCCCGGCCAGGCCGATCGCCCAGGCGGCGACGGCGGCGGGGGAGAACCCGCCCTTGTACCAGTAGGCGCTGGCGCGCGTGGTGTCCGTCATGGCCCGGCCGTCGTACTCCGTGCGCCGGAGCATGTCCGCGCCGAAGACGCCGACCCAGGCGGAGAAGGCGACCGCCAGCAGCGACAGGAAGGCGATGAACGAGCCCATGAAGCTGGTCGCCACCAGCATCAGCACACCGCCGAAGACCAGCGAGATCACGGCGTTGACGGAGACCGCCCAGTGGCGCGGCACCTTGAAGCCGAGGGTCTGCGCGGTGAAGCCCGCCGAGTACATCGACATCGAGTTGATCAGCAGCATGCCGACGAGCGCGATCAGCAGGTACGGCACCGCGAGCCACGTCGGCAGGATCTCGCCCAGGAAGGACACCGGGTCGGTCGCCGAGGCGAGGTCCGGCGTGGACACCGCCATCACCGCGCCCATCAGGACCATGGGGAGGACGACGACACCGGCACCGCCCACCGCCGTGCCCACGATCGCCTTCGAGGAGGCCGTACGCGGCAGGTAGCGCGTGAAGTCCGGCGCGGACGGGATCCAGCTGACACCGCCCGCCGCGATCATCCCGATACCGGTGATCACCGCGGCCGTCGAGCCGGCGCCGTGGTGCATGACCTTCGACCAGTCGGTGTTCACGGCCAGGTACACCAGGACCAGCACCGAGAAGACGCCGAAGAAGTACGTCGCGTACTTGTTGCACTTCTGCACGGCGTTGATGCCGAGCCCGGAGATCGCGAAGGTGGCGACGACGAACAGCAGCAGCATGACGATGTCGAGCACGCTGTTCGCCTTGATGCCGAGCGCGAGGTCCAGGATGGTGAGCATCGCGTAGGCGCCGGTCACCGCGTTGATCGTCTCCCAGCCCCAGCGGGCGACCCAGATCAGCGAACCGGGCAGCAGGTTTCCGCGCTGCCCGAAGACGGCGCGCGACAGTGCCATGCCGGGCGCCCCGCCCCGCTTGCCCGCGATGCCGATCAGCCCGACCAGGCCGTACGACACGAGGGGCGCGGTCACGGCGACGACGAGCGCCTGCCAGATGTTCAGGTGGTACGCCACCACCAGGCTCGCGCCCATGGTGAGCAGCAGCACGCTGATGTTGGCGCCGACCCAGGTGGGGAACAGCTCGCGGGTCTTCGCGGTGCGCTCGGCGTCGGGCACCTGCTCGATGCCGCGGGTTTCGAGAGCGCCTTCGCTCTCGACGGTCTTGCTCATGGGTGTGCCTAGGAGTGGGGGGAAGGGGATCGTGGTGACTCTACGCGCGTCAACCAATTCGCCGCCATCGTACTTTGCTCCGACTCCTTGCTTTACGTGGCGTTTGTCTCCTGGAGAAAGCCACAAGCGGCCGTAACCCGGGTCTGCCGCATCCGATGGCCGATACTGGACCCGTTATGGAAACCGTCATCCTTGCTGTAGTCATCGCCGTGGTCGTGCTCGGCGCGCTCGGCGGGCTCATCGTCGGCAGCCGGCGCAAGAAGCCGCTGCCCCCGCCGCCGCCCGCCGCGCCCGACATCACCGCGCCCCCGGCCGAGCCGCACGTCGGCGACGAGGCCGAGACGCCGCGCGACGAACCGCGCCGGACCATCGAGGAGGTGGATCTCCCGGGCGGCCCCGCGGTCGCCGTCGAGGAGCCCCCCGTTGAAGAGGTTCCGGTCGAAGAAGCTCCCGCGATCGAGATCCCGGAGCCCACCGCCGGGCGGCTGGTCCGCCTGCGCGCCCGCCTGTCCCGCTCGCAGAACGCCCTGGGCAAGGGCCTGCTGACGCTGCTCTCCCGCGAGCACCTCGACGAGGAGACCTGGGAGGAGATCGAGGACACCCTGCTCACCGCCGACGTCGGCGTGCAGCCCACCCAGGAGCTGGTGGAGCGGCTGCGCGAGCGCGTCAAGGTGCTCGGCACCCGCAGCCCGCAGGAGCTGCGCGGTCTGCTGCGCGAGGAGCTGCTCAAGCTCGTCGGCACCGACGCCGACCGCACGGTCAAGACCGAGCCCGAGGACCGCAAGCCCGGCATCGTGATGGTCGTCGGCGTCAACGGCACCGGCAAGACCACCACCACCGGCAAGCTCGCGCGCGTGCTCGTGGCCGACGGCCGTACGGTCGTCCTCGGCGCCGCCGACACCTTCCGCGCCGCCGCCGCCGACCAGCTCCAGACCTGGGGCGAGCGCGTCGGCGCCTACACCGTGCGCGGGCCGGAGGCCGGCGATCCCGCCTCCGTGGCCTTCGACGCGGTCAAGGAAGGCAAGGAGATGGGGGTCGACGTCGTCCTCATCGACACCGCCGGCCGCCTGCACACCAAGACCGGCCTCATGGACGAGCTGGGCAAGGTCAAGCGCGTGGTCGAGAAGCACGCGCCGCTGGACGAGGTGCTGCTCGTCCTGGACGCCACCACCGGCCAGAACGGTCTGGTGCAGGCCCGGGTGTTCGCCGAGGTCGTGGACATCACCGGCATCGTGCTCACCAAGCTCGACGGCACTGCCAAGGGCGGCATCGTCGTCGCCGTCCAGCGCGAGCTGGGCGTGCCGGTCAAGCTGGTCGGCCTCGGCGAGGGCGCGGACGATCTCGCGCCGTTCGAGCCGGAGGCGTTCGTGGACGCGCTGATCGGCGAGTAATCACCTCAGGACCGCGAGCAGCGCCCGCTCCCAAGGTGCAGTTGGGGACGGGCGCTGCCTCCTTTGCGCCTGAACCGGCGCTGCTCTCGCGGAAGTGGTTGCTCGCCGTCGTGGTGCCTCAATCGATGGTTGCTGTGGCTGAGGGCGGAATTACATGCGTGATGTGCGCGACCGATGGGCCGCATACGCCAGCGTGCCCAGCAGCAGCCGGGCCGCCGGGGGCTGGGCCGTCGTGTCCAGTACGGGCGGGCGCAGCCAGCGCACCGGGCCCAGGCCGCCCCGGTCGGAGGGCGGCGCGGTGATGTACGTGCCAGGGCCGAGGCCGCGCAGGTCCAGGGCGGAGGGGTCGTCCCAGCCGAGGCGGTAGAGCAGTTGGGGGAGGTCGTCGGCGGCGCCGGGGGCCACGAAGAACTGGGCGCGGCCGTCCGGAGTGGCGGTGACCGGGCCGAGCGGGAGCCCCATCCGTTCGAGTCGGACCAGGGCGCGGCGGCCGGCGGGCTCCGAGACCTCGATGACGTCGAACGCGCGGCCCACCGGCAGCATCACCGAGGCGCCCGGGAGTTCCGCCCAGGCCTTGGCCGCTTCGTCCAGCGTGGCCCCGGCCGGCACCTGGGCGGCGAACTCCAGCGGATGCGCGCCCGGCGCGCGGCAGTCGGCGCGCCCGCACGAGCAGACGCCCGCCGCGGCCCGCGCGCCCGGCACCACGTCCCAGCCCCACAACCCGGTGAACTCGGCAACGGCGGTGCACTCCGAGGGCCGGCCGCGCCTGCGCGTGCCGGAACGGATCTCGCGGATGCCGCCGATCGTGAAACCCATGCCCCCTCCAACGGGTCCAGCGCGCCGGTGGTTACGACACGGAACATGACGGAAGCGGAACGTGACACCAGGGCTCCGCCTTCCCGCGTCCCGGAGCGGTCAAGGCGGCGCTTTGAAGTGCACCGGGTGGTGCACCGGGCCCCATGCGCCCTTGCGTGCATCGCTCCGCCCACTCCCCGTCGTCCTGTGTCAAGTGAATCGTGCGTAGGTGTTCATGAGTTCATTCGAAGGGGTGGCGAATGGTGGCGTTTCCGCGATCGCCGTGGCTGGAGCGGTGATCGTGGGATTACTGTGAGTGTGCGAGGCCTGGGGGCACATGCACTCGTGGGTATGCCGGTGGCAAGTCGTCAGCTCGTTCTAAGGGTGAGAACCGGAGGACGGGACGCCGTCATGCCGGGCATGCTGATAGGGCTTGGCGCACTCGGCATCAAATGGTCTCAGGGATGGGGGCGTTCCAGTGGGCGGCAATGGCGGTAGCGGGACGAACGCTGACAAGCGCCCCAACGAGCTGCTCGGCTCGTGGTTCGTGCGCAGCGGCTGGTCCAAGGGCGAGCTGGCCCGCCAAGTGAACCGCAGGGCCCGCCAGCTGGGTGCCAACCACATCTCCACCGACACGTCACGCGTGCGCCGCTGGCTGGACGGGGAGAACCCTCGCGAGCCGATCCCGCGCATCCTCTCCGAGCTGTTCTCCGAGCGCTTCGGCTGTGTCGTCTCCATCGAGGACCTCGGCCTGCGCGCCGCCCGCCAGGCACCCTCCGCGACCGGCGTCGACCTGCCCTGGACGGGCCCGCAGACCGTGGCGCTGCTCAGCGAGTACTCGCGCAGCGACCTGATGCTCGCCCGGCGCGGCTTCCTCGGCACCTCGCTCGCCCTGTCCGCCGGCCCCTCCCTCATCGAGCCCATGCAGCGCTGGCTCGTCCCCACCCCGGCCTCCCTGGTGGCACCCGTTCCCGAGTCCGACGCGGACTCCCGCCGCCCCGGCCGGCTCTCCCGGCCCGAGCTGGAGCTGCTGGAGTCCACCACGCGGATGTTCCGGCAGTGGGACGCCCAGTGCGGCGGCGGCCTGCGCCGCAAGGCGGTCGTCGGCCAGCTGCACGAGGTCACCGACCTCCTCCAGGAACCCCAGCCCGAGGCCACCACCCGCAAGCTCTTCAAGGTCGCCGCCGAGCTCGCCGAACTGGCCGGCTGGATGTCGTACGACGTGGGCCTGCAGCCCACCGCGCAGAAGTACTTCGTCCTCGCCCTGCACGCCGCCAAGGAAGCCGGTGACAAGCCGCTCGGCTCCTACATCCTCTCCAGCATGAGCCGCCAGATGATCCACCTGGGCCGGCCCGACGACGCCCTGGAGCTGATCCACCTCGCCCAGTACGGCAGCCGCGACTGCGCGAGCCCGCGCACCCAGTCCATGCTGTATGCGATGGAGGCCCGCGCCTACGCCAACATGGGCCAGCCCGGCAAGACCAAGCGCGCGGTGCGGATGGCCGAGGACACCTTCGCCGAGGTGGACGAGTGGGACGAGCCGGACCCCGACTGGATCCGCTTCTTCTCCGAGGCCGAGCTGTACGGCGAGAACTCCCACTCCTTCCGTGACCTCGCCTACGTCGCCGGCCGCAGCCCCACCTACGCCTCCCTCGCCCAGCCACTGATGGAGCGGGCCGTGGAGCTGTTCGCCAAGGACTCCGAGCACCAGCGGTCCTACGCGCTCAACCTGATCGGCATGGCCACCGTGCACCTGCTCCAGCGCGAGCCCGAGGAGAGCACCGGGTACGCCAAGCAGGCCATGGACATCGCCAAGAAGGTCCGCTCCGAGCGCGTGAACACGCGTATCCGAAAGACGGTCGACACCGCCGTGCGCGACTACGGCGACCTCGCCACCGTCGTCGACCTCACCGAACAGCTCGCCGTCGACCTGCCTGAGACCGCGGCGGTCTGAGCACCGCTTAAGAACCCAGAACCCCGGCCGCGGCCGGCCCTCCGAACTGCTCGACTCGGCTCCCCCCATGCCAGGTCATCGGAGAGGTCCGCCGCGGCCGGTCTGCTTCCCCGCGAGAGTCCTCCAGGGAAGATTGCGCCACGATAACGATCAGCGCGCCGGAGATCCGGCGGTTCATCGACGCGTAACACGCAGGGCACCTTCGTCACCCCGGCGAAACAACGAGGGGCTTCCACCGAAACCGCGCTGCGTCAATCTCTGGCGCATAACCGGCCGCCCCTCACTGACCGGACCGCTCAAGGCACCGCCCGCACGGCGCCGTACCAACCGACGAGGAGACGCCGATGGCACCAGCCATCACGCTTGCCGCGGAGGCACCCAAGCTGTCATCCGCGAACACAGGCTTCATGCTCATCTGTTCTGCCCTGGTGCTCCTCATGACCCCGGGCCTGGCCTTCTTCTACGGAGGCATGGTCCGCGTCAAGAGCACCCTCAACATGCTGATGATGAGCTTCATCAGCATGGGCATCGTCACCATTCTGTGGGTGCTCTACGGCTTCTCCCTCGCCTTCGGCACGAACAACGGCCTCATCGGCTGGAACTCCGACTGGTTCGGCCTCAGCAACATCGGACTGACGGAGCTGTGGGACGGCTACACCATCCCGATCTTCGTCTTCATGGTCTTCCAGCTGATGTTCGCGATCATCACGCCGGCCCTGATAAGCGGCGCCCTGGCGGACCGCGTCAAGTTCTCGGCATGGTCGCTGTTCATCGCCCTGTGGCTCACGATCGTCTACGTGCCGGTCGCCCACTGGGTCTGGGGCGCCGACGGCTGGGCCTACAAGCTCGGCGTGATCGACTTCGCCGGTGGTACGGCGGTCCACATCAACGCGGGTGCCGCGGCGCTCGGCGTGATCCTGGTCATCGGCAAGCGCGTCGGCTTCAAGAAGGACCCGATGCGCCCGCACAGCCTCCCGCTGGTCATGCTCGGCGCCGGCCTGCTGTGGTTCGGCTGGTTCGGCTTCAACGCGGGCTCCTGGCTCGGCAACGACGACGGCGTCGGCGCGCTGATGTTCGTCAACACGCAGGTCGCGACGGCCGCCGCCATGCTGGCCTGGCTCGCCTACGAGAAGATCCGGCACGGCGCGTTCACCACGCTGGGAGCCGCCTCCGGCGCGGTCGCCGGCCTGGTCGCCATCACCCCGTCCGGCGGCGCGGTCTCCCCGCTCGGCGCGATCGCCGTCGGCGCCATCGCCGGTGTCGCCTGCGCCGCGGCCGTCGGCCTGAAGTTCAAGTTCGGCTTCGACGACTCGCTCGACGTCGTCGGCGTCCACATGGTCGGCGGCATCATCGGCTCCCTGCTCATCGGCTTCTTCGCCACGGGCAAGGGCCAGTCGAAGGTCGAAGGCCTCTTCTACGGCGGCGGCCTGCACCAGTTCTGGATCCAGTGCGCCGGTGTCTTCGCGGTCCTCGCCTACTCCCTGGTCGTCGCCGCGGTCCTCGCCTTCCTCATCGACAAGACCATGGGGATGCGGGTCACCGAGGACGAGGAGATCTCCGGCATCGACCAGGCGGAACACGCCGAGACCGCATACGACTTCAGCGGCGCCGGCGGTGGTGTGATCGGATCTGCCGCCCACGCCCAGACCCTGGCCGCCGCCCAGAGCAAGAAGGTGGACGCATGAAGCTCATCACCGCCGTCGTGAAGCCGCACCGGCTCGACGAGATCAAGGAGGCCCTCCAGGCCTTCGGCGTCCACGGCCTGACGGTCACCGAGGCCAGCGGCTACGGCCGGCAGCGCGGCCACACCGAGGTCTACCGCGGCGCCGAGTACACCGTCGACCTCGTCCCCAAGATCCGCATCGAGGTGCTGGCCGAGGACGACGACGCCGAGCAGCTGATCGAGGTCGTCGTCAAGGCGGCCCGCACCGGCAAGATCGGTGACGGCAAGGTCTGGTCCCTTCCGGTCGACACGGCCGTCCGGGTGCGCACCGGCGAGCGCGGCCCGGACGCGCTCTGACACAGCACAAGGACAGGAGTTCCTGGGTGACGCGTACGGAAGTGCACAGCGAAGCGGACGACTCGGGACCCAGCGGCTACGCGGCGGCCCGGCTGCGCCTCCTCACCGAGGCGGCGCGGCCCGGGCCGCCGCGCCGTGCCGCGCTCGCCGAGCTGACCGACGACTGGCTGGCGGGGCTCTTCGGCGCCGGCACGGACGGGGTGCGCGGCGTCTCCCTCGTCGCCGTCGGCGGCTACGGCCGCGGCGAGCTGTCCCCGCGCAGCGACCTCGACCTCCTGCTGCTGCACGACGGCAGTGACCCCGGCGCGGTCGCCGCCCTGGCCGACCGCCTCTGGTACCCCGTCTGGGACCTCGGCCTCGCCCTCGACCACTCCGTGCGCACCCCGGCGGAGGCCCGCAGGACGGCCGGCGAGGACGTGAAGGTCCAGCTCGGCCTCCTGGACGCCCGCCACCTCGCCGGCGACGCCGGCCTGACCGCCGGCCTGCGCACCGCCGTCCTGGCCGACTGGCGCAACCAGGCACCCAAACGCCTCCCCGAACTCCAGGAGCTGTGCGCGGAGCGCGCCGAGCGCCAGGGCGAGCTGCGCTACCTCCTGGAACCCGACCTGAAGGAGGCCCGGGGCGGCCTCCGCGACGCCACCGCGCTGCGTGCCGTCGCCGCCTCCTGGCTGGCCGACGCCCCGCGCGAGGGCCTCGCGGACGCCCGCCGGCGCCTGCTCGACGTCCGTGACGCCCTGCACCTGACGACGGGCCGTGCCACCGACCGCCTCTCCCTCCAGGATCAGGACCAGGTCGCCGCCGAGCTGGGCCTGCTGGACGCCGACACGCTGCTGCGGCAGGTGTACGAAGCGGCGCGCGTGATCTCGTACGCCAGTGACGTCACCTGGCGCGAGGTCGGGCGCGTGCTGCGCTCGCGCGCCGTACGGCCGCGGCTGCGCGCCATGCTCGGAGGCGGGAAGCCCGTTGCCGAGCGGTCCCCGCTGGCCGAGGGGGTCGTGGAGCAGGACGGCGAGGTGGTGCTCGCCCGCACCGCACGCCCCGAACGCGACCCCGTGCTCCCCCTGCGCGCCGCAGCCGCCGCCGCCCAGGCCGGCCTCCCGCTCTCCCTGCACGCCGTACGGCGCATGGCCGCCACCGCACGCCCCCTGCCCACGCCCTGGCCCGCCGAGGCCCGCGAACAACTGGTGACCCTGCTCGGCTCGGGCCGCCCGACCATCGAGGTCTGGGAGGCGCTGGAAGCGGAGGGACTGATCAGCCGCCTGCTGCCGGACTGGGAGCGGGTCCGCTGCCGCCCGCAGCGCAACGCGGTCCACCTCTGGACCGTCGACCGGCACCTGATCGAAACCGCCGTCCGCGCCTCCGAGCTGACCCGCCGCGTCAGCCGCCCCGACCTGCTCCTGGTCTCCGCGCTGCTGCACGACATAGGGAAGGGCTGGCCCGGCGACCACTCGGTGGCCGGCGAGATCATCGCCAGGGACGTCGCCGCGCGGATCGGCTTCGACCGCGCGGACGTGGCCGTGCTGTCGACACTCGTACGCCACCATCTGCTCCTCATCGAGACGGCCACGCGCCGCGACCTGGACGACCCGGCCACCGTCCGCTCGGTCGCCGAGGCGGTCGGCACCCAGAGCACGCTGGAACTGCTGCACGCGCTGACCGAGGCGGACGCCCTGGCCACCGGCCCGGCCGCCTGGTCCTCCTGGCGCGGCTCCCTCGTCACCGACCTGGTCCGCCGGGTCTCCGCGGTCCTCGCGGGCGACGCGCCGGGCGAACCCGAGCCCGCCGCGCCCACGGCCGAGCAGGAACGGCTGGCGATCGAGGCCTTCCGCACCGGCGGCCCCGTCCTCGCCCTGCGCGCGCAGACGGAACCACCGACGGCGCCACCGACGGACGAGGGAGCCACCGGGGAACCCGAGCCGCTCGGCGTCGAGCTGCTCATCGCCGTACCGGACCAGCCGGGCGTGCTCCCCGCGGTCGCCGGTGTCCTCGCCGTCCACCGCCTCACCGTCCGCACGGCCGAGCTGCGCGCCCTGAGCCTGCCGGACGACGTGGACGACGCGGACGACGGCTCGGTCCTCCTCCTGAACTGGCGGGTCGCCGCCGAGTACGGCTCCCTGCCCCAGGCGACCCGGCTGCGCGCCGACCTCGTCCGCGCCCTGGACGGCTCCCTGGACATCGCCGGCCGCCTCGGCGAACGCGACGCCGCCTACCCCCGCCGCCG
This sequence comes from Streptomyces sp. NPDC002676, assembly GCF_053592455.1. Lineage (NCBI taxonomy): Bacteria > Bacillati > Actinomycetota > Actinomycetes > Kitasatosporales > Streptomycetaceae > Streptomyces > Streptomyces sp. NPDC002676. The sequence continues at coordinate 88,004 of NZ_JBSFVT010000017.1, read as the reverse complement.
CGGCTGGCCCGCCCCGCCGCCCCGTGTCACCGTGGCCCCGGCGGCCTCCCGCCACGCCACGGTGATCGAGGTACGCGCCCAGGACGCCCCCGGGCTCCTGCACCGCATCGGCATGGCGTTGGAGAAGGCGGGCGTACGCGTGCGGAGCATGCACGTCAGCACCCTCGGCTCCAACGCGGTGGATGCGTTCTATGTCACGACGGGGACGGGGGCACCGCTGCCGGGGCACGACGCGGGTTCACTGGCGGGGGTGCTGGAGGAGACGTTGCGGGGATGACACTTTCCCGGTGACTTCGTCGCCGGGATACCCTGGAGGGCGATTCCCTGAAGCCATCACCGACCCCGAGGACCGCGAGCGCCGTGTTCGACACTCTCTCCGATCGCCTGTCAGCGACTTTCAAGAACCTGCGCGGCAAGGGACGGCTCTCCGAGGCGGACATCGACGCCACGGCACGCGAGATCCGTATCGCGCTTCTCGAAGCGGACGTGGCGTTGCCTGTCGTCCGGACGTTCATCAAGAACGTCAAGGAGCGGTCCCTCGGTGCCGAGGTCTCCAAGGCGCTGAACCCCGCCCAGCAGGTCCTGAAGATCGTCAACGACGAGCTGGTCACCATCCTCGGCGGTGAGACCCGGCGGCTCCGCTTCGCCAAGCAGCCGCCCACCGTGATCATGCTCGCGGGTCTGCAGGGTGCCGGTAAGACCACCCTCGCGGGCAAGCTCGCCCGGTGGCTGAAGGAGCAGGGCCACTCGCCGCTGCTGGTCGCCGCCGACCTCCAGCGCCCGAACGCCGTGAACCAGCTGAGCGTCGTCGCCGAGCGCGCGGGCGTGGCGGTCTTCGCGCCGGAGCCGGGCAACGGCGTCGGCGACCCGGTGAAGGTCGCCAAGGACTCCATCGAGCACGCCCGGACCAAGGTCCACGACATCGTGATCGTGGACACCGCCGGCCGCCTCGGTATCGACCAGGAGATGATGCAGCAGGCCGCGGACATCCGGGACGCGGTCAAGCCCGACGAGATCCTGTTCGTCGTCGACGCGATGATCGGTCAGGACGCCGTCAACACCGCCGAGGCCTTCCGCGACGGCGTCGGCTTCGACGGCGTGGTCCTCTCCAAGCTCGACGGTGACGCCCGCGGTGGTGCGGCCCTGTCGATCCGCCAGGTCACCGGCAAGCCGATCATGTTCGCGTCGAACGGCGAGAAGCTGGACGACTTCGACGCGTTCCACCCGGACCGGATGGCCTCCCGCATCCTCGACATGGGTGACCTGCTCACCCTGATCGAGCAGGCGGAGAAGACCTTCAGCCAGGAAGAGGCCGCCAAGATGGCCTCGAAGCTGGCGTCCAAGAAGGGCCAGGACTTCACCCTGGACGACTTCCTGGCCCAGATGGAGCAGGTCAGGAAGATGGGCTCCATCTCCAAGCTGCTCGGCATGCTGCCCGGCATGGGCCAGATCAAGGACCAGATCAACAACCTGGACGAGCGGGACGTCGACCGCACCGCCGCGATCATCAAGTCCATGACCCCGGGCGAACGCCAGGACCCGACGATCATCAACGGCTCCCGCCGCGCCCGTATCGCCAAGGGTTCCGGCGTCGAGGTCAGCGCGGTGAAGGGGCTTGTCGAGCGGTTCTTCGAGGCCCGCAAGATGATGTCCCGCATGGCCCAGGGCGGCGGTATGCCGGGCATGCCGGGGATCCCGGGCATGGGCGGCGGCCCCGGCCGGCAGAAGAAGCAGCAGAAGCAGGCCAAGGGCAAGCAGCGCTCCGGCAACCCGATGAAGCGCAAGCAGCAGGAGCTGGAGGCTGCGCAGCGCCGCGAGGCCGCCGCGCAGGGCGGCAACGCGTTCGGGCTGCCGCAGCAGGGCGGCGAGTTCGAGCTGCCGGACGAGTTCAAGAAGTTCATGGGCTGAGTTCTGCGCGTGCCAGGGGTTGGTCCATGTCGTAACGTCCCGATATGACCAACCCTGCGCCGCCGCGCAAGTCGCCCGACCAGCCCTGGCGTACCGAGGGCGCTCCCGAGGAGCCGCCGAGGCCGCCGGGCGGCGGGAGACTGCGCGGGGGCTGGTGGCGGCTGATCGTCACCGCGCTGGTGGTGTATCTGATCGCCAACCTGGTGCTGTCGTACTTCGATCAGGCCAACGAGCCGACGATCTCGTACACCGAGTTCAGCAAGCAGGTGAACGACGGCAATGTCGCCAAGATCTACGCCAAGGGCGACTCGATCCAGGGCCAGCTCAAGAAGGAGAAGACCCGGCCGGGCGGCGGCAAGTACACCAAGTTCAACACCGAGCGGCCGTCCTTCGCGGGCGACGACCTGTGGACGAACCTGACCAAGCACAACGTCACCGTCACGGCCCAGCCCGTCGTCCAGCACCGCAGTTTTCTCGCCAATCTGCTGATCTCACTCGCGCCGATGCTGCTGCTGATCGCCGTGTGGGTGTTCATCGCGCGGCGGATGAGCACGGGGCTGGGCGGCGCGGGCGGCATGCTCGGCCGAAAGGCGCCACCCAAGCCGGTCGAGCTGATCCCGGGGGAGAAGCGCACCACGTTCGGCGACGTGGCCGGTATCGACGAGGTCAAGGGCGAGCTGAACGATGTCGTCGACTTCCTGAAGAACCCCGACGCCTATCGCCGCATGGGCGCCAAGATGCCCCGCGGTGTGCTCCTCGCGGGCCCGCCCGGCACCGGCAAGACGCTGCTCGCGCGGGCGGTCGCGGGGGAGGCGGGGGTGCCGTTCTTCTCGGCGTCCGCCTCCGAGTTCATCGAGATGATCGTGGGGGTGGGCGCCTCCCGGGTGCGCGAGCTGTTCGCGGAGGCCCGCAAGGTCGCCCCGTCGATCATCTTCATCGACGAGATCGACACCATCGGGCGGGCGCGCGGCGGCGGCGCCTCGATGGGCGGGCACGACGAGCGCGAGCAGACCCTGAACCAGATCCTCACCGAGATGGACGGCTTCTCCGGCGCCGAGGGCGTCATCGTGCTCGCCGCCACCAACCGCGCCGACATCCTCGACCCGGCCCTGACCCGCCCCGGCCGCTTCGACCGCGTGGTGCAGGTCTCGCCGCCGGACCGGGGCGGCCGTGAGGCCATCCTGGAGATCCACACGCGGGAGATCCCGCTGGCCCCGGGCGTCGACCTCGCCCAGGTGGCCCGTACGACCCCGGGCATGACCGGCGCCGACCTGGCGAACCTCGCCAACGAGGCCGCCCTGCTCGCGGTCAAGCGGAAGCAGCAGGTGGTGACCCAGTCGGACCTCTCCGACGCCCTGGAGAAGGTCCAGCTGGGTGCGGAACGCCCGCTGGTGATGCCGGAGGAGGAGCGCCGGCGCACCGCCCACCACGAGAGCGGGCACGCCCTGCTCGGCATGCTCCAGCCGGGCGCCGACCCCGTCCGCAAGATCACCATCGTGCCGCGCGGCCGGGCGCTCGGGGTGACGCTGTCCACGCCGGATGCCGACAGGTACGCGTACACCGAGGAGTACCTGCGCGGCCGGATCATCGGCGCGCTCGGCGGAATGGCGGCCGAGCAGGTCGTGTACGGCGTGATCACCACCGGCTCGGAGAGCGACCTGGAGCAGGTCACCAACATCGTGCGCGGGATGGTCTCCCGCTGGGGCATGAGCGAGCAGGTCGGCCGGTTGTCCGCGCTGCCCAACGACGTCCAGCAGGCCTACGGGCTTGCCGCCGCCCCCCAGACCCTCGACGTCATCGACAGCGAGATGCGGCGGATCGTGGACGAGTGCTACGCGGAGGCGTGCCGCAAACTGCGCGACCACCGCGGCCGGCTGGACGCGCTGGCACAGGCGCTGCTGGAGAACGAGACGCTGGAGGAGGCGGACGCGTACCGGATCGCGGGGATCACGCGCCTGACCAAGGACCACGACGAGTCCTAGGCCGGTGGTCTGGCCCCAGCGTCGGAAGCCCTTTAGGCCCTTGTCGTCACATTCCCGTCGTCCGCCCGGAGCGCGGGCCGCGCGGCGTCTGGTGCGTGCAGTTGCAAGGCGGAGGAGGGAGTCGACGATGGGGGTCCTGCGCGCTGGCGAAGCCGAGCGTGGGGGAGCGTCGGCGACTGACGACAACGCGGCTGGGGGTCCCCCCTCTGGGGGAGTGCGTGCTAGGCATCGCGCGGCAGGCGGGAGTTCGACGTCAGGGCCTAGGGCACGCGGGCGATGAGGTACCGGAACACGTTGGGCATCCACACGGTCCCGTCCGGGCGACGGTGCGGGTGCAGGGCCTCCGTCAGCTCCTTGTCGACCTGCTTGTGGTCGGTCGCCGTGATCGCCGCGTCGAACAGGCCCGTCGAGAGCAGGCCGCGTACGGCGCTGTCGAGGTCCGCGTAGCCGAAGGGGCAGGCGACCCGGCCGGAGCCGTCCGGCTTCAGCCCCGACCGCTGGGCGACCTCCTCCAGGTCGTCGCGCCGGGCTTGGCGCCAGCTGCGGGCGCTGCGCAGCGGATCGGCGAGCTTCGTCGCCACCCGCAGCACCCCCGAGGTGGCGCAGCGCTCCGGCGGGCCCCAGCCGGCCAGCACCACGGCGGCCCCGCGCGCGGCGAGCGGCAGCGCGGACGCGAGCAGTTCGCGGAGCCCCTCGGAGTCGCCGGCGAGGCAGCCGATCGGCTCGAAGACGGTCACCAGGGTGTACGGGGGCGTCTTTGGGTCGACCGGGCCCCCGGGCGGTGCGTCCAGCAGCCGGGCGGCTTCACGCGTGCGTGCCCCGCTCGGCGCGTCCGGCAGCAGGCGCTCGCGCGCGAGCGCGAGCCGCTCGGGGGAGGTGTCGGCGCCGGTGACCGCGGCTCCTCTGGAGGCCGCCAGCAGCAGGGCGAGCCCGGAGCCGCAGCGCAGGCCCAGCAGCCGGGTGGCGGGGCCCACTTCCAGTCGCTCGTAGACGGTCTCGTAGAGCGGGACCAGCATCCGCTCCTGGATCTCGGACCAGTCACGCGCGCGTGCGCTCGGCTCCGCGTGGGTTTTCGCCTGAGCTGCCGAGTCCGCGTGAGAGGGGTGGTGCCGCACGGGCGTAGGTGTCATCGGTAAGCGCCCCAATCCGCCGACAGTTCACCGCTGTGCCCCCGTCCGTTCCCCCGTCGCGTGGCCCCAGTGCCCTGCGGACGCACGCTCCACGGTTGTCAGGTAACTCCCGGTTCGCGGCGGCGTCCAGGGGTCGTGGAGGGCCGTTTGGCGATCGCGCGCGGGTGTGGCGAGATTTCATGTCTCGGTAACCCGGGTGACCCTACGGTGGCCGCTCCCCGAGGACGGGCCGGTGCCGGGGGGCCGGGCGGCGAACGGTAACGTCCCCGTCGTCACGGACGCTGACTGAGGTGAGGTCTCCTCCCGAGAGCGGCCGAAACGCCTCTTGCGCATCCGCCGGCCGCGACCGTGCCCGGGCTACACGCTGGGGCGTACGTTGGACTACGCACCAGCTTGGTATGAGCTGTGTGGCTTCTCCGCAGATCAGCGCACCCGCCCTCGTCAGGACGCATCAGCGGCAACTGACGGGTACGTGCAAATTATTTGGGATGCCCCGGAATAGGAACACAGCGGCACCCACGCTCGTTGTCATTACGTGAGCACGACACAGACAACACCTGTACTCGCCGCAGAGCTGGCGCAGGCGTGGGCCGATATTCAGCGGTACCACCCCGAGCTGCCTGACCTTGCCGCGCCGGAGTCCCTGATCGGGGAGTCGTCGTCCGCGTGCGGTCACGAACTCTCCTTCGAACGGCTGCTCCATGAAGCAGTCCACGGCATCGCCGCCGCCCGAGGGGTCCGTGACACCTCCCGCGCCGGGCGCTACCACAACCGCCGTTTCCTCGCGATCGCCGAGGAGCTGGGCCTGGACCACCCCGAGGAGCCGCACCCGAGCAGCGGCTTCTCGCTGGTCACGCTCAACCCCGAGGCGAAGCGGCGCTACCGCCCGACCATCGAGCGGCTGCAGCGCGCGCTGAAGGCCCACACCGTGGCCACCTCCGCCGACACCTCCCGCACCTTCCGCGGCCCGGCCGCCCGGCACGGCTCGTCCGGTGGCGGCGTCCGCGTCAAGGCGGTCTGCGACTGCGGTCGCAACGTCCGGGTGGTCCCGTCGGTCCTGGCCCAGGCCCCGATCGTGTGCGGCGGCTGTGGAAAGCCGTTCCGGATCCCCGAGGTCGTCGGGGCGGCGGCGAGCTGAGACCGCGACTGCTCGTGGCAGCCGCGGTCCGCTCGTACGGACCCCGGGGACGACACCCGACGTTTCTCCCCTCCACGCCGGGTGCCGATCACGCATGCCCGAAACGCACCCATCCCCCCGCACCCGCCCCGCCCTCGGCCGAGAGCGGTCCGCGGGGTATGGCAGAATGGCAAGCTGTACTCGACAGCCGCACAGGACCCCTCTCTCCTCCGGCTGACGCGTCCATCGGGCATTCGGGTACCGCAACCCCACGCGGCAGCTCGCCGTGCCCAACCACGTCAAAACCAGGAGAATCCACTCCCGTGGCAGTCAAGATCAAGCTGAAGCGTCTGGGCAAGATCCGTTCGCCTCACTACCGCATCGTCGTCGCCGACTCCCGTACCCGCCGTGACGGCCGGGCCATCGAGGAGATCGGCAAGTACCACCCGACCTACAACCCGTCGGTCATCGAGGTGGACGCCGAGCGCGTGGCGTACTGGCTGGGTGTCGGCGCGCAGCCGACCGAGCCCGTTCTCGCCATCCTGAAGAAGACCGGCGACTGGCAGAAGTTCAAGGGCGAGCCGGCTCCCGCGCCGCTGCTCGTCGCCGAGCCGAAGCCGGGCCGTCCGTCGTTCGAGGCTCTCGGCGGTGACGACGAGGGCAAGGGTGAGGCGATCACCCAGAAGAAGAAGGCTGAGAAGAAGGACGAGGCCGCGGCTGAGTCCGAGTCGACCGAGGCCTGAGCAGCATGCTCGAAGAGGCGCTTGAGCACCTCGTGAAGGGCATCGTCGACAACCCTGACGATGTGCAGGTCGCCTCGCGCGACCTGCGCCGCGGGCGCGTGCTGGAGGTCCGGGTCCACCCCGACGACCTCGGCAAGGTGATCGGCCGCAACGGCCGTACCGCGCGTGCTCTGCGCACCGTCGTGGGCGCCATCGGCGGTCGCGGTGTCCGCGTCGACCTCGTCGACGTGGACCACGTCCGCTGACGCTTCAATGCAACCGGCTCGGGCCGGGGAGGGCCACTGGGCCGTCCCCGGCCCGTAGTCGTATGACAGGAGATTTGGACTCGTGCAGCTGGTAGTCGCACGGATCGGCCGCGCCCACGGCATCAAGGGCGAGGTCACCGTCGAGGTACGTACCGACGAGCCGGAGCTGCGCCTCGCCCCGGGCGCCGTTCTGGCCACCGACCCGGCCTCCGCCGGGCCGCTCACCATCGCCACCGGCCGCGTCCACAGCGGCCGACTGCTCCTGCGCTTCGAGGGCGTCGGCGACCGCAACGGCGCCGAGGCCCTGCGCAACACCCTGCTGATCGCCGAGATCGACCCCGAAGAGCTGCCCGAGGGCGAGGACGAGTACTACGACCACCAGCTCATGGACCTCGACGTGGTCACCGAGGACGGGCAGGAGGTCGGCCGGATCACCGAGATCTCGCACCTGCCCTCCCAGGACCTGTTCATCGTGGAGCGCCCCGACGGCAGCGAGGTGATGATCCCCTTCGTGGAGGAGATCGTCATCGAGATCGACCTGGAGGAGCAGAAGGCGGTCATCGCGCCCCCGCCGGGCCTGATCGACGACCGCGCGGTGATCGATTCGACGCGGGACGAGTCCTGATGCGCCTCGACGTCGTCACGATCTTCCCCGAGTACCTGGAGCCGCTGAACGTCTCCCTGGTCGGCAAGGCACGCGCGCGCGGCCAGCTGAACGTGCACGTGCACGACCTGCGCGGGTGGACGTACGACCGGCACAACACGGTGGATGACACGCCGTACGGCGGCGGCCCCGGCATGGTCATGAAGACCGACCCCTGGGGCGAGGCCCTGGACTCCGTCCTCGCCGACGGCTACGAGACCGGCGCCCAGGCCCCCGCGCTGATCGTCCCCACGCCCAGCGGCCGGCCCTTCACCCAGGAACTGGCCGTCGAGCTGTCCGAGCGGCCCTGGCTGATCTTCACGCCGGCCCGCTACGAGGGCATCGACCGGCGCGTCATGGACGAGTACGCCACCCGTATGCCGGTGTACGAGGTCTCCATCGGCGACTACGTCCTCGCCGGCGGCGAGGCGGCCGTCCTGGTCGTCACCGAAGCCGTGGCCCGGCTGCTGCCCGGCGTCCTCGGCAACGCCGAGTCCCACCGGGACGACTCCTTCGCGCCCGGCGCGATGGCCAGCCTCCTGGAAGGCCCCGTCTACACCAAGCCGCCCGTCTGGCGCGGCCGGGACATCCCCGACGTGCTGCTCAGCGGCCACCACGGCAAGATCGCCCGCTGGCGCCGCGACGAGGCCCTCAGGCGTACGACGGCCAACCGGCCCGACCTGATCGAGCGCTGCGACCCCAAGGCCTTCGACAAGAAGGACCGCGAGATGCTCTCCATCCTGGGCTGGGCGCCGGACCCGGACGGGGAACCGTACGGCCGATTTTGGCGCCGGGTCGAGGGCGTGGAAGAATAGGGCGCTGCTGTGCGTCCGTCCGGCGTGCGCCCCTGCCGCAGGGGGACACGACGCCCGTCCCGACCCGCACACGGCTTCTTGCAAACCCCTAGTTGCCGTTGATGACCTGTGGCATCAGCGAAGAAAGCAGACGAAATGTCTCACCTGCTCGACTCTGTCGACGCCGCGTCGCTGCGCAGCGACATCCCGGCCTTCCGCCCGGGTGACACCGTCAACGTCCACGTCCGCGTCATCGAGGGCAACCGCTCTCGTGTGCAGCAGTTCAAGGGCGTTGTGATCCGCCGCCAGGGCTCCGGTGTCCGCGAGACCTTCACGGTCCGCAAGGTCTCGTTCTCCGTCGGCGTGGAGCGCACCTTCCCGGTGCACACCCCGATCGTCGAGAAGATCGAGCTGGTCACCCGGGGTGACGTGCGCCGCGCCAAGCTGTACTACCTCCGTGAGCTGCGCGGCAAGGCCGCCAAGATCAAGGAGAAGCGCGAGAGCTGATCTCGCGCGGGCGTTCATGGCGGGTCCGGATAGCATCTGGCCCCGATGGACACCGAAGAACAGCCAACGGAACGCGACCGCTCCTCCCACCCCGGAACTCCGGGGGCGGAGGAACGGTCGCGTTTCGCGTTGGTGTCGCGGATCGCCGACTGGCTGCCGGGCGGCCGGATCACCCTCACCCTCTTCGCCTGCACGGCGTTCCTGCTGCTCCTCAACGCCTTCGTGCTGCAACCGTTCCAGATCCCGAGCGGCTCCATGGAGCAGGGATTGAGGGTCGGGGACCGCGTTCTCGTAAACAAGTTGGCGTACCGTTTCGGTGCCCAGCCGCGTCGCGGGGACGTGGTGGTGTTCGACGGCACAGGCTATTTCGGGCACGCGGACTACGTGAAACGCGTTGTAGGGGTGGGGGGAGACCACGTGGTCTGCTGCGACAAGGCGGGGAGGATCCAGGTGAACGGTCAGGCCGTCGACGAGTCGGCGTTCCTGTTCCCCGGGGACACCCCGTCCAGCGTGCCCTTCGACGTCGTCGTCCCTGAGGGGCGCCTGTTCCTCCTCGGCGATCACCGCGCCGACTCCAGCGACTCCCGCGACCACCTCGGCTCGCCCGGCGGCGGCATGATCCCGGTCGGCGAGGTGATCGGGCGGGCCGAATGGATCGTGTGGCCGTTCGCGCACTGGACGCACCTGACGCGCCCGTCCGCCTACGCACGCGTGCCCGCTGCCCCCGCGGCAGGCACCCATGGGTAACCGCGGCAAGCCGCGCGGGGTGCCCAGCACGCCCGCCGACAACCTGCTGCCCACGGGGGCCCGGCGCACCTCCATGGCCGGCGCCGGCCGCACGCGCGCGGAGCGCCGCAAGCTGCAGCGCAAGGTCAAGCGGAAGCGCCGGCGTTCAGCCGTTCGGGAGATTCCGCTGCTGGTCGGTGTCGCCGTCCTCATAGCGCTCGTCCTGAAGACGTTCCTCGTCCAGGCGTTCGTGATCCCGTCCGGCTCCATGGAGCAGACGATCCGGATCGGCGATCGCGTCCTGGTCGACAAGCTCACCCCGTGGTTCGGCTCCAGGCCCGAGCGCGGGGACGTCGTCGTCTTCCACGACCCGGGCGGCTGGCTGGCGGGCGAACAGACCGCGAAGAAGCACGACCCGGTCGTCCTCAAACAGCTCAAAGAAGGCCTCGCCTTCATCGGCCTGCTGCCCTCCGACAACGAGAAGGACCTGATCAAGCGGGTCATCGGCGTCGGCGGAGACCACGTGAAATGCTGCGACGCGCAGGGCCGCGTCACCGTCAACGGCGTACCGCTGACGGAAGGCGACTACCTGTACCCGGGGACCTCCCCGGCCGCCACCCCGTTCGACATCACCGTCCCCAAGGGCCGGCTGTGGGTGATGGGCGACCACCGCGAGGACTCGGCGGACTCCCGCGCCCACCAGAACACCCCGTATGGCGGCACCGTCTCCGAGGATTCGGTGGTCGGCCGGGCCATGGTCATCGGCTGGCCCATCGGCCACTGGACCAGCCTGGACGAACCTAAAACCTTCGCAAGCGTCGCGAACTCCGTGTCGGGGTCGACCGCGCGTCCCCGCCTGTCGCATAGGGTTGCCTCCTACGATCCGAACGGAATGACCCGGCTCCCGACCCCTGCGGAACTCCCGCTCGTTATGGGAGTGGTGGGCCTGCACCGGCTATGGGGCAGGCGGCGGCACAGAGTAAGGAGTTGGCGTGGGGGATGTGGCGGTTGGCGCACGGTCGGGACACGACGGCGAGGAGCACCGCGGGCACCCCGGGGAAGCGAACGACCCTGCCCCGGTAGACGCCGCGACGCCGGGGAACCCAGGGAACATGGCGAACACGGGGAACGGCTCCGCGGCGGCCGACGACGGCACGCCGGAGGGCGGGCAGCCGGCCCAGGACCATGAGGCCGGCGAGGTCGACAGCACCCGCCGGCCGAGCAAGCCGCGCTCCTTCTGGAAGGAGCTGCCGATCCTGATCGGCATCGCGCTGGTGCTGGCGCTGCTGATCAAGACGTTCCTGGTGCAGGCGTTCTCGATCCCCTCCGACTCGATGCAGAACACCCTCCAGCGGGGTGACCGCGTCCTGGTCGACAAGCTGACCCCGTGGTTCGGCTCCAAGCCCGAGCGCGGCGAGGTCGTGGTCTTCCACGACCCGGACAACTGGCTGGCGGGCGAGCCCACGCCGAACCCGAACCCCATCCAGAAGGCTCTGAGCTGGATCGGCCTGATGCCGTCCGCCGAGGAGAAGGACCTGATCAAGCGGGTCATCGGGGTCGGCGGCGACACCGTCGAGTGCAAGCACACCGGCCCACTGCTCGTGAACGGCCATCCGCTGAACGAGCCGTACGTCTACCCCGGCAACACGCCGTGCAGCGATGACGGCGACGGCGGCCAGTTCAAGGTGACGGTCCCCCAGGGCTACATCTGGGTGATGGGCGACCACCGGCAGAACTCCCGGGACTCCCGCTACAACCAGGCCGACAAGCACCACGGCATGGTCCCCGTCGACAAGGTCGTCGGCCGCGCCATCGTCAAGGCCTGGCCGATCAACCGCTGGGGCACCCTGCCGGTCCCGGACACCTTCGATCAGCCGAACCTCAACCAGCAGTCCCCGGTACCGGCGGCCCTGTCGGTGGCGCCGGAGGGCATCGCGGTGGCCGTGGTGGTGCCGGTGGCGGTGTGGCGGCGCAGGCAGGCCGTGAAGTCGGCGAAGGGCTGAAGTCCGCGAAGGACCGAACTCGGCGAAGGACAGAGGCGCGGCGCCCTTGTGCCCACCAGGTCGGGGGTGGGCAAGGTGCCGTACCGCCGGGTAGGGTCCCGCTCCATGAGTGGTGAGAGCAGGAGGGGCCACCGGCTGTCCGGCCTGGCCGTAGCCCTGGGCCTGGTGCTGTTCCTCGGCGGTTTCGCATGGGGAGCGGTGGTCTACCGGCCGTACACGGTGCCGACCAGCTCCATGAGCCCGACGATCGACGCCGGCGACCGTGTGCTGGCCCAGCGCGTCGACGGCGACGAGGTCCGGCGCGGTGACGTGGTCGTCTTCCGCGACAAGAGCTGGGTCACCAACGCCAAGGTGGTCAAGCGCGTGGTCGCGGTCGGCGGTGACACCGTCTCCTGCTGCACGAACGGCAAGCTGACCGTCAACGGCAAGCAGATCGACGAGCCGTACCTGGCCAAGGGCAGCCTGGCCGAGATCCAGAACTTCCCGACGGTCACCGTGCCCAAGGGCCGCCTGTTCCTCCTCGGCGACGAACGCCAGGGCTCTCTGGACTCCACCGCCCACCTCACGGACGCGGCGAAAGGCACGGTCTCCCGCAGCGCGGTGTCCGCCCGTGTCGACGCCGTCATCTGGCCCATGAACGGCATGCTCAAGCGCCCCACCGGCTTCGAGTCCCTGGGCGCACTGTCCCAGCCGGGCCCGCTGCGCACCATCGAGTGGCTGATCGTCGCCGGCGCCGTCCTGGTCCTCGCCGGCGGCGCGTACGGCCCGATCGCGAGCCGTCTGGGCCGCTCCCGGGCCCGTACGCGCCCGGAGGCGGCCGGTGCGAGCTGAGCCTGCGCCCGAGACCGCGCAGCCGGGCGAGGAGGCGTACGAGGGCGGGCTGCGCAAGGTCGCCCGGGTGGTGCTGCTCGACCCCCAGGACCGCATCCTCCTGCTCCACGGCCACGAGCCGGACGACCCCGCCGACGACTGGTGGTTCACCCCGGGCGGCGGCCTGGAGGGCGCCGAGACGCGCGAGGAGGCCGCGCTGCGGGAACTGGCCGAGGAGACCGGCATCACCGAAGTCGAACTCGGTCCCGTGCTGTGGCGGCGCATGTGCTCCTTCCCGTTCGCGGGCCGCCGCTGGGACCAGGACGAGTGGTACTACCTGGCCCGTACGGCCCAGACGGCCACGGCTGCAACGGGGCTGACGGAGCTGGAGCGGCGCAGCGTCGCCGGAGCGCGCTGGTGGACGTGTCGGGAACTGACCCGGGCACATGAGACGGTGTATCCGACCAGACTCGCCGGGCTGCTGCGTACGCTGCTCGACGAAGGTCCCCCGGCCAGCCCCGTGACCCTCGACCCGGAAATCGTCTAGCGACCCGGAAATCGTCTGAAGGTCCGTCGGACTGGCGCACAATGGTGGGATCGCACGGCTGAAGGGGAACATGCCATGAGCGCCGAGGACCTCGAAAAGTACGAGACCGAGATGGAGCTGAAGCTCTACCGGGAGTACCGCGATGTCGTCGGTCTGTTCAAATACGTGATCGAGACCGAGCGGCGCTTCTACCTCACCAACGACTACGAGATGCAGGTGCACTCGGTTCAGGGCGAGGTGTTCTTCGAGGTCTCCATGGCCGACGCCTGGGTCTGGGACATGTACCGGCCGGCCCGGTTCGTGAAGCAGGTCCGGGTGCTTACGTTCAAGGATGTGAACATCGAGGAGCTGAACAAGACCGACCTGGAGCTTCCGGGCGGGTGATGCTCCCTCCGGCGGGTGACGGAGTTTTCCACAACCGCTGAGTAACCCACCAAGATCCACTTCTCTGGGCGGGATGCGTGACGGTTGGCGCCGGAGGTGGTGCCGACATGAGCAACGCACGCAGTGCACTCGGCAGGTACGGCGAGAGCCTGGCCGCCCGGAGGCTGGCCGAGGCCGGAATGACGGTCCTGGAGCGCAACTGGCGCTCCGGCCGGACGGGCGAGATCGACATCGTCGCGCAGGACGGCGACGTTCTGGTGGTCTGCGAGGTCAAGACCCGCAGGAGCGGTACGTTCGAGCACCCGATGGCCGCGGTCACGCCCGAGAAGGCCGAACGCCTTCGGGGCCTGGCCGAACGCTGGATCCACGCCCACGGAGGAGCACCACCCGGAGGCGTCCGCATCGACCTGGTCGGCGTCCTCCTGCCCCGCCGCGGCGCCCCGACCGTCGAGCACGTGCGGGGGGTGGCCTGAATGGGATTCGCCCGTACGTGCTCGGTGGCCCTGGTGGGCGTCGAAGGCGTGGTCGTAGAGGTCCAGGCCGATCTCGAACCCGGTGTGGCGGCCTTCACCCTGGTGGGCCTCCCGGACAAGAGTCTGACGGAGAGCCGGGACCGGGTCCGGGCGGCGGTGGTGTTCCCTGTCAAGTTGTTGTGTTCAGGTTCTGGCCCTCTGCGTCAGGGTCGCGGCGGGTGGTTCGGTCAGCCGAAGCGGCGATGTGAGTGTCCTCCTGAGAGCCCGTGGCTGCCGCTGTGAGCCTCGTTCGAGGTGGGCCGAAGGGGATTCGGTCCCGCCAGCCCTGTCGATCCCCTGCTGGCTTCTGAGGCCGTTGGGCTGGCTTCGAGGCAGGAATAGCTGAGGCCCCTGGAATTAGTCCGCCACGAAGCGCGCACAGAGCACCGCCATGCCTGGCAGTGGTACAAAATCTCCCGGCCGCATTTTCAGGAACGGGCTGAACGTCCAGAAATGTTTACCAAGCCTTCGGATGTTGAAGCGCAAATAATTGAACAAGCGAACCTTCATTCAGCCCCTCGGCCATCGACTCGGCCTATTGCAGCAGGTGCTGGTCGAGGTCAAGGTGTTCGGCTCTCACATTTAGGGACGCCCCGCGGGCCTCGCGCGCGAACCTTCAGATGGACTGCGAACGACAGGCATCGCCCAAGATGCCGGCCACCGCCACCGGATGCACAATAGTGGTGCTGGCAAGTTCCGTCCGCAGGGAGTGCCATGCGTGGGGTATATACGTGGGCCAGAGCCCTCCTCATCGCGGCAGGTGCAGCCGTCGCAGTGTCGGCCGCCAGAGATATCCCTAAAGGATTCTGGACCTCTCATGACACCCTTTTCTGGGTTGCAATATGGTTGGGTGTCGTGGCGACTGCGATCGATCCAATCATAAACCGGCTGGGCTGGCGCAAGGAAACGAAGAAGGCTATAAGGAGGAGCGATGGTGTTCGGAGCGCCCTCGCAGTCCTCTTGATGGATATAATTAAGCTAACCGATGCCGACTGGAGGACTACTGGGGTCTTCGCCTATCGCGCACGGTGTCCTCGGATTCCTGTGCTCCGAATTCTGCAACCCGTGGGACATGTCCGCCTGAAAAGGCTCGATCCCATGCTCCCTCCTCCGAAGGTTCGCTACGACCATGGGATGGTGGGAACTACATGGGCCTCCGACCCTCCCGAGGCATATAGTAGATTCTGGAAGCAAGAATCTGAACAGCTCCATGACGAATTGACCGCGAAAGTTGGGAAGCATCCTCTCCCCAAATGGAAGTTCTTTGTGAGGGCAGGGGAGTATCGGTGGCGCAAGAATATGATCAAGTGGCGCTGCTGGCGGAAGATCGACAAAGAGCATCGGTGGCGACTTCGTTACTCAGAGTTCCAGTCCTCTCGGCACTATCACATTCTGGTCACATACCCGATCCGCGACCCTACGTCTGGGCGTGTGGCGGGTGTACTGTCGGTCGATGTCAGGCCCAATCCGGATCCGGAGGGTCCCGACATCAAGGCCGAACGGCTTGAGCAAAAAGACGTGGTCGCCAAGCTGAATCGTGCGGCCCTGGGCGTGTACGGCGCCTTCAAGGTCTCGTAGGAGCGTGTGGCATGGCTCAGCACAAGGTCATAGACCTGCCCCCTGCGGACGAGGTCGATCCGACCTACGTAGAGGCATTGGAAGACGCTGGAGCCCCGAAAGCACTCGTTGAGTGGATGAAGGACCAGACAAAGCCCGAGGACCCGGAGGCCGACCACTCCGAAGCGGAGTAGGCGCCATCCCGAGACGTCCCGGCGGCCAACCGCTGACTTACAACGGCCAAGGGCTACGTCCGCGAGTTCAACGCCGCCCTCGCCCCCTGGCGCCGTGAGTCGGCCGTCCGCGAGTTTCTCGATCGCACCCGCACTGAACTCGGCATCGCCGCCTGAGCACGTTCGACTTCGTCATGCACCACCATGTACGAATGTCTGTGCTCAGCCGTCCGTTCGATCTGGAACGGCCCCGCATGGCAGGTGGGCTTAGCGGGTGGGCGGAGGGAACGGGATCACGTTGTCCGGTGCCGGGACGGGTTCTGAGGGCGCGTCCTGCCCCTGGGTAAGAACGGCGCTGGCGAGGGTCAGCCTGGTCACCAGCTGGCGGAGCTCTGTGATCTCGGTCCGCTGGTTCGCGACGGTCTTCTTGAGCTTGGCGATGGTCGCCCGCAACTGCTTCTCCGTCTCTGGGACCTGCGTTGTCTCCTTGCGGATCCGATCGTGGAACTCGTTCTTCAGGTCCACGTGCCGCTTCTGCAGAGCCATGCGGTGAACACCGGACTCGGCAGCGAGGGCAAGGACGGTGAGACTCCCATTGGAGGCGGTGGCCTGCCCGGCCAACAGCCGGTCCATCGCCTCACGGATGCGGGTGCGTTCGTCTTGGTGTTGCTGGTTCATGTCGGGGCCTCGACGGTCTGGGCGGTTGCGTCGTGGGTGTCGGCGGCGGCGCGAAGCTTGTCGGCGTTGGCCCGCAGCCGCTTGCTGACCGGGCCGGGAGCGTGGGCGGCGAGGTGGTCGATCTCGCCGGCCCGCTCCCGCAGCTGGCGGGAGCGGGTGTCGGTGCGGACGGTATTGCCGCAGCCGGGTCGGCAGTCGTACTGGCGCGGGGCAGTCGCGTTGGGGTCCGGCTCGGAAAGAGCGTTGTCGCGCTTGAAGGCGCAGATCAAGAACGCGTCCGGGTTGTCGTAGAGAACGACACCGTCCCGGGCCAGGAATGTGGCGGCCTTCTTCGCGAACGTTGCGGGGACGATGCGGCCCTCGAAGCGCGGGGTCGTAGTAGCCGCGGTGAGGGCCCGGCGGGCGGCAGGCTCGGAGATCTTCTCCCCGGCGGCAGCCCGGTCACGGCGGGTGTTCTGCAACCGGACGGCCGCATCAGCGTCTGGAGGCGTCCGTTGGGGCACCCCGACCTCCGCGGCCCGGGCCGCCACCGGCAGCGACGACATCGAGGGTGCGCTTTGTTGTTGTGACGGCCGGTCAGCGCGATACCGGCGGCCAGCTCGGCCGGGTCCAGATACTGGAGCAAATCCCGCAGGTCGACCGTCGAACGTCTCGGGTCGATGGCCGGGGTGCCGGGGCGCACCACACTAGGCTGGGCGGGCTCGTCCGTCTGTCGGTCGCAGGCGCGCTGCAGAGCCAGTGCGGCAGCCGCCGCTGCGCTCCACTGTGCGGTAGGGACCACTCGCTCGTCGATCATTTCTTGGATGCCGGGCTGGCCTGGTATTCGAGCCAGGGTGGTGACGTCCTTTCATGAGGCGGCGGCGTTGCTCGGTGATTTGGGTGGCGTTGAGCGCCAGAATCCCGGATGGTCTCATCAGCGCGGCAGACCCCGCGTTGTGACTCGGCCTGTGAGTAGGGGGCATGACTGCGCCGGGCGAAGCCGGCGGTGTCGAACCCGAGCAGGTCGGGATCGCCGATCCGGGCCGGGTCCAGGAGCACCGGCTGCTCCAAATGCACGGCTGGGACTTCTGGCGGCTGACCGTCGCCGGTGTCGAGCAGTCGCTCGCCGAGTTCCGTGCCACACACGGCCCGCCGAGTGCACCGCCGTAAGCGCGGGCCCCGCCCGGGCCTGTGCTGTGTCCATACGGTCACGGGCCGCGTCGACGGGACTGGCAGCCTCCTCGGAGGCGGGCGGGCAAGCCTGCTGTTCCCCCGACATCGCCGGGGGACACCTGGGCCCGCCTTCCCGGGCTCCGGCAGTACCGTGTGTCGGCCATGATCGCTACGGATGCCCCCGGCGAAGCGAGGATAGCCCCCAGAGGCAACCGTGTATGTACGTATCATCGTGTGATCGGGGAACGCTCCTGTGCCGTATTTCCGCTCGGGGCGTCGCAAACGGGCAGGGCGGGGGCCGCGGTGCCACAACAGGGCGTTCTTGCAGTGTCCGCTGCCGATGCCGATCAGGCGGCAGCCGTGCATGGCTACGAGGTTTCCCCGTTCATGACGCGGACGGCCCAAGCCGTCGACGCGGTCTGTCCGTGGCAGCTCATCGGCTTCGCCGATGACGATGTGACCGAGCGGGCCGCGGTCGCCTGGATCATCGCCGACGCGGTGATGCACAACCGCGCCGGACATTCACGCGCGTACCGGTGGTGGCGGGATGCGGCGCTGGCGGCCAAGGCGCTGTCAGGCGAGGAAGCCCGGCTGGTCAAGCCCTTCGTGCAGCCTGTGTTCGGGCTGCCGCCCACGGGCACGGACGCCGACGATCACGTACCCGGCCACGTCGGCGAGTGGCTGTGGTACCTGCTGACGCGCGAGGAGCGCACGACCGGCCATGAGCTGGCCTTGCTGGAGGCGCCCAGCTGGAGTGTGACCGAGGGCGGCGCGGACGGATTCGCCGTCCACCGCATCGCTGCAGCAACCGACACGTCGTTGATCTTCAAGCTGTGGGAGATCAAGAAGTTCACCGGCGGCGGCTCGGTCAGCGGCACTATCACGTCGGCCGCGACCCAGTTGGCCCAGCGGGGAGACGAGTACGTCGCGAAGATCTCGTGGGCGAACTCCGCCCTTCCCGGCGATCTCGGCCTGCTCATGAGCGAGCTGACCGAGCTGTGGATGCGCGCCGACCCCCGCGGCGGGGCCGGCGTGAGCGTGTCGACCAATACGGCCAGCACACCGAAGCGCTCCGCCTTCTCTCAAGTGCCCACCTACCTCCCCAATCTGGTACATCCCGGTCAGCTGCGCGGGTTGATCGTCGCGGTCGAGGACTTCTCCGCATTCGCCTCCCAGGTGAGGGGGTACCTGTGGAGCGCACTCTGAACCTGCCTGCGCTGCGGGACGCCCTCGGACCGCCCCAGCCGGATCAGCTGCCCAGCCCCGAGGAGCTGATGCGCCTCATCGCCGACATCGAGGTCGGGGCGATCATGAACCGTTTCGCCATCGACGACGGGGTGTTGAGCACGGCCTGGTACCTCCACGGCGTGTGTGCGCTGTCTGAGGCGGCCGAGCTGTACACGCCGACGCGGCAGCGCCATGCGTTCGCGGTCAGTGCCCACATCTTCGATCTTGCGCTCGCCGGGACGGAGCGGGGACCCGCGGAGCTGCTGTCGCTCGCCTTCGCCGCGCAGGTGGGCTTTCGGCGCGCGGGTCAGGATCCCAATGCCACGGCCGTCTTTCGCCGGGTGAGCCACCTGTGCCACGGCCCGGCCGCGCTGGGAGCCGTGGAGCCCGGTGATGCACCGCGGGTCACGGTCCAGGACTTCATCGAAACGCTGGCCCTTGAGGCCGGGGTCGCCTTCCTGGGCCTGCAGACCACGGCCGTGCGCACCCTGGTGCGTTACTGGCGGGACGAGCTTGCGGATCTTGCCGAAGAGCTGCAGGAGGCGAACCTGAGCGGAACGCTGTTCGGCCCGGCCGAAGCGGTCGTCAACGCGGTCGCCGCGATGGCAAACTTCCTCACCTACGGCGCCCGGAACCGGCTGGCCAGGGCCGAGGACGCTTTGCGCAGCGTGCTCAACGGCGAAGCCGGCTCGGGGGACCTGAACGCTAGGTGGGTGGCGGCCCATCTGCTGCACCTGCTCGGAGACCTGGCCGAAGGCAGCCTGCACAGCCTCCTTCCCCCGGGCACTCCGCGTGCCGTGGCGCAGGCATTCACCCTGACGTCGCCGCCGGTGCTCACCCTGTGGCCTCCGCAGCGTGAACTGCTCACCCGGCCAGCGGCCAACCCGCTGGATCCCGCGACGGTCCGTCTGTTGGTCAGCGTCCCCACCAGCGCCGGCAAGAGCCTCGTCTCCCAGCTGATCATGTGTACCCACCTGGCGACCGTGCCCGGCCGTGTGATCTATGTGTCGCCGCTGCGGAGCCTGAGCCGTGAGATGCGCCGCTCGCTGCGCGACCGGCTGCGTGTCCTGGATCGCGAACTGGGCTTGGACACCCCGGACTTCCCGCTGTGGGGCGATGCATTCGCCGAGCAGGACGACGAGGCGGACATCGACGTGGTCACCCCCGAGCGCCTCATGCACGCGCTGCGCCACGATCCCCAGCATGCGCTCGGCGACGTGACACTGATCGTGATCGACGAAGCTCATCACCTGGCGCAGGACCAGCGTGGGTTCCTTCTCGAAGGACTGCTCGCCTTCTGCCAGGCGCACCCCGATGCCCCGCGGCTGGTCCTTTTGTCGGCGGCCATCGGCAATGGTGCGGCGCTGGCTCAATGGCTCGACCCCGACGAGCCGGACGTCCTGTTCACCTCCCCGTGGCGGGGTCCGCGGCGCCTGCACGGACTGCTCACCACCAACCCCCTGTGGGATCAGAAGACGACGGTGGCGCGCCGGTCGAAGACCAGGCCCTTGACGACCCGGGTGCCCGTCTCGGTGCGCATCAGCATCCGTCCGGCACAAGCCGCGCGCATCGCCGAACTGACGACCAGCCACGACGACCCGCTCGGTGAACTCGTCTTCGGTCAGCGCGATCCGAAGGACTGGTCCTCCAAGGACGCGAAGAGCACCCCGGCGTACAAGATGTTCGCCCGTGCCGCGAACTATCTTCTGCCCGCGGGCCCGATGCTCGTGGTGACCGGCACCCGGCAGCTGGCGCAGAACACCGCTCGGGCCATGGCGGAGCATCTGCCCGAGCACGAGCCGGCACACCTCCTCGCCGCGGAGCTCAGCGCCCAGCTCGGCGAAGAGCACCCGCTCATCGCGTGTACCCGGCGCGGCGTCGCCTTCCACCATGCGGCCCTGCCCACCGACGTGTTGGAAGCTATCGAGGATGCCCTGCGCAATGACCGCATCCGGGCCGTGGTGAGTACCACCACCCTCACCGACGGCGTCAACCTGCCGGTCCGCACGGTCGTTATCACCGCCGCGCTCAGCGAGGACCAGCGCACCCAGGACAACGGTGTTCCGGGGCTGGACGCCGCGAAGCTGCTCAACGCCGTCGGCCGCGCCGGGCGCGCAGGCCAGGAAAGCGAAGGCTGGATCCTCCTCGCGCTCAACCGCAGGATAGACGCAAGCGATCATGACCTGTTCACGCCCACCGCGGCGGACCTGGAGGTCCAGTCCGCGCTGACCAGCGAGCAGGCGTTGAACGCCCTCGCCGAAGCCGAAGAACTCATCGCTCAGAGCGCTGACGGCGTCCTGGCCGTCGCGCAGTCGCTGGCCAGTGACTTCATCTCCTACGTGTGGTTCGTCCTTGATGCCGATGAACAGCTCGCGGCGGGCGACCCGCTGCATGCCGTCGACCGGCTGTTGGCCATGCAGCAGCTCCCCGACGACATCAAGGTCAGATGGCAGCACCTGGCTGAGCAGACCCACCAGCGATTCCTGGCCACGTCGCCCACCGCACGGCGCCGGTGGACCACGACCGGCACCAGTCTCATGAGCTCCCAAACGCTCGACCGGCTCGCCCGGCGGCTGGCCGAACGCGTCCTGCGCGATTTTGATCCGCAGTCGGTGAGCGCCTGGGACATCCTCGAGCCCGACATCCTGACCCTGGCCCAAACGCTGCAGGTCCTGGACGAGGAGCGCGCCTTCGACGTGCTCCTTGAGCTACCTGAACGACGCCAGGCCTGGGTCTTTCACGACCGGCGTGCCGCCCGGGGACGTGTACGGGTGCCGGTCGACCTCCAGGACGCGATGCACGCCTGGATCGATGGCACGCCCATCCCCGAACTTGCCCGCCAATGGCTTCCCGAGACCCCCGCCGACTGGGCCCTGGAGCAAACCGTCGCCAATATCAGCGAGACCTTCGAGCACTATCTGTCCTGGACGCTCGGGGCGCTCAGCCATCTCACCAACGATCACCTCACCAAGGCGTCGGCTCCTGTGCGCTTGCGTCCCGACACTGCCTGGTGCCTGCGATACGGGGTCGACACCGAGCAGGCCATCCGCCTCCTCACCTCGGGCATCCACTCCCGCACCCTCGCGCACGCCATCGGCCGCCGGGCCGCGGTGGAAGGCATCGCTCCCACCAGCCTTCGCCGGTGGCTGGCGGACCAGCACATCACCCAGTGGCGCACGCTGTACCAGGCAAGTGACCTGGAGATCGAGGACCTCATCGAATACGTCCGCACCCGAAGGCGGAGCCTGCTGCGCGCCCTGTTGAAGGACTCCTTGGCTGAACTCGCCGTGGACGTATATGAACTCGCCGTCTACCCGCCCTGGGAGGCGTGGGGATCCGAGGTGACCCTGCACTGGCCCGAGTCCGGCCCCGCCGAAGAGATCGAAATATCCGATGCCTCGGGACAGGTCCGCGGCCGGGTCCGTGCGGGAGACCACGCGGACCTGGTGGCGGTTCTCCGCAGCGGCCTACCGCTTTCCTTCGCGCTCCACGGAGACCAACTAGTGATCTCCCAGGCGGCCGCTGAACAGTAGCCTGGGCAACCGGCCGGCCGCCTGCGGCACGTGGTTGCCCGACAGGTCGGCTGGCTTGATCGCCTGATCGGGGTCTTCGGCGCGATGGGCACCGTGGCGGTGCACCCATGAGTCCGGCTGCCCAAAGTGGCGGCGCCTTCGCTTCGCGGGCAGCATCCGTGCTGCGGCGTGGCCCCATGGCGCCCGGAGATCAGCGGGCAAGGCCGGGCCCGGCCACGGGGGGCGTTCACGTTCGAGTTACGGCGGGGTTGTCGGGGTGCTGGTGGATCCAGGCCAGGCCGATCGGGTCCAGGTGGTGGCGGGCTCGGGTGACGGCGACGTAGGCCAGGCGGGCTTCTGCCTCGTCGACGGGGCGGGGAGTGGGACGACCTGCGGCATCGACTTCGTCGGGGTTGGCGGGCGGCGTGAAGTCGGGTGCGATGCGCACCCGGGCCCATTCCCGGCCCTTGGCCTTGTGGGCGGTGGACACGGTGACCTGGGCATCGTCTTCGGGGGCGAGTCGGTCGACGGCCTGGAGGATGGCGTCTGGGCCGTGCTCGTCGACGAGGTTGGCGAAGGGCTGCAGGTCGCTGCCGGCGGGGTCGTGCGCGGCGTAGTCGCGCAGGGCCGTCCAGGTGGTGAAGAGCACGAGTTCGGGGTGGTGGGCGCGGCGCCCCTGGATGAGGTCACGGGCGGCCCATGCCAGGGCGCGCAGGGAGTCGCCGCCGCCCACCAGCGCCGTTTTGGTGCCGGTCGCGATGAGGGCGAGGACCTCGGTCATCGCACCGATGTTGGTCCGACACAGCACCGCATCCGGGCGGCCGGCGCTGAATCCGATCGTGGTGGGGATGTCGGGGCTGCCGGACAGCCGGATGGGAGCGTTGCTCAGGGCGAGCCAGCGGTTGGCCTCGCCGGCAAGCGCGGGGCCGAAGCGGAAGGAGCGGGTCAGTGTCAGGTGATGGCCGGTGAATCTCGCCATGGCATCGCGGGCGCCGCGCCAGCCGTAGATGGCCTGCGCCGAGTCACCGACCATGACGATCTGGGTGCGCTCCTGCTGGGCCAGCACGATCTGCTCGAGGACGGGATTGGTGTCCTGGGCCTCGTCCAGCAGCAGGAAGTCGCCGTGCAGCACGGGCTCGGTCAGAGCCCACATCTTCAGATAGTGGTCGTGCTCGAAACGGACCACGCCGCCGCAGGGGTCCTGCAGGTCGGCCCAGGCCTTCACCGCGTAGGGCAGGATCAGATCGGCCAGCTCCGCATGGTCCTCGTCGTCGAGGCCCCGCAGGCGTGGAACGTGATGAGGACCCAGTTCCGTGTCGGCCGACTGGCAGAAACGGGTCACCGTACGCAGCGCGGCGTTGGAGAGTGCTGCTGGCATCAGCCCCGCCTGGCCGATGTCGGCCGGGGCGTTCAGGCCCAGGTCCTGTCCGATCCGCCAGCCGGGCCGGCGGGGGCCGTTGAGGCGGCCGCGGTAGCGGTGGCCGAGGGCGGCGTAGGCCAGCGAGTGGGCCGTCTTGCACTGGACCGTCGAGGGAAAACGGGCGGCGGCGTCCAGGGCGATGGCCCGGTTGAACGCGAGGTAGCGCCCACGCCGCAGGGGCGTCTGCTCCGCGAGGAAGACGAGTGTGGACGTCTTGCCGGTGCCGGCGCCAGCCTGGATGGCGAGATGGCCACCGCTGCGGAATGCCTCCAGGGCGGCTGCCTGTTCGTCGGTCGGGGAAAAGGGCATGAACAGTTCTCTCCGGGAGCTCGAAGCCCACGCCACAGAGCTGTGGGCGCAGGGGACGGTGCCGGAGTGAAACGTGCCAATGGACCCGCCCGTCGCCTACGTACGCGCCGCCCGGTCCGCCCGATGCGGTGACGGGAAGGCGACAAGAATCCGAAATCAGGACGGCTGTGCGAAGGCGCCATCACGTTCGGGTGGCCGGCAGGGCAGCTGGGCTCAGGTATCGGATGCCGGGGGTTCGTGCCCCGTGCACAGCGGACCAAGGAGCTCTCCCAGGGGGATGGCGAAGGCGTGGGCGAGGGCATGCCAGGTCGCCAACGTGCCGATGGTTCGGCCCTGTTCGATCTCGATCAGGGTGCGGCGGGAAAGCCCGCTGCGTGCGGCGAGCTCGTCATAGCTCCACCCGCGCTGCGCACGCAGGCGTGCGAGGGAAAGTCTGAGCGCCGTCGGGTCAGGCTCCGGCGGCGGAAAGATCGTCACCCGTCCATCCGACGGTGCAGACCCCTGCCCTGGCAGTGCAGACCTCTGCCCTATTTGCAGCAGTATGGGAGGGCCTACGGCAGGGCAGGGGTCTGCACTACGGTGCCGGAGCCGCCCGGACGTCGGGGCGGCGACTGACCGATCACGACTTGGAGGGATCGATGTCCATGGCCCTGTCCGCACGCGCCTGGACCGTCACGATCAGCAGTCCGGCGGGGCGGCCGGTGCTGACGTGCAGCGCCTGTATGCAGCCCGCTGCGGCGGTGGGCGCTGCTGGGGTCGTGCAGGTCCGCCGGCATCTCGCGGGCCACCTCGTCGAGTCCCGGTTGCCGCCGCATCTGCGGATCTGTCAGTGCCGGGATAGGTCCTGCGCGTGGCACGGGCGTCAGGGGCCCTGTTCCGGTCCGCTGCGGCTCCTGCTCATCCGGGCGGATCACGGCCGGACCTGGCACCTTGCCGACACCTGTGCGGCCTGTGCCGGCGCGATCCCCTACGCCGCCACTGTCCCGGAGCCTGCGCAGGACGCGACTGCCGGCGACGTGCGGGCGCCCTCGGGTGAGGCTGCGGCGGACCTCGCTGTTGAACCCATCGAATGGGTGGAAGCGCTGTGAGGGACCGTCGCGCTCGTCGGCCCGGGCGAGCGGATCACGCTTGTCAGGCCGGAGCGTGATCAGGCCAGAATCGGCAGATGCATCGAATCTGTGCCGCCGGGCCCCATAGCCTAGACCGCTGATCAATACCGTTGGCCGGGGCTGTCCGGCGCGCAGGCGTGGAAGGGGGTCCGCGGGCATGGACGGGGGGCGCGGAGCTGCACGGGGGTTCTATTACCAGTACCTGCGCACACTGGAGCGGCTGGTCGCGGTGATCGACGATCCGGAGGCTGCCTGTGTCCGGGTGGAGGGCCCGCCACCCGGCGACGCAGGCGCGGACAAGGTCGATTTCGACGTGGTGCACGCGGACGGGACCGTGAGTATGGCGGTTCAGGTCAAGAGCCGGGCCGCGGGCGGCTCCATGAGCGGCGCCCTGGCGCTGGGCGTCTTTTTGGAGATGCTCAACAGCGCGCAGGAGGTGGGCAGTTACTGCCTACTGACTAATGCCCGCCCAGGCGCCAAGGGGGAGCGGCTGAAGGAAGTCCTGTTGGCAGGGTCCGAGCCGCAGGTGCTGCGGCACGCTCTGATGGAACTCTTCAGCGACGCCCCGCAGCGCCGGGACCAGCTGGCGAAGCTGAACGCCGAGGGGCTTGACCGGCTGGCCCGCTGCCGCCTCGAATTCGACCCGCGCGATGACGGCGAGATCCTCGAAGAGCTACGCAACTTGCTGCGCATCATCCGCAATCGCGCGCACCAAGGCCTGGGAGAGGCATCGTCCGGGCTGCTCACCGGCTACCTCATCTCTGAAATCTTCGGCCGCGCCGCCGATGTGACCGGCGAGCGGGCCGCCTTCTCCCTGGCGGAGCTGCGCAGGCTGATACTCGTCGACCCGGCGACGCTGGCGCAGTCCATCGGCACACGCGACTGGGGCACCATCGCGGGGAAGATCCCGGCCATCCCCGATGTACGCCGGCCCAAGCTCATCGATCCACTGCTCGCAGCCTTCCCTGCCAGCCAGACGCACCCCACGCGCCGGGCCACCTTGGTGGGGCCGTCGGGCATCGGCAAGTCCAGCGCCGCCGCCCTCTACATCGCCGAGCGGGCCGATGCCTACGACTTCATCGGCTGGATCGACTGCGAGACCACAGCCTCCACCCATGGCTCGTTCCAGCGGGTACTGGCCGTGCTGGACCCCGAGGCTGTCGGCTCCCCAGAAGCCCGGCCCGATGAAACGCAGCAGGCGGTGCAGAGAGCCCTCGGCCGGCTGCCAGGCCGCTGGCTGCTGGTCTTCGACAACGTGGCCGTGATGCGGCAGACCGAGACCTGGGTGCCCACGGCCAGCCGGGGCGACGTCATCATCACCACGCTGAACGCGGCCACCCATCTGGGCATCGGCGCGGTGGTGCACGTCTGCGCCATGGAACGCCCCGAATCCGTCCAGCTCTTGACCCGGCGCCTTCACCTGGGCGATACCGACGAAGCCCTGTGGCAGGACGCACTGGACCGGCTGGCACACGAACTGGGCGACTGGCCCCTGGCCTTGGAGCTCGGAGCCAGTTACTTCCATACCTGCGGGCTGGGAGTCGACCAGGTCGACCACTACCTCAAGGACCTCAAGCTGCGCTCCTACGCGGATGAGGACATGGTGCCTCTGGGCTACCCCCGCACCCTCGCGGCCGCCCACAACATGTGCATCGACCAGATCGAGGCCCGAATCCGGCCCGGTGTGGTACTCGACACCGCCGCCGTTGCCGTGCAGATGTTCTATGCGGCCGCCTACCTGGCCTCCCACCAGATACCCGCGCACCTCCTGCTCGCCGCGGCGATCAGCAGGGTCGAGGACCTCGATGCCGAGCATCACGGCCCCGTGCTCATTCCCCCGGAGACGGTCAACATCGGGGAGGCGCTGCGCGAGCTGGCCCGCTTCTCGCTCATCAAAAACGATCTCTCCTTGCCGCCCTCGTACGGCGAGACGATGCCCGGGGCCGACCGTGCCCTGTCCATCAATACGGTCAGCCAGGAACTGATGCGGGAACGCCTCGCGAAGCACCCGGCACAGTCGGCGGCGATCGATCAACTGGGCGGGCATGTGGAGCGCTGGCTCACCGGGCCCGCACAGCTGGGCGAGCTGGAACGGGTGCAGATTATGCAGTCGCACGCCGAGATGCTCCTGGAACACATCGACCGCCTCAACCTGCCCAGCGAGCGCGCCGCCCTCCTCTGCGGCAACCTCGCCGCCCCCTACTACCTGCAGGGAGATGCCGTACGAGCCGAGGAACTCTATCTGCGCGAGCTCGACTACCTGGCGAGGGCCGGCTCGCACAATGACGCCCTCGTCACCCAGACACGGTTCGCTCTGGCTGCGATGACGATCCAGGTCCACGAGCTCGGCATGGCCAGACGGCCGACGCTCAAGACCACGCTCGGCGACGCGATCAGCCACCTGGAGTTCGTCCTCCATCAGGCGCGGTCCTGGGTGTACGACTACCCCAAGGCGGCCATGAAACTGGCTATCGAGTCGCGGCTGCTGATCCAGGCATCGACTATCCCGGGGGACATCGCTACAAGGCTTGCGCTGCTCAACGACGCCTTCACAGACCTGGAGTCCCGCATCGAGCCGACTCCGTACGCCGAACAACACGCAAGCCTGCAACAAGCAGAGGACTGCTTGCGAAACCACCGCTACGCCGAAGCGGAATCGCACTGCCGAGACCTGCTGGGGCAGGGGGTATCGGGACTGCTCGAGGTAGAGGCCCGCCGTCGCCTCATTGAAGCCCTCGCGGGGCAGGCCAGTTGGGATGAGGCGATCGGTGAAGTCATCTACTGGCAGCAGGATGCGATGGCTCCGCGACTCTTCCGCTCTGCCATTGTGGATCTGATCCGGAATATCTGCGTCAGCTGCGCATCGGCTTTCGATACAGGGGATGCAGGCGCTCTGCGGCTGTTGGAGTGCGTGGTCGACTGGCCCGATCTTGACGAGTTCATCGCCGTAGGCTCCGATGCAGACCACTACGCCATCACCAGCGCCCGCGCGCTCCGGGACCTGATCCGCAATGCAGCCATGGGATGAGCCAGACCGGGCACGGTCGCGTCCGCCGTTGGCGGTGGTCATGGCGAGTTTGTGGGTCGCCCAGAAATGCTGCATCCAGTGCGGATGCGTGATTTCCCGCAGTGCGGTGCCGATATTGCCGCGCAGCAGTTTGGTGAGCTTCTTGCCGTCGAGGATGCGTTCGCGGACATCGGCGTTCTGCAGGGGACCGAGGCATTGCGCCGCGGTGAAGAGGTCCTCGGTGTCCAGACGGTCTGCAGGAATCTCTCCGGCCTCCTGGAGCGCGGTGGCGAGCTCACGGACCTGCTGGGGTGCGGGGAGGTCCCGTGCCAGTGCAGAGCGAGCAGAGCGGCCAGGGCGTCCGTGTGCGTGGGCCGCAGGACACGGCCCTCGTAGCGAACGCGTTCGGCCCACTCGACCGCCTCGATCTACCGCTGTCGACCGGTCAGTTCGGCGAGGTCCTCCTCGGCGAGCGCAGCTGCTCGGGCGGGAGTGCCCGGGCGGGTGTTGCCGTCGTAATGCCTCCAGGAAGGGCTGCCGGCGCCCCAGGACAGCGCTCGTGCGGTGACCATGGTCTGCCAGCGGGGGTCGTTCTCGCCGCGTTCAGGCGACATGCCGTGCACACCGCAGGCCGGGAGCGGACGACGGGTAGGCAGGCTTGGTGCGCGGATCGCGGAGATTGGCCTTGGCCAGCGCAGACAGCCCGCAACCGGTGGGATATCGCTTGCCGCGGATGCGATGGGCGAAGGCCGATGAGGCGGGTGACTTCGCGGGCTGCGAGGTCCAGAGGGTCATTGAGGGCCTGCGTGTGGCGCCCTCCGGTGCTGGCGAGGGGGTCGCGTACTGGCTGAGGCGGCGTGGGGTGCTGATGGGATGGATCGGCTTGGTCCTGCATGAGTCCCTGGGGCAACGCTGGGTTCCTGTTTCCCCTCGCAATACTGACGTTCCTATTTCTGGGTATGGCCTCCCTAGATAGGGTGGCCGCCTGGGATGGGCGGATGGTCGGCGCGAGCTGGCCTAAGGGGGGAATGTGATTCCAGCGCTCACAGAAATTGGTGTGCTGCCGCCGGGTCGTCACGCTGCGACATTGGCCGAGATCGAAGAGCTTTTCGTCGAGCAGGCTCCGCATGCCGAGCACCGCAGACGCATCTTCCGAGCCTTTGAGTTGTACGCCGACATGATCAAGGACGTTCTTGAACGAGGAACCTTCTGGGTGGATGGTGGGTTTTGCTCTCATAAGGCTGCTCCACCGGAGGACCTGGACTTGGTCGTGCTCATCGACCGTGACCTGCCTCTGACAGACAAGGATCATGAGCGGCTCATCCCTCTGTTCACCCTCCAAGGAGTCCAGGCCGGCCAGCCTGAGGTGTGGGCGAACCGTGTGCAGCCCATGGGGGGCTTGATAGACAGCTTCGCCGTGGTCGCCGGTGTTCCTGAGATAGAGGAGTATTGGGACGCGACGTGGTCCAGCGTCAAAGGTCCTGATGGGCAGCTCGTCCCTGGGGCGGTTAAGGGATATCTGGAGGTGAGCTGGTGAGTAACGATCTTCGCGACAAGTATGCCCGTGCCCTGCAGGCGACTGAGGGGACCGATCCGCTCTCCCGGCTCGCCCGGGCAAGCCTCCAGGCTTCGGCAGTGAAGTTCAGCGGCCTCGGGCTGCTGCAGACGGCTGCCGGACCGGGATTCAAGTTTCGGCTCGCCAACCCTGACAACGGAGGGCTGATCGCCGCTCACGAGGTGGGCGACTTCCTTCAACGCGTGCAGAAAGCCGTGGCTCGCCTGGCCAAGGCCCGACGCGTCCGCCGTGCCGACGTCGTCAGACTGCAGCCGATGGATCTTGTGGCTGCCCGGCTCGACGTCGCCGCTTCCATGGCCGGTTCGATCATTGTGGACCTGCAGCCCCACGCGCCGACAGTTGAGGACAACCAGGACGATCTGGCTCCGGCCGGTGTGTCGTGGGCTGAGATCGGTGCGGTCGAACTCGTCCGGGCCCTGCCCGAGGGGCCCGACGACGAAGCGTCGATGGACTCATTGTTCAGTGCCTCCCCGGTGATGCGGCGGGCGGTCGCGGACCTGATCGCCGACCTGCCCAACCCGAACCTGGACATCAGCCTGGCTGTCCAACGCGGAACCGGTGAGCGAATCTCTTCCGTCCTCTCCGCCGGACAGGCTGCGACGCTCCGCGAACGGCTGGGCGTCATCCGTGAAGAACGGGAGATCATCCGGCTGCAGGGGCGCCTCGACGGACTGCGGACCCGCAGGCAGATCTTCTATTTCGAGCCCCCGACCGGCAGCGAGATCCACGGATTCGTGGACGATTCGCTGGTCAGTGTGGTGAAAGAGCATCTGGATCAAGAAGTCGAAGTGAGGCTTGAGAGCTTCGTTCTTCGCTCAGCTGCAGGGAGGCGAAGCCAGCGGCGCTATCGGCTCATCGAGGTTGCCGGGCAGCAGTCCCAGCTCCCGCCTGACACCGAACTCGACGAGGACGAGTAGCGCGGCCAGCAGTAAACGGACTGGATGCCTTGGGGCCCGGCAAGACCGGGCCCCAAGGCCAGGTGATTCAGGACGGCCCGTGACTTATCGGCGTCTCGGACGCAGCCGGGTGACATTGCTGGCCCCGGGCGAGGACGGCTGCGGGGCGTCCCTCGCTTGGGTCAGAACAGCACTGGCGAGGGTGAGCCGGGTGACCTGCTGGCGTAGTTCTTCGATCTCGGCGTTCTGGTCCTTGACGGTCTGCCGAAGCCGGGCGTTGGTCTCCCGCAGCTTCCTCTCGGACTCGGGGACCTGTGAGGTCTCGTTCCGGACACGTTCGTAGAAGTGGTTCTTCAGATCGACGTGCCGTTTCATGAGGGCCATGCGGTGGACGTCGGCCTCGATGGCGAGGGCCTTGACGGTGAGACTCCCGTCCGAGGCTGTCGGTGTCCCGGCGAGGAGCCGGTCGATGGCTTCGCGGATCCGGGTCCGCTCGTCGTCGTGACGGGGTTGGAGGGTCATGCGCTGGCCTTTGCGGATAGAGAGGTGGCGTCGTGGGCATCGGCTATTTCTCGGAGCCGGTCGGCATTGGCTTTGAGCCGCTGGCCGAGCGGGCCGGGTGACGCATTGGCCTGCTGATCGAGTTGGTCGGCGCGTTCTCGCATGAGGAGGGCGTGGGTGTCGGTGCGGACGGTGTTGCCGCAGCCGGGCCGGCAGTCGTACTGCTTGGGCGCGTTCGCCCCCGGCTCCGGCTCGCAGAGTGCCTTGTCCCGCTTGAATGCGCAGATCAGCATGGCCTCGGGGTTGTCGAAGAGGACGATTCCGTTCCGGTCGAGGAACTGGGCGGCCTTCTTCGCGAACGTCGCGGGAACGATCCGGCCCTCGAACCGCGGGGTCGTGGCGGCTGCGGTCAGCGCCCTGCGGGCGGCCGGGCCGGAGACCTTCTCCCCCGCGGCCAGACGATCACTTAGCCGGGCGGCAGTATCTGCGGCCGCGAGGGCGGTCTCGACATCGAGGACGCTGTGGATGCCACCGCGGCTGCGGGAGCCGTAGCCGCTGGATGTTCGGGCGTCCAAGACGGTTCTCATGTGCCCGTACTGAATCGCGAGTGCCACCAGCCCGCCAGGACGGCGGGCAATGTGCCAGGCCAGAGTCCGGCGGAACCGCGACATCCCGATCGCTCCGTGGGGGTCCTGCGGAATGATCTGATCGGACAGCCCCTGAGTCTTGGCCTCGCGATTCACCCAGTCGACGAACTTATCGATCCGGTCGTTCAGCGCAGTGTTCTTCAACACCCCGTTGTATCCACGTTGGAAGGGAATGTCATGGTGGCTGGCGCTGAGGAGGAGCTCCCCGTCGGGGACCATCCGTTCCAGGACGCGAATCGCGTGGACAACCGGGGCGATCGCCACCCAGGGAACCTCGCGTTCCTCGCCTGCGGAAACGTGGGTTCCGTCCTCGTCGATGACGTTTTTGTAGTGCTGGCTGCGGATCAGATGCCGCCCGGGGGAACCATCGGGTGCGGGTGCGGGATCAGGGCAGCAACCTGATCGCAATCCCTGCACCTCCTGTGGGCGCATACCGGTCAAATATAGACAAAGAATAACTGCGGCTGTGCCGAGGTGCCGCATCAGCTCGGCGGCCTCATCGAAGTCAATGTGTTCGCGCCACGGCTTCCCGTCGATTCGACCGGTGACCGGTACTTGTAGAGGACACGGGCCCGGCCGCTCGGTGACCAGGGCGGACAACTGGTGCTGTGCGGTGAACCGTTCCACCTGGCTGGGGGTCGCGCCGGTGAGGGCAGATAGGTAAGTGCGGGCCGGGGCGCGCTGCCCCTTCCACTGAACGGAGGGCAGAGGAGAGCCCGACCGGATGAGAGGCAGTAGGAACTCCTTGAGCGCGACACGACTCTCCGGGGTCGCCTCGTTGGCTGCGGCGGCGGCGAACAGGCGGTCTCTTTCGGCCCAGGCCGCGAGGATGTCGTCGGCGAAGTCGTCGACGAAACGGATCGCCCAGACCAGCAGAGGACCCAGGACCTGCGGGTCCAGCGGCTCT
Organism: Streptomyces sp. NPDC002676; assembly: GCF_053592455.1. NCBI lineage: Bacteria > Bacillati > Actinomycetota > Actinomycetes > Kitasatosporales > Streptomycetaceae > Streptomyces > Streptomyces sp. NPDC002676. The sequence continues at coordinate 55,282 of NZ_JBSFVT010000017.1, read as the reverse complement.
GTACTGTTCTCGCCGTGCGCCGCGTCGTCAGCTGAAGGAAGAAAGTCATCGACTCCCTCGACCTCCCACGGAGGCCGGATGACGCCTGCGGGCTGGGCGCTGAGCTGATCGAACGCCCATAGATCCGTCAACCTGCCGCAGACCTTCTCCGCGTGACCGCGGGAGATCTTGCTGCAGCGTTCGGAGATGTAGGCCCGCCACACATGCTCGGTGCAGTCGGCGAGACTGGTGAAGCGACGCTTGTGCAGCCACCGTGCCAGCCGTATCCATTCGTTGCAGGTGTCCCGAATGTCAAGGGCGGATGTCCTAGCCCGGGCTCCGACCCCTCGGCCCTTGAGGTAGGTGGGCCGGAGCTGGCCGTTGATCATCGTCCAGGTGACGAGCTTCATCTCGCCGAGTAGGAGAGCCGGACAGCGTCTCCATTGGATCTTTACCAGCCGGGTGCTGGGGTTGTCGATGAGCGGGCCCAGAGGCCAGACGGCTTCACAGTAGAGGGAGTTGGGGTGGGTGTTGCCCGGGCTGATCCACTGAGGTAGCACCGCCGGGGTGTCCGGGCCGGGAAGAGGCAGGATGTAGGGGTCGTATTCCGCAGCAAGGCTGGTCACGGGGCGAGGTCGCCTTTCACCAGGAGTTGGACAATGGTGCGGTCGGTCTCGCTGACGCGGGCCAAGGACGCCTCCCAGGCACCCGAGCCGACCTTCCTGCGCAGGTCTTCCAGCCGCAGCAGATGATCGTTCCAGCGCTCGCGGAACATGCGGTCCTCCAGGACGGACTGCAGACTCACGATCTGCTGGTGCAGGTGGGCGAGCCGGGGGTGATGGCCGGGGTGGACGTATGCGTTTGCGCAGGCCAGGCAGAGCAGGAAGTCCGCTCCGCAGCCGCCCTCGGGAGCCGGCCAGGGGCTGGTCTCCTCGTCTTCGCAATCCACCGTCGCTGTCTCCTGATGCTCCGGATCCGGCTCGTTGGCGATCTTCCCGCCGAAGACGGCAGCTCGGGCCTGGTCCAGGGCGTCGAGGGCACCGTCGGTGAACACGTTCCGCGAAGCGCGTTGAACCCTCTTGTCGGGCAGCACATAGACGCTCTCGTGAGTTCGCTGGGTGTGCTGCAGAGGGCGACCCTCGTCCGTCACCGTTGTCCGGCGGATCCGCTGGAACGGCGCCCCGCCGAGCCCGTTGCTCTCGGCCCACCACCGAGACATCGCGTCCGAGACGCCAAAGGTCAGGGGCCACTGCGGGGCCGGCCGGTCCAGATCCGCGTGCTTGTCCCCGGACTGGTAGGCGCGAGCGACCATCAGAAGATCGGCACCGGGCTTCAGCCGGTGGGCCATGGCCCGTGCGTGCGCAGTGGCCTCCAGCGCCTGAGTGATCAGCCTCCCGAGCGAGTCGGCTCCTGAATCGGTGATGTTCTCGGTGGAGAACCACCGTCCGCCGCCTGCTCTGCGCTTCTCGACCTGAACCTGATAGGTCACCGAGGTGGTCTCGCCGGCCGACGGCGCCGCAGTTGGCGCCGGCATACGGTCATAGAAGGACAGATTCCATCCGAACCTGTCCGTCAGTAGGACTGCCAGCGCGGTGAGCTCACCACGGGTCAAGAAGAGCCTTCCCCACGTCTGCTCGGGCCCCCGGCCGCCCAGCAGCTTGTGGTTCGTCACGCCGGACTGTCCGCTCGGGTAGAGAGTGCGGGGGACATCGCCAGTGCAGGCGAGGTGGTCCAGAATCCTCCCGATCTTCCACTCGCGGCTTCCCCTGGCGAGATCGCCGCCCCGCCAGCGGTTCAGCAGGCGCGTGTTCTCACCGATCCGCAGCCAGGCCGACCGGAACTGGCGCTGAGCGGTCAGTGCCACCCGTTCCCACTCGGCCTCCTCATAGGACTGCTTGCTCGACTTCGACCGCGGGATCCGACGGGCCAACACCTCCGCCATGGGCCCAGTCGCCAACCGAGGGTCCCGTCGCAGGGCCGTGCGAACCGCTGCCTGCTTGTTCCTGCCGCTGCTGGTGCCCTTGTTCTCGTCCCGCCAGCTCTGCATCACGCTGACGGTCAGACCATCCAAGTCCTTCGGCGGACTGTCCAGCTTGGCGAGAAACTCTGTGAACAACTTGATGTTCGACCAGAAACTCCGACCGGATCTGTGACTCGTCCAGTTCCTGGACTGGTCGGCGAACGCGTTGGCCAGGGACCGCTGCATCGGCTCAGCAACAGGAAGTTCGGCGAAGTCGAACTCCTTCTTGTAGCCCGCCTTGTTGGTGATTGTGACGACCAGCCCGTCCGGGGCCAGCGGCGGATCGACGCGGTGATCGGGCGGCGGCGGGACCGCCCTGCGCCCCCGGCCGCTCACGACGCCGCCCCGAGAAGCGTGTCAATGTCCTGGATCCCGGCTGTCTCCCGGGCCAGCCGGGCGAAGACGCCGTCCAGATCCTCCGTGCCCTTGTCCTGGTCGTCAGTGGTATCGGCCATGGCCAGGATCGATTCGAGCTGCAGGTGAGCGACAGGCGAAAGATAGTGCCGTTTCGTCGTCTCCACGTCCGAATGACCGAGGATCGTCTTCACCAGCCACCACGGGTCGCCGAACAGCAGGGCGAAGTCCCGCCTCTCGGCCTTCGTGAGTCCGTAACGGGTCTCCACCAGCTGGTTCAGCACGATCAGCAGATAGAGCGCCGCCGAGTGCCGGGTCGAGTGTGGGGTGGCGTACGGGCTCTTGGCCCGCATCGCTGCCAGCCGCAGATCACGGGTGACCTTCCGCTCCTTGTCGGTCAGCAGGACCTTCTCGCAACGCTGGTTCGCCGTTCTGAAGACCCCGTTCCACCGCCCGGGTGGCATGGGCATGCCCTGCTCGGTCAGCCATAGATACGCGGGTTCCGGCCCCTCCGGCCCCTCCAGGAACAGCGACTGCCGTTCCATCCAGCCCAGCCGGCTCAGCTCCCGCTCGCCGACGACGCCGTTCCGGTCGACCCACTCGACCTTCGGCTTCAGCCCGCCAGTCACCCGGGTGATGAGCCGTATCTGGGGCAGCCGTTCGTAGCGGCCCTTCGCCTGAGCTCGCGCGATGGCCCAGGCCCGCTCGGACTGGATGTATGCCTCAACCTGGCCGACCGCATCGACCGAGACGTAGAAGACCCGGCTGTTCTTCGACCGCGTCACCGCCCCCGCTATTCGCCCATGGCAGTAGCGCCCGTGCCGTAGCCGCTGAGTGGGCAATTCGAACGTCAGCAGTGACCCGCCTTCCTGCCGCCGTAGAGCCGACGACAGCAGCAGCTGCACGAAGCTGGTGTTCCGTATCTCCGTCCGCGAATCCCACCCCGGCGCCGGTATCCCGCCTCGGCCGTGGCCGCGCAGGCCGACGTCCGACCACAGGCCCCAGGTCCGCGGCGTCAGCCACGACACACGCGAGCTGACTGAGTCCGCCGCCCGGTCCTCTGGCCGCGAGATATCCACCGGCATGAGACGCACCCCAGCCCACTTGAACAGCTTCGTGAAGGCCGCCGCCTCCCGATCCCACTTCGTTCCGCTGATCTGCCCCGGGTTCTCCGGCGCCTCGCACCGCCAGTCCCGAAAGTCCCCCAGGTCCTGCTGAGTCGCCTGCCGCCACTCGACATTCCGCGAGGACAGAAACTCCAGCAGTAGACGCATATCCGTCGAGTAATTCCGCTTCGACTCACGCTCCATATTCCGGAAGGTGCTCGACCGGACGAAATCCAGAAGATCCGCATCGACCATTCCGTCCGGCCGTACGAACACCGGATCACCCGGCTTCAGGCCCATCCGGGCCACCGCTTCCGGCAGATCCCGAACCCCCAAAACACCCTCAGCCGGGAGCGTCCCCCACCGACCTGGGTCCGGTACCCGCACTACTCGCCACGTACTCAATTGCTGTCACTCCCGACGCTTGAACTCACTCAATCATCAGGGAAGCGGTGAACTCGGGCGGCGAGTGGCCGCAGAAGAAGCTCACCGTCGGACTCAGCCCGGCCTCGGTGCCCAAGGCGGGTTCCGGCTTCGACCTGGCCGTGGCCTGCGCGGTGCTCGGTGCCGCCGAGCGGATCGACCCCAGGGTCCTGGCCGACATCGTCATGATCGGAGAGCTCGGCCTGGACGGCCGGGTGCGGCCGGTCCGTGGCATCCTGCCCGCGGTGCTGGCCGCCGCCGACGCCGGCTACGACCAGGTGGTGGTGCCGGAGTGCGCCGCCGCCGAGGCCTCGCTGGTCCCCGGAGTGTCGGTGCTCGGCATCCGCAGCCTGCGGCAGCTCATCGCGATCCTGACCGATGAACCCGTACCCGAGGAGGAACCGGACGAGCAGGGACGCCCGGATCCACTCCTGGCCGGCCTGCGGGTTCCGGGCACGGGAGCGGCCACCGGCATGCACAGCATCGGGGCCGCGCAGCACGATCAGGATCACGATCTGGCCGACGTCGTGGGCCAGACCTCGGCCCGTACGGCCGTGGAGGTGGCGGCGGCCGGCGGGCACCACCTGTTCCTGGAGGGGCCGCCCGGCGCCGGCAAGACCATGCTCGCCGAGCGGCTGCCCGCTGTCCTGCCCCGCCTGAGCAGGGAGGAGTCCCTGGAGGTCACGGCCGTGCACTCGGTGGCCGGGCTGCTGCCGCCGGGCAAACCCCTGATCGACGTCCCGCCCTACTGCGCCCCGCACCACTCGGCCACGATGCAGTCCCTCGTCGGCGGCGGCCCGGGCATCGCGCGACCCGGAGCCGTTTCCCTCTCCCACCGGGGCGTGCTGTTCCTGGACGAGGCCCCCGAGTTCCACAGCCAGGTCCTCGACGCCCTGCGGCAGCCCCTGGAGGCGGGGCATGTCGTGATCGCGCGCAGCGCCGGTGTGGTGCGCTTCCCGGCGAGGTTCCTGATGGTGCTCGCGGCCAACCCCTGCCCCTGCGGACGCTTCTCCCAGCGCGACGCGCTGTGCGACTGTCCGCCGTCGGCCATCCGCCGGTACCAGTCCCGGCTGTCCGGCCCGCTGCTCGACCGGGTCGACCTGCGGGTCGAGGTCGACCCGGTCAGCCGCGCCCAGCTCACCGAACCCGGCGCCCGGGGAGAGGCCACCGCGACCGTCGCCGACCGGGTCGGCGAAGCCAGGCAGCGCACGGCCGCCCGGCTGACCGGCACCCCGTGGCGCACCAACAGCGAGGTGCCCGGACGGGAACTGCGCAGCCGCTTCCACGCCGCGGCCGGCGCGATGGACGAGGCCGAACGCAACCTGGAGCGGGGCGTGCTCACGGCCCGCGGAATCGACCGGGTCCTCCGTGTCGCCTGGACGATCGCGGACCTCGTCGGCCACGACCGCCCGGACGCCACCGACGTCGCCCTGGCCCTGCAACTGCGTACGGGAGTCCCGCGGGGTGTGCCCATGGCCATCGGGGCGCTCACGTGACCGCAGCCGGGCCGCCGGACGACGAGTTGCTCGGGCGGGTGTTTCTGTCGCGGGTCGTCGAGCCGGGGGACGAGGTCGGTGGGCGGTGGGTGCGGGAGTTCGGGGTGGGGGAGGTGGTGGGGCGGTTGCGCAGCGGCGGGGAGGCCTTGCCGGGGGTGAGCGGGACCCGGTGGGCGGGGCTCGTCGCGCGGGCCGGGAGGGCCGAGCCCGAGCGGGATCTCGAGGTGGCGCAGGCCGCCGGGGTGCGGTTCGTCCGTCCGGGGGACGGGGAGTGGCCCGGCCAGCTGGACGACCTCGGGGACGCCCGGCCCCTCGGACTGTGGGTGCGGGGACGGCCCAGCCTGCGGACGTGGGCGATCGGATCCGTCGCCGTCGTCGGCGCCCGCGCCTGCACCGAGTACGGCACGCACATGGCGGCCACCCTGGCCTCCGGGCTCGCCGAGCGCGGGTGGGTGGTGGTGTCCGGGGGTGCGTACGGCATCGACGGCGCCGCCCATCGGGGTGCGCTGGCCGCCGGCGGGGCCACCGTCGCCGTCCTGGCCTGCGGCGTCGACCGGCCCTACCCGCGGGGCCACACCGCGCTGATCGGCAGGATCGCGGAACAGGGGCTGGTGGTCGGCGAATTGCCGCCCGGCGATCACCCGACGCCGAGCCGGTTCATCCTCCGGAACCGGGTGATCGCCGCCCTCACCCGGGGCACCGTCGTCGTGGAGGCCGCCTTCCGCAGCGGCTCGCTGGTCACCGCACGGGCCGCCCAGCGCCTCGGACGGTTCACCATGGGCGTGCCCGGTCCGGCCACCAGTTCCCTCTCCGCCGGTGTGCACGAACTGCTGCGCGGTGAGGCCACCCTGGTCACCGACGCCGCGGAAGTCGTCGAACTCGTGGGCGCCATGGGCGAGCTGGCACCGGTGCGGCGGGGGCCCGTGCTCCCGCACGATCTGCTGGAACCGGCGGCCCGGACCGTCCTCGCCGCCCTGCCCGGCGACCGCGCGGCCCCCGCCCAGGAGATCGCGCTGGGTGCGAGGACCACCACGGACGAGGCCATCGCGAGACTGTACGAACTCCGAGCACTTGGTTACGTCGAACGACACGGCGACGGCTGGAAGTTGACACGCCAGGCGCTGATGTCGGTCCGGAACGGTCACCGCCCATGCTGACCGAACGTGTTCGGCCGTCCGGGGGAACCCCGTACGCCCTTGGGAATTGGCCGAGTTGGCGCCCCCGGCCGTCACACAGAGCGACGCATGGGGTGCGTCGGCGCGGACGGCGAAGGAGCCCCGCGCGTGGGTTGAGCCTCGCTGTTCGCACACCGCGACACCTCAGTCACGCTACGCTCACGAAGACCCCGGCGCAGAACGCGTCAACTCGACATCAGACCGACAGCTCACCCAGGCGGCCCACTTCATCCCACGACCCCACAGGCCTCTCACTCCCAGCGCACTACTGCACCCCATAGCACTTCACTGCACTTCATGGCACTTCACGGCAGAACGGCACAAGGCGACGAATGCCCCAGCACACCTCCGGGTCCGACCGGGCGGCGATCCCCCCAGCCGCCCGCGACGGTGGCAGCGTGCGACCGCCCGCTCCCTCGACGCTCGACGAGCTGTGGCGGTCGTACAAGGCGACGGGGGACGACCGGCTGCGGGAGCAGCTGATCCTGCACTACTCGCCGCTCGTCAAATACGTGGCGGGCCGGGTGAGCGTCGGCCTGCCGCCCAACGTGGAGCAGGCGGACTTCGTGTCCTCCGGCGTGTTCGGGCTGATCGACGCGATCGAGAAGTTCGACATCGACCGGGAGATCAAGTTCGAGACGTACGCGATCACCCGGATCCGGGGCGCGATGATCGACGAGCTGCGGGCGCTGGACTGGATTCCCCGTTCGGTGCGGCAGAAGGCCCGCAATGTCGAGCGGGCCTACGCGACCCTGGAGGCGCGGCTGCGGCGGACGCCGAGCGAGGCCGAGGTCGCCGCCGAACTGGGTATGGAGGTCGACGAACTCCATGCGGTTTTCAGCCAGTTGTCGCTCGCCAACGTCGTCGCCCTGGAGGAGCTGCTGCATGTCGGCGGCGAGGGCGGGGACCGGCTCAGTCTCATGGACACGCTGGAGGACACAGCCGCCGACAACCCGGTGGAGGTGGCCGAGGACCGGGAGCTGCGGCGGTTCTTGGCGCGGGCGATCAACACGCTGCCCGAGCGGGAGAAGACCGTCGTCACGCTGTACTACTACGAGGGGCTCACCCTCGCCGAGATCGGCAATGTGCTCGGGGTCACCGAGAGCCGGGTCAGCCAGATCCACACCAAGTCGGTGCTGCAGCTGCGGGCCAAGCTGGCCGGCTTCGGCCGCTGAGCGAGTCTCGGCGCTGAGTCGTCTCCCGTTCGTGGGAGCGCGTCCGTAAAGTGGTCGACGTGCCAAGGATTCGAGCGGCCTCCGTGGCCGAGCACCGGTCGATGCAGCGAGCCGCCCTGCTGGATGCGGCTCGCTCGCTGCTGTCCGAGGGCGGGACGGAAGCCCTGACGTTTCCCGCGCTGGCCGAGCGGACGGGGCTGGCGCGGTCGTCCGTGTACGAGTACTTCCGCTCCCGGGCTGCCGTGGTCGAAGAGCTGTGCGAGGTCGACTTCCCCGTGTGGGCGGCCGAGGTCGCGGCGGCCATGGAGCGGGTGGAGTCGGCCGAGGGCAAGGTCGAGGCGTATGTGCGCCGGCAGCTGGCCCTGGTCGGGGACCGGCGGCACCGGGCCGTCGTCGCCATCTCGGCGAGCGAGCTGGACGCCGGGGCGCGGGAGAAGATCCGGGCGGCGCACGGTGGGCTGGTCGCGATGATCGTCGAGGCGCTCGGGGAGTTGGGACACGGGCAGCCCCGGCTGGCGGCGATGCTGCTCCAGGGGGTTGTGGACGCGGCCGTGCGGCGGATCGAGCTGGGGGCGGCGGAGGATCCCGCGGTGATCACGGACGCGGCGGTGGCCATGGCTCTGCGGGGAGTGCGGGGCTGAGCCTGACTGTGGCCCGCAGCTAGGCCGGCAGCGGTACTCCCAGTACCGGCAGCAGTCTCGACGGACCCCTCCGCAGCAGCCACGGCGGCAGCAAGGACAGAGGGTCCAGGTAGGTCTCACCTCTCAGCAGGCCCCAGTGCACGCACGTAGTCGTACCGCAGTGCGAGCCGGCGGTTTCCACTGTGCCCAGCAACTCGCCCGCTCCCACCTCGTCCCCCTCCTTCACCGACGGGGTCACCGGTTCGTACGTCGTCCGCAGGTCCGTTCCCGTCAGCTGTACCGACACCACGCCGCGGCCCGCCACACGGCCCGCGAAGGTCACTCGGCCGGGGGCCACCGCGTGTACCGGTGCGCCGGGCGGGGCTGCCAGATCGACGCCGCGGTGACCGGGGCCGTACGCCGTCGCCGGTGGCTCCCAGCCCCGTAGCACCACCGGCCGGACCCCCACCGGCCAGGTGCGGCCGATGGCCGGAACTGGTGCCTGGCGGGCAGGCGGGGGCTGGGGAGGCGGGGGGTCCGCCCAGGCCGGGGGAGGCAGCAGCGTCACCGCCGCCGCCAGCAGGAGACCCGTCCACAAGGTCACGCATCGCATCACTCGTCGCATGCCCAGAGCGTGGCGCAACCCCGCCGATCATGGCCGGGACCTGTGGATTACCGCCCGGTTGTGGACAGGTGCGTCACCCGGCGCCCCGCCGGTCCCGTACACTTCTTCTGGCGATCCGGGTCACCGGGTCGACTTCGCACGCCCCGATACGAGATCGGAAACGGTTCGTATCAGCGCCCCTCGGTCCTTCGTGGCACGGCGCATCGCGGGCGTCAGGCGCGACCGCCGTCCGGCGGACGCGGCACAACCGAGAAATTCAAGGAGATACGGCCATGGCCGTCGTCACGATGCGGGAGCTGCTGGAGAGCGGCGTCCACTTCGGTCACCAGACCCGTCGTTGGAACCCGAAGATGAAGCGCTTCATCTTCACGGAGCGCAACGGCATCTACATCATCGACCTGCTCCAGTCGCTGTCGTACATCGACCGCGCCTACGAGTTCGTCAAGGAGACCGTGGCCCACGGCGGCACGGTCATGTTCGTCGGCACGAAGAAGCAGGCGCAGGAGGCCATCGCCGAGCAGGCCACCCGCGTCGGCATGCCCTACGTCAACCAGCGCTGGCTGGGCGGCATGCTCACCAACTTCTCGACCGTCTACAAGCGTCTGCAGCGCCTGAAGGAGCTTGAGCAGATCGACTTCGAGGACGTCGCGTCCTCCGGTCTGACCAAGAAGGAGCTGCTGGTCCTCTCCCGCGAGAAGGCCAAGCTGGAGAAGACCCTCGGTGGTATCCGCGAGATGCAGAAGGTGCCCAGCGCCGTCTGGATCGTGGACACCAAGAAGGAGCACATCGCCGTTGGTGAGGCCCGGAAGCTGAACATCCCGGTCGTCGCGATCCTCGACACCAACTGCGACCCCGACGAGGTCGACTACAAGATCCCGGGCAACGACGACGCGATCCGCTCCGTCACCCTGCTCACCCGCGTGATCGCCGACGCCGTCGCCGAGGGCCTCATCGCCCGCTCCGGCGTCGCCACCGGTGACAAGGGCGAGAAGGCCGCGGGCGAGCCGCTCGCCGAGTGGGAGCGCGACCTGCTCGAGGGCGAGAAGAAGGACGAGGCTCCGGCCGCCGAGGCTCCGGCTGCCGAGGCTCCGGCTGCCGAGGCTGCCCCGGCCGGCGAGGCCGCTCCCGCCGAGGCTCCGGCCGCCGAGGGCGAGCAGGCCTGATCGTCAGCGTTGACGGCGGGGGCGGCACTGCATCCAACAGCGCCTCCGGCGCGGTGAAGTCCGCCCCCGCTGTTCACCCGTAGGTCGGCATCGAGTCGGCGCGCCACCCGGATCCACGTCTACATGTGGATCGTAAATATCTGCATCTGCCCGTAGATGATCTACATCTACGCGTGGATCGCGGATATCCGGATACGTGGATCGCAGACCGTGCGGATCTGAAGATCTTCCAGACTTCGAGAAAGACTCACAGACTCATGGCGAACTACACCGCCGCCGACGTCAAGAAGCTCCGTGAGCTCACGGGCGCCGGCATGATGGACTGCAAGAAGGCGCTGGACGAGGCCGACGGCAACGTCGAGAAGGCCGTCGAGGCGCTGCGCATCAAGGGCCAGAAGGGCGTCGCCAAGCGCGAGGGCCGCTCCGCCGAGAACGGCGCCGTGGTCTCCATCATCGCCGACGACAACTCCTCCGGCGTCATCGTCGAGCTGAAGTGCGAGACGGACTTCGTCGCCAAGGGCGAGAAGTTCCAGGCCGTGGCCAACGCCATCGCCGAGCACGTCGCCAAGACCTCCCCGGCCGACCTGGAGGCCCTGCTGGCCTCCGAGATCGAGGCCGGCAAGACCGTCCAGGCGTTCGTGGACGAGGCCAACGCCAACCTGGGTGAGAAGATCGTCCTGGACCGCTTCGCGCAGTTCGCCGACGGCTTCGTGCTCGCCTACATGCACCGCACCATGCCCGACCTGCCGCCGCAGATCGGTGTCCTGGTCGAGCTGGACAAGCCGAACGCCGAGGTCGCCAAGGGCATCGCGCAGCACATCGCCGCCTTCGCGCCGAAGTACCTCACCAAGGAGGACGTCCCGGCCGAGGTCGTCGAGTCCGAGCGCCGCATCGCCGAGGAGACCACCCGCGCCGAGGGCAAGCCCGAGGCCGCGATCGCCAAGATCGTCGAGGGTCGTGTCAACGGCTTCTTCAAGGACGCCACGCTGCTCGGCCAGCCGTACGCGCTGGACAACAAGAAGTCGGTCCAGAAGGTCCTGGACGAGGCCGGTGTCACCCTGAAGCGCTTCTCGCGCATCAAGGTCGGCATCTGAGTCCGTACCGCGATCGGCGCGCGACCCGCGGGAATTTCTCGGTAGGGTCGACAGCAGTCGTCCGCACACACCGCCGCACCCTGGCATGTGGCGGACGGCAGCAGATCTGACGAGGAGGCCATTGCCGCGCATGGGAGCGAACAGCGACCCCACCGGCAATGGCCTTCTTCGTATGTGCAACACGTGAAAGAGGCGGGATCTCCATGACCACCAAGGCCCAGAAGAGCGACGACGGCAAAGTACGCGGCCGGTTTCTGCTGAAGCTGTCCGGAGAGGCCTTCTCCGGTGGCGGCGGCCTGGGCGTGGACCCCGACGTGGTGCACAAGATCGCCCGTGAGGTCGCGGCCGTCGTGCGCGACGGCGCACAGGTCGCCGTCGTCATCGGCGGCGGCAACTTCTTCCGCGGCGCCGAGCTCCAGCAGCGCGGCATGGACCGCGCCCGCTCCGACTACATGGGCATGCTCGGCACCGTGATGAACTGCCTCGCCCTCCAGGACTTCCTGGAGAAGGAGGGCATCGACAGCCGGGTGCAGACCGCCATCACGATGGGCCAGGTCGCCGAGCCGTACATCCCGCTGCGCGCCGTGCGCCACCTGGAGAAGGGCCGTGTGGTCATCTTCGGCGCCGGTATGGGCATGCCGTACTTCTCCACCGACACCACCGCCGCCCAGCGCGCCCTGGAGATCGACGCCGAGGCGCTGCTCATGGGCAAGAACGGCGTGGACGGGGTCTACGACTCCGACCCCAAGACCAACCCGGACGCCGTCAAGTTCGACGCCCTCAGCTACGGCGAGGTCATCACGCGCGACCTCAAGGTCGCCGACGCCACCGCCGTCACGCTGTGCCGCGACAACAAGCTCCCGATCCTCGTGTTCGAACTCCTGGCGGAGGGCAATATCGCGCGGGCCGTCAAGGGTGAGAAGATCGGCACGCTGGTGGGTGACCAGGGCAGCCGGGACTGACCGGCTGGCCTCCTTCGCCCCGGGTACGACACCTGTCCGAGGGACGGACGGGACGCACCCTGGCCGGAGGATGGACAATGTCCTGCCGGTCGGGAACCGTGCAGGAAGAAGACGCGACGCAGCCGGCCGCCGCCCCGATGTGGAACTGCAGCCGGGCCTTACTCAAGACACGCAGGAGCAAGTGGTGATCGAAGAGACCCTCCTCGAAGCCGAGGAGAAGATGGAGAAGGCCGTCGTGGTCGCCAAGGAGGACTTCGCCGCGATCCGCACCGGCCGTGCGCACCCGGCGATGTTCAACAAGATCGTGGCCGACTACTACGGTGCCCTGACGCCGATCAACCAGCTGGCCTCGTTCTCCGTGCCGGAGCCGCGCATGGCGGTCGTGACGCCGTTCGACAAGAGCGCGCTGCGCAACATCGAGCAGGCGATCCGCGACTCCGACCTGGGCGTCAACCCCAGCAACGACGGCAACATCATCCGGGTGGTGTTCCCCGAGCTGACCGAGGAGCGCCGCCGCGACTACATCAAGGTCGCCAAGGGCAAGGCCGAGGACTCGAAGGTCTCGATCCGCTCCGTGCGCCGCAAGGCCAAGGACGCCATCGACAAGCTGATCAAGGACGGCGAGATCGGTGAGGACGAGGGCCGCCGTGCGGAGAAGGAGCTGGACGACACCACCGCGAAGTACGTCGCCCAGGTGGACGAGCTCCTGAAGCACAAGGAAGCAGAGCTGCTCGAAGTCTGATGACCGACTCTTCCTGGGGGGTGCCGCCAGCGGGGCAGGCCGGCTACTGGGGGTCCACCGCGGGTGGGCCTGTCCAGGGGGCTGCCCCGGCGGGTCCCGCGTACGATGCGCCCGAGGCGCAGCAGACTCGCCCCATGCCCATCGTGCCCGACGTACCTGCGTATGGCGGAGACCAGGACGACGACCGAGGGGCCGCTCGGCTGAGCGGCCCCTCGTTCCGGGACGAGACGTTCACGCCCGTGCATGGTCACACGCCCGTGCACGGTCACCCGCCCGAGCAGGGTTACGCGCCCGAGCACGGGCACATGCCCCCGCAGGGTCACTCGCCCGAGTACGGCCACATGCCGGAGCACGGTCACACGCCCGAGTACGGGCACAAGCCCGCGTACGGTCCCACTCAGAATCCGGAGCCCATGCCCGACGCCCCGCAGCCGGCGCCAGCGCCGCAGAAGAAGAGCGCGGGCCGTGACCTGAGCGCGGCCATAGGGGTCGGAGTCGGCCTCGGTGTGGTGATCGTCGCGTCCCTGTTCATCTACAAGGCCGTGTTCGTCGGCGTGGTCGCGGTCGCAGTGGTCGTGGGCCTGTGGGAGCTGACGAGCAGGCTGCAGGAGCGCAAGGGCATCAAGGCGCCGCTCGTGCCGCTCGCGCTGGGCGGCGCGGCGATGGTCGTCGCCGGGTACGTGCGGGGTGCCGAGGGTGCATGGGTCGCCATGGCGCTGACGGCCCTGGCCGCGCTGGTCTGGCGCATGACGGAGCCACCGGAGGGCTACCTCAGGGACGTCACGGCCGGTGTCTTCGCCGCGTTCTATGTGCCCTTCCTGGCGACGTTCGTGGCGATGATGCTCACCGCCGACGACGGCCCGTGGCGGGTGCTGACCTTCCTGCTGCTGACGGTCGTCAGCGACACGGGTGCGTACGCCGTGGGCTGGCGCTTCGGCAAGCACAAGCTGGCCCCGCGCATCAGCCCCGGCAAGACCCGCGAGGGACTGCTCGGCGCGGTGCTGTTCGCCATGGTCGCGGGCGCGCTGTGCATGCAGTTCCTGATCGACGACGGCACCTGGTGGCAGGGCCTGCTGCTGGGCCTCGCGGTCGCGGCCAGCGCCACGCTGGGCGACCTGGGCGAATCCATGATCAAGCGCGACCTGGGCATCAAGGACATGGGCACCCTGCTCCCCGGTCACGGCGGCATCATGGACCGACTGGACTCCCTGCTGCCGACGGCCCCGGTGGTGTGGCTGCTGCTGGTGCTCTTCGTGGGCAGCGGCTGAGCCCCCCGGTACGGCTTTTACGGGCCCCACTCCCGACGACTCGGTCGGGGGTGGGGCCCGTAGCCGTACGCGGGGCCGGGGAATGGTCGTGTTTGCGGGCGTAGGTGCCGCCTATCGAGTCGTTCTCCAGGTCACGCACGAACTCGCGGATGTGGACCGGCCGGAACGACCCGAGCGGACGCGCCCCGATACGGGGGAAGGCGTGCAGCCGGAGCCGGGTCTCCACTCCGATGCGCGTGTTCAGGTCGGTCGTCTGCCCGGTGATCCAGCGCTCCGCGTACTGCTGGAAGGTCATCCGGGCGGCCTCGGGGTCGACGTACTGACCGCGGGACATGTCGGCAGCCGTCTCGGCCAGCCACTCCTCCGCCTTGCGCTTCTGACGGTCGGGGAAGGACCGGCTCTTCTCGGTGCCGTCCGGCCCGACGTACCGAGCCCGGTAGCGGAGGCCGCTGCCATAGCGGTCGCTCTTCACCTTCACCGGCTTGCCGTCCGGGCCCGTCTCGGTCTTGTACCAGCGATCCTGCACGTGGCCGGGCATCAGGCGGCCACCTCGGTCAGACCGTCGACCCATTGGCGAAGCCGGACAGGGTCGTAGCGAAGGTGCCGGCCGACGCGGAAGGCCGGAGGACCTGTGCGCTTCCGCCGCCACTGGTACAGCGTCTCGACCGGAACACCGAGCAGCTCGGCGACGTCGGTCGGAGTCAGGATGGTGGCGGCCAGGACGGATTCGCCGGGGGTGTGGCCGTGGCCCGCGTACTGCCAGTCGGCGAGGATCAGGACGGTGTCCGGCGCCTGGTCCTCGAGGCCGAGGGCGGTGTGTTCCTGCGCGGCGCGGTAGTCGGCGCGGGGGAGCTACCGCCGTGCCACGGGCTGGATCCACGGCCACAACGTCAACGACACAGACACCCAGCTCACCCTCCACATCTACCCCTACCCCGTCTGGCACTGACGCAACGACGGAGGCTGTTCGCCCTCCCAACCATGTGTGGGCGAAAGACGCGTGTGCCCCCTGCGTGTCCGATCAGGCAGCGAGCGGCAGGGAACAGGGTAAGGGGTTGTATCCCTCTCCCCTGGGCCTGCAGCCGTTCCTGGGACGGTCAAAGCCTGCGGCAGCGCACTCAGCGCTTGAAGGAGCCCTTGGTCTGTTCTTTCGCGCCCCGCATCTTGCCCCGTGATTCGAGAGCGGCGCCTTTCGCCGCGAGGGTTTCTTTGTGCACCGCGTGGGCCGCCTTCCGCACGGTCTTTCCGACGATCTGTTCGGCCTTTGCCTTGGCCCGTTCTCCGGCGCTCATCTCGGTACCTCCTTGGGGTCTCACTGGCCGTGTGCCCCCTGAAGCAAGAGGTGAAGCCACCTTGTGGGACGTGTTGGTAAGGGACGGCCGAGGTCTCACGGGCACGGCTGGGAGACCTCCATTGATCCGGGGTTCCAGATCCGCTCCGACCTGAATGATCGCCTCGACGCCTTCGTGGCGGCGACGCCGATCGCCATGGGCGGCCTGCTCCGAGTAAGTGCACCGGAACGATGACAGTGGCAGCTCAGTCGGGGCGTGCCGCTCCCTCGGCTGGGCCGTCTCTGGGCCGTCCGAAGCCGCTCAGTCACGACTGGTAGCGACTACTGAGGACAGTCGTAAGATGCGACAGCCCCAGGTCACCCATTTGGATCTGCGACACTGGTAAGGCCATGCCTAAGCCCGGAGAACTCACTTTCGTCGCCCCGCGCGGAGCCAAGAAGCCGCCGCGGCACCTTGCCGACCTCACGCCTGCCGAGCGCAAGGACGCGGTGGCCGAGATCGGCGAGAAGCCGTTTCGTGCCAAGCAGCTCTCGCAGCACTACTTCGCGCGGTACGCGCACGAGCCGGAGCAGTGGACCGACATCCCGGCCGGCTCGCGGGAGAAACTGCGCGAGGCGCTGTTCCCTGAGCTGATGACGGTCGTCCGGCATCTGTCGACCGACCAGGGGACCACCCGTAAGACGCTGTGGCGGCTGTTCGACGGGACTCTCGTCGAGTCCGTGCTCATGCGGTACCCGGACCGCGTCACCATGTGCATCAGCTCGCAGGCCGGGTGCGGAATGAACTGCCCCTTCTGCGCGACCGGGCAGGCGGGGCTCGACCGGAATCTGTCGACCGCCGAGATCGTCCACCAGATCGTCGACGGGATGCGGGCTCTGCGGGACGGGGACGTCCCCGGCGGCCCGGCCCGGCTGTCCAACATCGTCTTCATGGGGATGGGCGAGCCGCTCGCCAACTACAAGCGGGTCGTGGGTGCCATTCGGGCGCTCACCGACCCTGCCCCGGACGGGCTCGGGCTGTCCCAGCGCGGGATCACCGTGTCGACCGTCGGTCTCGTTCCGGCCATCCACCGGTTCGCCGACGAGGGCTTCAAGTGCCGGCTCGCGATCTCCCTGCACGCCCCCGACGACGAACTGCGCGACACCCTCGTCCCCGTGAACACGCGGTGGAAGGTGCGCGAGGTGCTGGACGCCGGGTTCGAGTACACCGAGAAGTCCGGGCGCCGGCTGTCGATCGAGTACGCGCTCATCCGCGACATCAACGACCAGGCCTGGCGCGGCGACCGGCTCGGGCGGCTGCTCAGGGGCAAGCCCGTGCACGTCAATCTCATTCCGCTGAACCCGACTCCGGGATCGAAGTGGACCGCGTCACGGCCCGAGGACGAGAAGGCCTTCGTCGAGGCCATCGCGGCCCATGGGGTGCCGGTGACCGTCCGGGACACCCGTGGCCAGGAGATCGACGGAGCCTGTGGTCAGCTCGCGGCCACCGAGCGGTAGTCTGGCTGAGTTCCATCGCGTCACATCACATCTTCATATTCCGACAGGGGAGCGCCACAGCGCTGAGAGTGCGGCAAACGGGCCGCAGACCCTCTGAACCTCGCCCAGGTCATTCTGGGTAGGAAGTTCGGTCATCACTCAAGCTGTTGCGCCCTGCCCGGGCTCCCGCGCGGAGACCGGGCAGGGCCGCGTCTCTTCCTGGCCAACCCCCAGGAGGACATCCAGTGCACAACAAAACCCTCGTGGCCGCCACGGTCGGGCTCGGCCTCGTCTCGCTGGCGGCGCTGACCGGGTGCGGGTCGAGCGACACCAAGAGTTCCGCGGACTCCAAGACCGTGACCCTGGTCAGCCATGACTCGTGGTCCGTCTCCAAGAACGTGCTCAAGGACTTCGAGAAGCAGTCCGGGTACAAGGTGCGGGTCCTCCCGGACGGGGACGCCGGACAGGCCGTCAACAAGGCCATCCTGACCAAGGACAACCCGCAGGGCGACGTCTTCTTCGGCGTCGACAACACCCTGCTGTCCCGCGCCCTCGACAACGGCCTGTTCCAGTCGTACGCGCCCAAGGGCTCCGATCTGGTCCTGCCGCAGTACCGCGTCGACCAGGACAAGCACCGCGTCACGCCCATCGACACCGGCGACATCTGCGTCAACTACGACAAGGCGTACTTCAGCAAGCACAAGCTGACCCCGCCGCAGTCCTTCGCGGACCTGGCCAAGCCGGAGTACAAGAACCTCCTCGTCACCGAGAACGCGGCCACCTCCTCGCCCGGCCTCGGCTTCCTGCTCGGCAGCGCCGGGCAGTTCGGCGACAACGGCTGGCAGGGCTACTGGAAGAAGCTCAAGGCCAACGGCGTGAAGGTCGTCGACGGCTGGGAGCAGGCCTACCGCCAGGAGTTCTCAGGCTCGTCGGAGGGCAAGAAGGCCGGCGGCGACCGGCCGCTCGTCGTGTCGTACGCCTCCTCCCCGCCCGCCGAGGTGATCTACGCCAAGAAGCGGCCCAGCACCGCCCCGACCGGGGTGTCGTACGGCACCTGCTTCCGGCAGACCGAGTACGCGGGACTGCTGAGCAACGCGAAGAACACCAAGGGCGGCAAGGCGTTCCTCGACTTCCTGCTCACCAAGGAGTTCCAGGACGACATGCCGCTGAACATGTTCGTCTACCCGGTGGTGAAGGGCGCCGTTGTGCCCGCCGACTTCACCAAGTACGGCCCGCAGGCCAAGCAGCCCGAGATCATGGCCCCCGAGAAGATCGCGGCCAACCGTGACCAGTGGGTCAAGTCGTGGACGTCGTTCGTACTGAAGTAGCCCCCCGAAAGGGCAGCCGTAAGGGGAACGCGGCGCGGCTCGGGCTCATGGCCCTGCCCGTCGCGTTCTTCGCGGTGTTCTTCGCCTGGCCCGTGGCCGCGATCGTGGCGCGCGGGCTGAAGGTGGACGGCGCCTGGCAGTTCGGGCGGATGGCGGACGTCGTCACGCAGCCGGACATCCGGCACGTGCTGTGGTTCACCACCTGGCAGGCGTTCGCCTCCACCGCGCTCACCCTGCTGCTCGCGCTGCCCGCCGCCTACGTCTTCGCGCGCCTCGACTTCCCCGGCAAGCAACTGCTGCGCGCCGTCGTCACGGTGCCGTTCGTGCTGCCGACCGTGGTCGTCGGCACCGCCTTCCTGGCGCTCGTCGGACACCGCGGACTGCTCGACCAACTGTGGGGCCTACGGCTCGACACCACGGTGTGGGCGATCCTGCTCGCGCACGTCTTCTTCAACTATGCGGTCGTCGTCCGCACGGTCGGCGGGCTGTGGGCACAGCTCGACCCCCGGCAGGAGCAGGCCGCGCGGATGCTCGGGGCGTCCCCGCTCACCGCCTGGCGGAAGATCACCCTGCCCGCCCTCGCGCCCGCCGTGGCCGCCGCCGCGCTGATGGTGTTCCTGTTCACCTTCACCTCCTTCGGTGTCGTCCAGATCCTCGGCGGGCCCACCTTCTCCACCCTCGAAGTGGAGATCTACCGGCAGACCTCCGAGGTCTTCGACCTGCCGACGGCGGCCGTCCTCACCCTCGTCCAGTTCGTCGCGGTCGGCGCGATCCTCGCCGTGCACGCCTGGACGGTACGGCGCCGGGAGACCGCGCTGCGCCTCGTCGACCCGAAGGTGACCGCGCGCCGGCCGCGCGGGGCCGGGCAGTGGGCGCTGCTCGCCGGGGTGCTGGTCACCGTCTCCCTGCTCCTGGTGCTGCCGCTCGCCGTCCTCGTACGGCGCTCCCTGGACGCGCCCGGTCTCGGGTACTACCGGGCGCTGACGCACACCGACGGCGGCACCTTCCTCGTGCCGCCCGTGCACGCCGTGTGGACCTCGCTTCAGTACGCGTTCGCCGCCACGGCCATCGCGGTACTGATCGGAGGTCTCGCCGCCGCCGCACTGGCCCGGCGGGACGCGGGACGCCTGGTGCGCGGCTTCGATGCGCTGCTGATGCTGCCGCTCGGCGTCTCCGCCGTGACCGTCGGCTTCGGCTTCCTGATCGCGCTGGACAAGCCCCCGCTGGACCTCAGGCAGTCCTGGATCCTCGTCCCGCTCGCGCAGGCGCTGGTCGGCGCCCCCTTCGTCGTACGGACCATGCTGCCCGTGCTGCGTGCGGTGGACGTACGGCTGCGGGAGGCGG
This sequence comes from Streptomyces sp. NPDC002676, assembly GCF_053592455.1. Taxonomy (NCBI): domain Bacteria; kingdom Bacillati; phylum Actinomycetota; class Actinomycetes; order Kitasatosporales; family Streptomycetaceae; genus Streptomyces; species Streptomyces sp. NPDC002676. The sequence continues at coordinate 35,641 of NZ_JBSFVT010000017.1, read as the reverse complement.
CGGCCGTGCTCGGGGCCTCGCCCTGGCGGGTGTGGCGGGAGGTCGATCTGCCGCTGGTGCGGCGGGCGTTGCTGATCGCGGCCGGGTTCGCGTTCGCCGTCTCGCTCGGCGAGTTCGGGGCGACCGTGTTCATCGCCCGGCCCGACAGCCCGACGCTCCCGGTCGCCGTGGCCCGGCTGCTCAGCCGCCCCGGAGACCTCAACTACGGCCAGGCGATGGCCCTTTCGACCATTCTGATGGTGGTGTGCGCCGCCGCCCTGCTCCTCCTGGAGCGGCTGCGCACCGACCGGACGGGGGAGTTCTGATGCTGCTGAGCCTCCAGGCCGCGACCGTGCGCTTCGGCGGTCGGGCCGTGCTCGACGCCGTCGACCTCGACGTCGCCGAGCGCGAGGTGGTGTGCGTGCTCGGGCCCAGTGGCAGTGGCAAGTCCACGCTGCTCCGGGCGGTGGCGGGCCTGCAGCCGCTGGACTCCGGGCGGGTGTCGCTCGACGGCCGAGACCAGGCGGGAGTGCCCGCGCACCGGCGGGGCGTCGGCCTGATGTTCCAGGACCACCAGCTCTTCCCGCAGCGGGACGTCGGCGGCAACGTGGCCTTCGGGCTGCGGATGCACCGCGTCGCCAAGGGACAACGGGGCACAGACGTAGGGAAGTTGCTGGAGCTCGTCGGGCTGCCGGGGGCGGCCGGGCGGGCCGTCGCCGGACTGTCCGGCGGCGAGCAGCAGCGGGTGGCGCTCGCCCGCGCGCTGGCCCCGCGGCCCCGGCTGCTGATGCTGGACGAGCCGCTCGGCCAGCTCGACCGCTCGCTGCGGGAGCGCCTCGTGGTCGAACTCCGTGAGCTTTTCGGCCGGTTGGGCACCACTGTGCTCGCGGTGACCCACGACCAGGGCGAGGCGTTCGCGCTGGCCGACCGGGTGGTGGTGATGCGGGACGGGCGGATCGCCCAGTCCGGCACACCCCTTGAGGTCTGGCAGCGGCCCGCGGACGAGTTCGTGGCCCGGTTCCTCGGCTTCGACAACGTGGTCCCGGCGACCGTCGCCGGAGCGGCGGCGGACAGCCCGTGGGGCAAACTGCCGGTGCCCGACGGCTCCCCGCAGGGCAACCGCACGGTCCTCGTCCGCCCCGCCGGGGTCCGGCTCGTGCCGGCCGACGAGGGCCTGCCCTGCACGGTCACCGCCCGCACCTTCAAGGGCACCCACGTGGCCGTACGCCTCCAGCCCGATGACGGCGCGCCGCGCCTGGAGGCGGCCTGCACCCTCAGGGACGCGCCGGAGGCCGGGGCGTCGGTCGGCGTGACGTTCGACGTGGCCGAAACCGCCGTGCTCGGCTGATCGTGCGAGCCCTAGGGTAAGGGACATGACTTTGCTCGCGCATGACCGTTACTGTGATGAAATCGCCCATCAGGTCGGCCAGTTGAGAGCTGTTGTGACCTCGGGCGCAGATCTGGCCGAAACCGTGCCGACCTGCCCGGACTGGTCGCTGGAAGACCTCGCACGGCACACGGGCCGCGCCCTGCGCTGGACGGACGCCCTGGTGCGCGGCCGGGCGCAGGAGAACATCCCGTTCGAGCAGGTCCCGCACTGCGACGGGCCGAAGGAGCGGGGCGACGCGGCGGCCCTGGACGCATGGCTGGCGGAGACCGGCGAACTGGTCGTCGGGGCGCTGCGGGAGGCCGGGCCCGACACCAAGGTGTGGAGCTGGCAGGGGAATGCGACGTCCGCCTTCTGGGCCCGCCGCATGACCCACGAGATCACCGTGCACCGTGCCGACGCCGCCCTCGCCGTCGGCCAGTCCTACGAGGTGGCGCCCGAGGTGGCCGCCGACGCGCTGGACGAGTGGCTGGACCTCGCCGTGTGGATCCAGCGGCGCCGGGGCAACGAGGAGCCCTTCCGACTGGACGGGCCCGCCCGCTCGATCCACCTGCACGCCACCGACGCCAACCCCGCCCTGAACGCCGAGTGGCTCGTGGAGTTCGGCCCGGAAGGCCTCCAGTGGCGGCGCGGCCACGAGAAGGCGTCCGTCGCCCTGCGCGGCCCGCTCACCTCGGTCCTGCTCGCCTTCTACCGGCGGCTCCCGCTGGACACCCCCGGCCTCGAAGTGCTGGGCGAGCGTGAGGTGCTGGACCTCTGGCTGTCCCGGGCGAGCTTCTGAAAATGACTGAACATGACTGAGCCCGTCCCCTGGGGATAGGGGGACGGGCCCAGCGGCGTAAGGGGGCAGAGGCGTCAGTCGCCGTTCTTCGCCCCACGGCGGCGCATGCCGAAGAACACCGCGCCACCGCCGACGACGACCAGCGCGCCGGCGAGCCCGGCGATCAGGCCGGTGTTGGAGTTGGCACCGGTCTCGGCGAGGTTCGAGTCACCGGCCGCCGGGGACGGCGCGTTGTTCGCCGTGTCCGCCGGGGCGGAGCTGGACGCGGAGGCCGACGGAGTCGGGGTCGCGGACTCGGCCGGGGCGGACGTGGACGCGGACGGCGCCGGGGTGACCGGCGGCTTCGGGGTCTTCGTCTCGGTCTTGCAAGCCGTGTGAGGGGTCTTCACATCGGGCTTGACGTTCTGGTCGACCTGGACGCCGGCCTGGACGTGGACGCGGTACGTCGTCTTCGGCTTCCAGTCCTCGGCGAAGGTGACCGTGGTGCCCTCGGCGGTGCCCTTGACCACCTGCGGCCGGCCGACCGGCGTCTCGACGCCGGCCGGGCTCTTCAGGAACACGGTGATGGTGGCGGGGGTGCCCGAACCGTCCTTGTCGGTGACGACGATGGAACCCTTGCCGCTGTCGCACGTGGCTACGGCGGAGAACTCACTGATGTCGCAGGCGAGCGCGTGGCCCGCGACACCGAGGGCCAGCGCGGTGGTGGCGGAGGCGACACCCAGGATGCGCACGGAACGACGTGCGTTACGGCGAGTTATGGACAACGTTTGTCCTTTACAGAGTGCAAGTGAGGGGGGTTTAGGGGGCGTTGGGGCCAAATGCGAGAACGGCGCCCCAGCACCCCCAGGAGGCTCACAGGTCTATAAGCGCACCGTAAGAACTGTCAACGCCCGAGCCGCCAACAGGCGTTGACTTTACCCCCTCATTAACCGCCGTGAAGTTTGACGGGTTGGGCTCAGCCCTGGATGGCCGCCGGGTCCATCCAGATGACCTCCCAGGTGTGGCCGTCGAGGTCGTCGAAGGACCGGCCGTACATGAAGCCGAGGTCCTGAGTCCTGCCGCTGGCCGTGCCGCCCGCCGCGAGCGCCTTGTCGACCAGCTCGTCCACCTTCGCGCGGCTCTCGGCGCTCAGCGCCACCAGGACCTCGCTGGTCTTCGTGGCGTCGGCGATCTCCTTGTCGGTGAAGGTCGCGTAGAACGGCTTGGTGAGGAGCATCGCGACGATCGTCTCGCTGATCACCACGGAGGCGGCCTTCTCGTCGCTGAACTGCGGGTTGATCGTGTAGCCGAGGTCCGTGAAGAACTTCTTCGAGGCGTCGAGGTCGTTCACGGGCAGGTTCACGAAGATCATCTGCTGGTACATGGGGGCCTGTCTCCCTCGGATCCGTGCGCTTGCTGCGGTTCGCTGGGGTAGACGGCCGGCCGGGGGAAAACTCATCGGTGGATCGGAAGAATCATCTGCGGGCCAGCGGAAGAGCCGCCAGATTCGCGATCACCAAGGTCAGCGGGCCGAACAAGGCGAGCAGGGCGCCCGCGCGCAGGGCGGCGGCACTGCGCAGCACCGCGGCCGGGGCGCCGAGGCGCAGCAGCGCGGCGATGGTGTCGGCGCGGCACTGGCGGGCCTCGACGGCCGCCGTCAGCAGGGTCGCCACCGTGCAGCCGGTGACGACGAGCGCGAAGAGGGTGCTGAGCGGCCCGAAGGGGTGCGTCCAGTCGTCGTACAGGGCGGTCATCGCGTACCCGGCGGCGGCCACCGCGCAGACCACGCCGAGCGGGCGCCCGATCCGGGTGGCCTCGGCCATGAGCACCCGGCCCGCCAGCAGCCGCAGCGCGCCCGGGCGGACCGACTGCAGGAGCTTGCCGCACAGGTGGGTGAGGCCGGGCCCGGCGAGGACCAGACCGAGCGCGGTGAGCAGCCAGCCGACCAGGACCGTGACGGCTCCGGCGGGCAGCGCCGTGAGGCTGGGGGTGGAGCCGGAGCTGCCCGTGTAGGCCTGTACGGCGAGACCTGCGGCGACGGCGGTGATGCCCCAGGGGAGCCCTGCGGGGAGGTCGCGCCCGGGCGCCGGGCCGGGGACCGCGCCGGACCAGTCGGCGTCCTGGGCGTGCTGGGCGTCCTCGGCGTGCCGGGCGTCCTCGGCGTTCGGGGCGTTCTGGCCTTCGGGCGCGGGGGCCGTGTCCTGCGCCGGGGCCTGCGTGGCAGCCTCCGTATGCCGCCGCTCAGGTGTGTGCCGGCGTGCGCCGAACCTGCCGTACGCCCCGAACGTCTCCCGCGCCGCCGCGTGGCCGTACGCCCCGAAGCGGCCGAAGGCGTGGCTGCCACGGGCCGCGGGGCGGGGGTCCTGGGGGCGCAGCGCCAGGGCCACGGTCGTCGAGGCGATCACCGGCACCACGGTCAGCAGGGTCAGGGCCGCCGGGAGCGGCAGCGGCTGGTCGGCTGCCAGGAACTGCGCCGCCGCGCCGTCGAAGGGCATGCCGGTCAGGTCGCCGCGCAGGTGCAGGAAGACCAGCAGCGCCAGCAGCGAGCCCAGGGTGCAGGACAGGGCCGTGGTCAGCGCCGAGATCGCCATCAGGCGCCCGGGGCCGAGACCGACGGCGGACAGGCCGGGGCGCGGCCGTGTGCCGGGGTCGGTACGGGCGACCGCGAGCGCGAAGTGCACGGTGGCGGCGACCGGGATCGCGCACCAGGCCAGGCGCGGCAGGGCGGTGCCTGCCGGGCCGGGGTGGCGCAGCGCGTAGCCGAGGGCGGAGAGCAGCAGGAAGCCGGTGCCGGCCGCGGCCAGGGCGACCAGCAGCCGGCGGAGCTGGAGGCCGGGCCGGCCGACACGGGTCAGACGGAGAGCGAGCACGCGGCCCGGCCTTCGGTCTCGGGGGCGTCCGGAAGGTGCACGGTGTGCACGCGCCGCCCGTCCAGCAGGGACACCGTGCGGTCGGCGAGCGCGGCGGTGTCGGCGTCGTGCGTGGCGAGGACCACCGTGATGCCGTGCGAGCGGGCGGCCGTGGTGAGCGTGCGCAGGACTTGGCCGCGGTCGGCGCGGTGCAGCGGGGCCGTCGGCTCGTCCGCGAAGAGCACCGTGGGGCCGGGGGCGAGCGCGCGGGCGATGGAGACGCGCTGGCGCTCGGCCTGCTGGAGTTCGTGCGGGCGTTTGCGGGAGGTGGGACCGACGTCCAGGCGTTCCAGCCACTCCAGGGCGGCCACCTTGGCCCTGCGGCGGCTGGTGCCGCGCAGCATCAGCGGCAGGGCGGCGTTCTCCCACACGTTCAGCTCGGGGATCAGGACCGGCGCGGGGTCGATCCAGCCGAACCGGGCCCGGCGCAGCCGCTCCCGGGCCACCGGCCCCATGGTGTGCACGGGTGAGCTGTTGAACCAGACCTCGCCCTGGCGCACCGGCACCATGGCGGACAGGCAGCGCAGCAGTGTGGTCTTGCCGCTGCCGCGCGGGCCGCTCACGGAGAGGATCTCTCCCTCCCGCACAGCCAGCGAGACCCCGGCGAGCCCGGGCGAGCCGTCGGGGTGCCTGAAGTGCAGGGCGCGTGCCCAGAGCACGTCGTTGTCCGGCGGGGCCTCCATGGCGTACACCTCGGTTCTGATCCTTTTCCCTTGACCTGGTCCCCCGTGCGGGGGAACGAAGGCTGGGCCGATCGGTCACTGGGCACGCTAGGCAGCCGCCCCCGGGAGCCCGGACAGCACACGGCCCCGGGCCGCCGTTCTCACTCGAACGGAGGGCACCGGGGCCGGTGTTGATCATCCAGCGGGATGATCGGAGCTTCCCGAGGAGGCTCAGAGCTTGGTCCACGCCTCCGTGAGGGTGGCACGCAGGATCTGCTCGATCTCGTCGAAGGTCTCCTGGTTGGAGATCAGCGGCGGGGCGAGCTGGATCACCGGGTCGCCGCGGTCGTCGGCGCGGCAGTACAGGCCGTTCTCGAACAGCGCCTTGGAGAGGAAGCCGTACAGGACGCGCTCGGTCTCCTCCTCGTTGAAGGACTCCTTGGTGTTCTTGTCCTTCACCAGCTCGATGCCGTAGAAGAAGCCGTTGCCGCGGACGTCGCCGACGATCGGCAGGTCGTGCAGCTTCTGCAGCGTCGAGAGGAACGCGCCCTCGTTGTCCAGCACGTGCTGGTTGATGTTCTCGCGCTCGAACAGGTCGAGGTTGGCGAGACCCACCGCGGCGGACACCGGGTGACCACCGAAGGTGTAGCCGTGCAGGAAGGTGTTGTCGCCCTTGTAGAACGGCTCGGCGAGCTTGTCGGAGACGATGCAGGCGCCGATCGGGGAGTAGCCCGAGGTCATGCCCTTGGCGCAGGTGATCATGTCCGGGACGTAGCCGAACTTGTCGCAGGCGAACATCGTGCCCAGGCGGCCGAAGGCGCAGATGACCTCGTCCGACACGAGCAGCACGTCGTACTTGTCGCAGATCTCGCGCACGCGCTGGAAGTAGCCGGGCGGCGGCGGGAAGCAGCCACCGGCGTTCTGCACCGGCTCCAGGAAGACCGCGGCGACGGTGTCCGGGCCCTCGAAGAGGATCTGCTGCTCTATCTGGTCGGCGGCCCAGCGGCCGAAGGCCTCGGGGTCGTCGCCGAAGAGCGGGGCGCGGTAGATGTTGGTGTTCGGCACCTTGTGCGCACCCGGCACCAGCGGCTCGAACGGGGCCTTCAGGCCCGGCAGGCCGGTGATGGACAGGGCGCCCTGCGGGGTGCCGTGGTAGGCGACCGCACGGGAGATGACCTTGTACTTGGTCGGCTTGCCCTTGAGCTTGAAGTACTGCTTGGCGAGCTTCCAGGCGGTCTCGACCGCCTCGCCGCCGCCGGTGGTGAAGAAGACCTTGTTCAGGTCGCCCGGGGCGTAGTCGGCAAGGCGCTCGGCCAGCTCGACGGCCTTCGGGTGGGCGTAGGACCACACCGGGAAGAAGGCCAGCTCCTGGGCCTGCTTGAAGGCGGTCTCGGCGAGTTCCGTGCGGCCGTGACCGGCCTGGACCACGAACAGACCAGCAAGACCGTCGAGGTAGCGCTTGCCCTTGTCGTCGTAGATGTAGGTGCCCTCACCCCGGACGATCGTCGGGACGGGGGAGTTCTCGTACGAGGACATGCGGGTGAAGTGCATCCACAGGTGGTCGTACGCGGTGCGGCTGAGGTCCTTGCTGCTCACGGTTATCGGGTCCTCACGGTTATCGGGTTCCCCACATGTAGGTCTGCTTCTTGAGCTTCAGATAGACGAAGCTCTCGGTGGAGCGCACTCCGGGCAGGGACCGGATGCGTTTGTTGATGACGTCCAGCAGGTGGTCGTCGTCCTCGCAGACGATCTCGGCGAGGATGTCGAACGAGCCCGCGGTCATCACCACGTACTCGACTTCCGACATGTCAGTCAGCGCGTCCGCGATCGACTCGACATCGCCCTCGACGTTGATCCCGACCATCGCCTGCCGGCGGAAGCCCACGGTGAGCGGGTCCGTGACGGCGACGATCTGCATCACGCCCTGGTCCAGCAGCTTCTGGACGCGCTGTCGCACGGCCGCCTCGGAGAGGCCGACGGCCTTGCCGATCGCGGCGTACGGCCTCCGGCCGTCCTCCTGGAGCTGCTGAATGATGGCGAGGGAGACGGCATCCAGCGTGGGAGTGCCGTTCCTGGACTCGCGGGACGAGTCCCTCTGGTCTGCGCTTCGACTGGCCACGACCTCACTGTGCACGAGGTCTCGATAGTTTTGCAACCCCCGAGCGATGAAATTCGTTGTTTCGGCGACCGTTGCTTGCGGATTTCGCAGCAGTGGTGGCGCTGGGGGTGTTGAAAACGTGGGTCAGCCGACTAGGGTTGGGGTGTCTCAGCGACTGGACAGCCGAATTGGCTGGTCAGGCTGGACAGCTCGAACCCTCGAATCTGATCAGGAGGCCGGCAGTGAGCACCGAGCTGCGTCGTCTGCGTAACTACATCGACGGTGAGTTCCGGGACGCCGCCGACGGACGGACCACCGAGGTGGTCAACCCCGCGACGGGTGAGGCGTACGCGACCGCGCCGCTGTCCGGACAGGCGGACGTGGACGCCGCGATGGCAGCCGCCGCCGCGGCCTTCCCGGCCTGGCGCGACACGACCCCCGCCGAGCGGCAGAAGGCCCTCCTGAAGATCGCGGACGCGTTCGAGGAGCGGGCCGAGGAACTGATCGCGGCCGAGGTGGAGAACACGGGCAAGCCGACCGGGCTCACCCGCTCCGAGGAGATCCCGCCGATGGTCGACCAGATCCGCTTCTTCGCGGGCGCGGCCCGGATGCTCGAAGGCCGCTCGGCCGGCGAGTACATGGACGGGATGACCTCGATCATCCGCCGCGAGCCGGTCGGCGTCTGCGCGCAGGTGGCGCCGTGGAACTACCCGATGATGATGGCCGTATGGAAGTTCGCCCCGGCGATCGCCGCGGGCAACACCGTGGTGCTCAAGCCGTCGGACACGACCCCGGCCTCCACCGTCCTGATCGCCGACATCATCGGCTCGATCCTGCCCAAGGGCGTCTTCAACGTCATCTGCGGCGACCGTGAGACCGGCCGCCAGATGGTCGAGCACGAGACCCCGGCGATGGCCTCCATCACCGGCTCCGTGCGCGCCGGCATGTCCGTCGCCGAGTCCGCCTCCAAGGACCTCAAGCGGGTCCACCTGGAGCTGGGCGGCAAGGCCCCGGTCGTCGTCTTCGAGGACAGCGACATCGCCAAGGCCGTCGAGGACATCTCGGTCGCGGGCTACTTCAACGCCGGCCAGGACTGCACGGCCGCCACCCGCGTCCTCGTCCATGAGTCCATCCACGACGAGTTCGTGGCCGCGCTCGCCAAGGCCGCGTCCGAGACCAAGACCGGTCAGCCGGACGACGAGGACGTCCTCTTCGGCCCGCTGAACAACCCCAACCAGCTCAAGCAGGTCGCCGGCTTCATCGAGCGGCTGCCCGCCCACGCCAAGGTCGAGGCCGGTGGTCACCGGGTCGGCGAGAAGGGCTACTTCTACGCCGCGACCGTCGTCTCGGGCCTCAAGCAGGACGACGAGATCATCCAGAACGAGGTCTTCGGCCCGGTCATCACCGTCCAGTCCTTCACCGACGAGGACCAGGCCGTCGAGTGGGCCAACGGTGTCGAGTACGCCCTCGCCTCCTCGGTGTGGACCAAGGACCACGGCCGTGCGATGCGCATGTCCAAGAAGCTCGACTTCGGCTGCGTGTGGATCAACACCCACATCCCGCTGGTCGCCGAGATGCCCCACGGCGGCTTCAAGAAGTCCGGCTACGGCAAGGACCTGTCGGCGTACGGCTTCGAGGACTACACGCGCATCAAGCACGTGATGACGTCCCTGGACTCCTGAGCCCCGGCGGCTTCGCCGCACCACCACCTCGGCCCCGGACGGGTTCACCTCCCCGTCCGGGGCCGAGGTGTTTGTCGCAGGGCTGTTCTGTCGTACGGCCCCGCGCCGGCCGTACGGCTGCTGATCGACAAGGTGTCGGGTCGGGACCGGTGGGCTCGACGCAGCGTCGATTGTCGGCGCGCGGGCGTTCGCGGCATCCTTCCCGGGTGCCCCAGACCTCCTCCCGTAAGCCCCCGTTGTCCCGCCGTTCCCTGCTGCGTGCGCTGGGCGGCACCGCCGCGCTCGGTGCGCTGGCCGGCTGCGGAGTGCCCGCCGCCTACGTCCAGCCCGGCGACCGTGCCGTGGCCGACGAGTCCGCCGCCGACCGGAAGCTGACCTGGGCGAACTGGCCGCTCTACATCGACACCGACGACCGCGACCCGAACAAGCGCCCCACGCTGGACGCCTTCGAGAAGCGCACCGGGATCTCCGTCGACTACACCGAGGAGATCAACGACAACGACGAGTTCTTCGGCAAGATCAGTCCCGCGCTGATGAACCACCAGTCCACCGGACGCGACCTGATCGTCATCAGCGACTGGATGTGCGCACGGTTCGTGCGGCTCGGCTGGGTGCAGCGGATGGACCGCGCCCACCAGCCGAACGTGGCGAAGCACCTCGACCCGCTGCTCCGCTCGCCCGCCTTCGACCCGGGCCGCCTCTTCACGGTGCCCTGGCAGTCGGGCATCACCGGCATCGCGTACAACCACAAGAAGCTCGGCCGCGAGATACGCCAGGTGTCGGACCTGTGGGCGAAGGACCTCAAGGGCCGTGTGACCCTGCTGTCCGGCCTGGACGAGTCGTTCGCGCTGCTGATGCAGGGCAACGGCGTCGACATCACCCGGTGGACGGCGGACGACTTCCACCGGGTCTGCGACCAGGTGGAGCGCGAGGTCCACCGGGGCCAGATCCGCCGCTTCACCGGCAACGACTACACCAAGGACCTGGTCAGCGGCGACGTCCTGGCCTGCCAGGCGTACTCCGGTGACGTCATCCAGCTCCAGGCCGACAACCCCGACATCCGCTTCGTCGTACCGGAGTCGGGCGCCGAGCTGTGGTCGGACTCCCTGATGATCCCCAACCGGGCCCGCCACAAGGCCAACGCGGAACGGCTGGTCGACTACTACTACACCCCCGAGGTCGCGGCTAGTCTCGCCGCCTGGGTCAACTACGTCTGCCCGGTCCCGGCCGCCAAGGAGGTGCTGGCCGCGGCCAAGGACAAGGACACCGCCGCCCTGGCCGAGAATCCGCTGATCTTCCCCGACAGCACCATGCGCAGGCGGCTCGCCGTCGCCCGTGACATGACGTCCACCGAGCGCGTGGAGTTCGCCCGGCGCTGGAACCGGATCGTGGGGCTGTAACACGCGCTCCCCGGGTGCTTCCCGAGCCCCGTGTCGCGGTGATCGCGAGGCGCGTTGACCCGTGTGAACGCCCTGGTCGGCACACGTGGGAGATGACATGACAGCAGATCGCCCTTGGGGCAAGGCCGTGGTCATCGGCGGCAGTTACGCGGGGCTGGTGACCGCCCGGGTGCTGGCCGACTTCTTCCGGGAGGTCGTCCTCGTGGAACGCGACGCCGTCGACGAGGACACCGGAACCCATCCCGGCGCCCCGCAGGGCTACCATGCGCACGCGCTGCTCGCCCAAGGCGGCCAGATCCTGGAGCGGCTCTTCCCGGGCCTGCGCGAGGAGTTGCGCGGTGAGGGCGCGCCGGTCTTCGACTACGGCGAGGGGATCGACTTCCTGCTGCCCACCGGACTCGCGCCTCGCAAGCGCACGGGCGTCAAGGTCCAGAGCTTCACGCGGCACGAGCTGGAACGCCGGCTGCGCCGCAAGGTGCTCGCCCGGCCCGAGGTCGCGCTGCTGCCGTCCACCCGGTGCGCGGGCCTGACCCGGGACGCCTCGGGACGGGTGAGCGGGGTGACCTGCCAAGGGCAGGACGACGAGCCCTACGAGGTGGCCGCCGACCTGGTGGTCGACGCCTCCGGCCGGTCCAGCGCGCTGGCGGACTGGCTGGGCGCGATGGGAGTCGCCGTCCCGCCGAAGCGGACCGTGAAGGCCAAGGTCACGTACACCTCGATGAACTTCGACCGGCCCGCGGAGGACCACCCGACCCACCCGGACTACTACATCGCCTACCAGATGCTGTTCGCGCCCACCGTGCCCCGGGCCGGCGTCATGCTGGCCGTGGAACGGAACCGTTGGACGTGCTCGCTGTTCGGCTTCGAGGACCAGCCGCCGACCGACGACAAGGGCTACCTGGCCTTCGCGGAGAGCCTGGACAACCCGCGCCTGGCCCAGCAGATCAGCCGGCGCAGCGTCCAGGAGTCCACCCACCGCTACACCAACGTCGACAACCAGTGGCGTCCCTACCATGCCGTCCGGAACTGGCCGGACCGGCTGATCGCCGTCGGCGACGCCGTCTGCGTCTTCAACCCGGTCTACGGCCAGGGCCTGACGGTGGCCGCGATGGAGGCGGAGGTGCTGCACCGGATGCTGGCGGCCCGCCGACGGTCCGGGCAGCAACTGGACGGTCTGGCCGCCGGCTTCCAGAAGAAGCTGGGCCGCCTGCTGCTGGGCCCGTGGACGCTGTCGACCAACTCGGACCTGATGTGGAACCCCGAACGCCAGCCGCTCGCCGCGCGTTTCGCCCACTGGTACAACACGCGGCTGTTCCGGGTGGCCGTGCAGGACGCGGCCGTGTGGTCGGCGTTCGTGCGGGTGGTCAACATGGTGGCCTCCCCGGCCTTGCTGTTCCACCCGGCGGTGGCCGTGAAGGTGCTGAACCCGCGGCGCGGGCGGTTTTGAACGCGTTCAAACACTGGCGTACGCTCCTCCCATGAGCGACAGTGCCGCCCTGCTCAAGGGCATCCGCGTGTGGCTGGTCTTCTTCGTCGTGTGCCTCGTGCTCAGCGGGGCCACCGCCTTTCCGCTGGTGCACGAACTGCGGTGGACCGAGGGCGCGTTGCGGGCGCTGTCCGTGCCCGACCATCTGCCGGGGCTGATGGCCTGGATCACGCGGGTGCGGGACGGACTCGACACCGTCGACGCCAAGTACCCGTTCGTGCTCTACGGCACGGACTGGCTGGCCTTCGCCCACCTCGTCATCGCCGTCGCCTTCTACGGGCCCTACCGCGACCCCGTCCGCAACATCTGGGTGATCGAGTTCGGGATGATCGCCTGCGCCGGGATCATCCCGCTCGCGCTGATCTGCGGCCCGGTCCGCGGGATCCCCTTCTGGTGGTCGGTGATCGACATGTCCTTCGGGGTCATCGGGGTCATTCCGCTGTACGTCGTACGGAAGAAGATCAAGCGGCTGGAACAGCTGACCGCGCCGCCCGTATCCGCCGCCGCGGCCGTCGCCGTCAGCGGTTGAACGCGGGATAGGCGAAGCGCTGGGCGGTGGCCAGGCCGTCGCCCTTGGCGTCCGTGGAGTTCACCGAGTAGACGAGGGTGCGGGACAGGTCGGGGGTGGCCGCGATCACCGTGGCGTAGCCGGGCCGCGACCCGGTCTTGCCCCAGATCACCTTGCCGTTCAGGTCGAACCGCTCCAGCCCCGCGCCGTACCGCGCCCCCGGCACGTCGGGGAGCGTGAACATCTCCTTCAGCTGCGGCTCGGGCACGACCCGGCCGCGGAACAGCCCCACCAACAGCCGCTCCAGGTCCGCGGTCGTGGAGATCAGGTCCCCGGCCGCCCAGCGGTCGGACATGTTCCAGTCGGTCACGTCGACGAGCTTGCCGTCGATCCAGTCGTAGCCCCGGTTGTGCGGTCCGTGGATACGGGGGTCCGCGCCGACGGGGAACGAGGAGTCCCGCATGCCGAGCGGCCGGAAGATCCGCATCTCGGCCTGGTGCGCGTACGAGTCCCCGGTCACCTTCTCGATGAGCATGCCGAGCACCGTGTAGTGGATGTTGTCGTACACCTGGTGGGTGCCGGGCGCGTACTGAGGGCCCTGGGCGACCGAGGACGCGACGACCTGCTCGGGTGTCAGCGTCTCGAAGCGGTGCGGGTAGCCGTCCTCGACCGTGTCCCCGAGGGACATACCCGAGTGCAGTCCGCTGGTGTAGTTCAGCAACTGCCGTACGGTGATGGGGCTGAAGTCCTTGGTGAGCAGGCCCGGCAGATACTGCTGCACGGTGCCGTCGAGGTCGATGCGGCCTTCCGCGGCCAGTTGCAGCACGAGCGCCGCGGTGACCACCTTCGTCACCGAACCGGCCCGGAAGCGCGCGTTCTCCAGCGCCGGCGCCCCGCTGCGGACGTCCCGCACCCCGGCCGTACCGCGCCAGCTCCCGTCGCCGCCGACGCGCAGCAGCGCGGCGGTCGCGGTGTGGTCGGGGAGTCCGGCGATCGCGGCGGCGAGGGCGTCGGAGTCCGGGCCGGACGTGGCGACCTGCCCGGACACCGTCTTCGTGGGCGCGGCCAACGCGGGGGCGGCAGCCAGCGGGCCGGCGGTCAGCGCGAGGACGAGTCCGGCGGCCAGGAGGACGGGTCGGCTGCTGCGGCGCATGGGCTGCTCCTTGGGAGGCTCGGAAGATCGCGGTGAAGTACGTGATCATCCTCTGCCGCCCGCCCGCCGCCCGGATCGTCGCTGAGGAGGGTGTACGACCCCGGCCGCTCCCTGATCAACGACCCTTGTATGCCGAGGAGTTGTAGGGGCCTTCCCCCTAGGGGACGGCTAGGCGCCGTTGCGCAGCGCGTGCAGGGCGTCGATGCGGTTCGTCGTGACGGAGTCGACGCCCAGGTCGAGCAGGCGGCGCATGGTGCGGCGGGTGTCCGGGGTCCAGACGGACAGCAGGTACCCGTCGTGGTGGATGCGCGCGCTCAGGTTCCGGTCGATCAGGGAGAAGCGGTAGTTGAGCCAGCGAGGGCGGATCGCGTCCAGCAGGGCGGGCCGGGGCGGGGCGAGGGTCGTCCAGGTCAGGGCGATCTCGGCGGCCGGGTCGGCGGCCCGGACGGCGAGCATGGCATCGGCGTACGCACAGTAGTACACGCGCTCCCGGGCCCCGCTCTGGCGGACCACGTCCATGATCCGCTGGACCGTGCGGCGGTCGACCCGCCCGCACAGGTCCAGCATCACCCGGCTGCCCTCCGTCGCCGCCAGCGCCTCCGCCAGCGTCGGCACCCCGCCCCCCGTGAGCCCGCGCACCTCCTCGGCGGACAGTGCGCCGAGCGGCCGGTCGATCTCCCACAGCCGCTTCAGCGTCTCGTCGTGCAGCAGCACGGGGACGCCGTCGCGGGTGAGCCGTACGTCGATCTCGACCGCGTCCGCGCCCTGTACGAGCGCGGAACGCAGCGAGCCGACGGTGTTCTCACGGAAGCGGTAGGGGTCGCCGCGATGGGCCACGGCGGTCACGGTCTGCATGGCCCCCATTGTGGCGGGGGAGCGGGGGCGAGCGGGGCGCAGGTGTCAGCGGGCGAGCCAGGCGGTGGTGTACGTGTCGATCTCCCCGGCGATCCGCGCCTTGCCCGCCGCGTCCAGGAAGGACGCCTCCACGGCGTTCTTGGCGAGGTCGGCCAGGCCCCGCTCGTCCAGGTCGAGGAGGCCAGCGGCGACCGCGAACTCGTTGTTCAGGTCGGTGCCGAACATCGGCGGGTCGTCGGAGTTGATCGTGACCAGCACCCCGGCCTCGACGAACTTCTTGATCGGGTGCTCGTCCAGCGTACGCACCGCGCGCGTGGCGATGTTCGAGGTCGGGCAGACCTCCAGCGGGATGCGGTGCTCGGCGAGGTGGGCGAGCAGCCGGGGGTCCTGGGCCGAGCTGGTGCCGTGCCCGATGCGTTCCGCGCGCAGCTCGGTCAGCGCGTCCCACACGGTCTGCGGGCCGGTCGTCTCCCCGGCGTGCGGGACGGAGCGCAGACCCGCGGCGATGGCCTGGTCGAAGTACGGCTTGAACTGCGGCCGGTCCACGCCGATCTCGGGTCCGCCGAGCCCGAACGACACCAGGCCCTCCGGGCGGACCCGGTCCTCGGTCGCGAGCCGCACCGTTTCCTCGGCCGACTGGAGTCCGGCCTCGCCGGGAATGTCGAAGCACCAGCGCAATACGGTCCCGAACTCGGCCTCGGCCGACTTCCGGGCGTCCTCGATCGCGTCCATGAAGGCCCGCTCGTCGATGCCGCGGCGGGTGGAGGAGAACGGGGTGATGGTCAGCTCGGCGTACCGCACCTGCTGCCGGGCCAGGTCGCGGGCCACCTCGTAGGTGAGCAGCCGGACGTCCTCCGGGGTGCGGATGAGGTCGACGACCGAGAGGTAGACCTCGATGAAGTGCGCGAAGTCCGTGAAGGTGAAGTACCGGGTGAGGGCCTCGGGGTCGGTGGGGACCTTGGAGTCGGGGTGGCGGGCGGCCAGTTCCGAGACGATGCGCGGGGAGGCGGAGCCTACGTGGTGGACATGCAGTTCTGCCTTGGGCAGTCCGGCGATGAAGGCGCGCAGGTCGTGGTCGGTCAAGGGTTCCTCCCCGGGAACGGCGCCCGCGGACCGTGGTCCGTGATCCGGGCGCGGGTGATCGGCTGATCGATGACTCCCGAGCATCGTAGGCCCTGGCTCAGGCCCCGGGCCGGGGTGCCCCGGATGCTCGCCGTAGCATGGCGGGACATTCTGCAGAGGGGGCCAGTCATGTCCGACGAGGTGCCGCAGCCTGGGCCTGCCGATGCGCCCTGGCCGGGCTCGGTCCACGACCAGCAGACGGTGACGTCGCTGCCCGCGGCCACTGATCTCCCCCCGGCCTGGGCCCCTCCGGCCGCCCCCGGCAACCCCTTCTCTCCGCCCGCGGCCCCGGGTTTCCAGCCCCAGGCCGCTGCCGTGCCTCCGCCGCCCATCGCACCCGACGGCCCCGGGCAGGTGCCGTACGGCTACCCGGGCGGACCGGCGCCGTACGGCTATGCCTATCCGGGCCAGGCGGCGCAGCCGCCGTACGGGTCGGGCGGTGTCCCTTCATACCCGGCCGGGAACGGCTACGGCTACGGCTGGCCCGGTATGCAGCCGATGCCGAGCAACGGCATGGGTACGGCCTCCCTGGTGCTCGGCATCCTGTCGGCGGTCGGCTTCATAGTCTGGCCGGTGGCCCTGGTGCTGGGCATCCTGTCGGTGATCTTCGGCGCGCTCGGCCGCGCAAGGGCGGGCCGCGGCGAGGCCACGAACCCCGGCGTGGCCCTGGCCGGCCTCATCTGCGGCGCGGCAGGCATCGTCCTGGTCCTGCTCCTGTTCGCCGCGATCATCGCGTTCCGCCTCTGACCGGTCGGCGAAGCGAGGCCCTTTCGCGGCCGGAGCCCCGCAGGGCTACGCCCTCGCCAGCCTTTCCCGTGCCTCCATCAGCGCGAAACCCAGCAGGTTGGGGCCCTTCCAGCGCTCCGGGTCCGACGCGGCCTCGTCGTCCGCGGTGAGGCCGATGCCCCACACGCGGTCCACAGGGCTCGCCTCCACCAGCACCCGGTCGCCGGTGCCCAGCAGGAACTCCCGCAGGTCGTCGTGCGCGGCGAACTTGTGGACGCTGCCCTCGGCCACGATCTCGAAGCGCTCCCGCTCCCATATGGCCTCGTCGAAGTCGCGGACCAGCCGCCCCGCCTTCTTGGCCTCGGCGGGATGCGCGGCGGCCAGCACCCGGCGCTCCGCCTCCGCGTCCCCGAACAGCCGCGCCTTGCCGGCCATCATCCAGTGCTCGGCCGTCGCGTAGGTGACACCCTCCACTACGAAGGGTGACGGCCACCACTGGCTCAGACAGCTCGCGCCGATCCGGCCGTCCGGCCTCGGCCGGTGCCCCCAGAAGTGAAGGTACTTGATCCGGGCACCTGCCCGAACCTCTCTGATCAGGGACTCCACCCCGTCGATCTTGCCCATGCATGCGAGTGTGGCACGCACCACTGACACTCCGTCCGGCCTTTTCCCTCTCGACTCGACACCTGGTCGACAGATTCCGTCGCGTAACCAAAAGGCAACAACGGAATCACTTGTTGGAGTGCTATGGCTCTGTCAGGATCGGCACTCAAATCGAGCTGGAGCTACGCCACCCGCCCCCCGGGACGGTCGAAGGCGGAGGAGAGCGACATGGACAACCCGGGCACCGCCACCCCGGAACGATTCCCCGCGCAGGAGCGCTTCGCAGAGGGCGCGCAGTACATCGCGGGCCGACTGACGAAGGGCACTTCCGGTCATACCCATGCCGTGGTCGACCCCGCCACCGGCGAGGAGGTGTACACCTACGAGCTGGCCGGCACGCAGGACGTCGACGCGGCCGTGGCCGCCGCGCGCGACGCCTTCCCGGGCTGGTCCTCGGTGACCCCCGGCGAGCGCTCCGACGCCATGCACCGGTTCGCCGCCGTGCTCGCCGACCGTGCCGAGGACTTCGCCCGCGCGGAGTCCCTCCAGTGCGGCAAGCCGCTGAAGCTCACGCGCGAGTTCGACGTGCCGGGAACCATCGACAACATCGCGTTCTTCGCGGGGGCCGCCCGGCACCTGCAGGGGCAGTCCGCCGGTGAGTACTCCGGCGACCACACGTCGTACGTCCGCCGTGAGCCGATCGGTGTCGTCGGGTCCATCGCGCCCTGGAACTACCCGCTGCAGATGGCTGCCTGGAAGATCCTCCCGGCGATCGCCGCGGGCAACACCATCGTGCTCAAGCCCGCCGAGCTGACCCCGCTCACCTCGCTGATGTTCGCCCAGGCCGCCACGGACGCCGGGATCCCGGACGGCGTGATCAACATCGTCACCGGGACGGGGAGGGAGGCCGGTGAGCACCTCGTCGGGCACCCCGATGTCGCCATGACCTCCTTCACCGGGTCCACCGGCGTCGGCAAGCGGGTCGCCGAGGTCGCCACGGCCACCGTCAAGCGGCTCCACCTGGAGCTGGGCGGCAAGGCGCCCTTCGTCGTCTTCGACGACGCCGACCTGGACGCCGCCGTGAACGGGGCCGTCGCCGGTGCGCTCATCAACACCGGGCAGGACTGCACGGCCGCCACGCGCGCGTACGTGCAACGGCCGCTCTACGAGGAGTTCCTGCTGAAGACGGCCGCCCTCATGGCGAGCGTCCGGCTCGGCGACCCCTTCGCGCCCGGCACCGACCTCGGCCCGCTGATCTCGCACGTCCAGCGCGACCGCGTCGCCGGCTTCGTGGACCGTGCGCGTGCCTACGCGCGCGTGCTGACCGGCGGCGAGGCTCCCCAGGGTGATCTCAAGGACGGCGCCTACTACCGGCCGACGCTGATCGCCGACGCCCCGCAGGACAGCGAGGTCGTGCAGTCGGAGATCTTCGGCCCGGTCCTGGTCGTGCTGCCGTTCGACAGTGACGACGAGGGCATCCGGCTGGCCAACGACACCCCGTACGGCCTCGCCGCCTCCGCGTGGACGGGCAACGTCTACCGCGCGAACCGCGCCACCCGCGAGATCAAGGCGGGCTGTGTGTGGATCAACGACCACATCCCGATCATCAGCGAGATGCCGCACGGCGGCTACAAGGCCTCCGGCTTCGGCAAGGACATGTCGGCGTACTCATTCGAGGAGTACACGCAGGTCAAGCACGTCATGTTCGACAATACTGCGGTCGCCCGCAAGGAATGGCACCGCACGATCTTCGGGGACCGGTAGCAGAACCTCTCTTGCTGCCGCCGGTTGCGACGACCAGGCCCGTGACCAGGCCGACCCACCCCTCCCGTCCCTCCCGAAAGGGCACCACGCGCATGGAGCAGTACGAGCCCGACCGTCTGACACCGGTCGAACTGGCCGCGATACGCCGCAGCTTCCGAAGCGGCAGGGCCGCGATGACCCGCCGTTCGCTGCTGCGCGCCTCCGCGGGCGGCGCGCTCGCTGTCGGCGGACTCGGGGCGCTGAGCGCCTGCGGGATCCCCGCGGCGACCAAAACCCAGGGCGGTGTATCCGCCGATGACCACTCGGCCAAGGAGAAGGCCGTCAACTTCTCCAACTGGCCCGAGTACATCGACGTGGACGACAAGGGCAAGAACCACCCCACGCTCGACGCGTTCGCCAAACGGACCGGTATCCGGGTCAAGTACACCGAGGACATCAACGACAACGACGAGTTCTTCGGCAAGATCCAGCCGCAGCTCGCCGCCGGCCAGGACACCGGCCGCGACCTCATCGTCCTCACGGACTGGCTGGCCGCGCGCATGATCAGGCTGGGGTACGTCCAGAAACTGGACCCGTCCAACCTGCCGCACGCCTTCGCCAACCTGTCGGACCAGTTCCGCGCCCCCGACTGGGACCCGGGCCGCGCCTACTCCTACCCCTGGCAGGGCATCTCGACCGTCATCGCGTACAACAAGAAGGCGCTCGACGGCATCGAGGTGAAGTCGGTCTCCGACCTGCTGGACAACCCCAAGCTCAAGGGCCGTGTCGGCTTCCTGACGGAGATGCGCGACAGCATCGGAATGACCATGCTCGACATGGGCAAGGACCCGGCGAAGTTCAGCGACGACGACTTCGACGCGGTGATCGCCCGCCTGCAGAAGGCCGTCGACAAGGGCCAGATCCGCCGCTTCACCGGCAACGACTACACGTCCGACCTGAGCAAGGGCGACTTCGCCGCGTGCATCGCCTGGGCCGGCGACGTCGTCCAGCTCCAGGCGGACAGCCCGGACGTCGGCTACGTCATTCCCGACAGCGGCTACATGACCTCGACCGACAACATGCTGATCCCCAACAGGGCGCGTCACAAGACGAACGCCGAGCGGCTCATCGACTACTTCTTCGAGCCCGAGCCGGCCGCCGAACTCGCCGCCTACATCAACTACGTGAGTCCGGTCGCGGGCGTGCAGCCTTATCTGGCCAAGATCGACAAATCGGCGGCGAGCAACCCGCTGATCGTGCCCGACAAGGCCATGCAGGCCAGGTCCCACGCCTTCCGCTCACTGAGCTCGAAGGAAGAGACGGCCTACCAGCAGAAGTTCTCCAAGCTCACAGGGGCGTGACGACGACGATGACGACGACAGACAACAGCGGCGACGTCCGCCTCACCGGTATCGGCAAGACCTACGGCGCCTTCACCGCCGTACACCCGCTCGACCTGACCGTGCCGCAGGGCTCCTTCTTCGCCCTGCTCGGCGCCTCCGGCTGCGGCAAGACCACCACCCTGCGCATGATCGCGGGCCTGGAGGAGCCGACGAGCGGCACCGTGCGCCTAGGCGAGCAGGACGTCACGCAGCTGCCGCCGTACAAGCGGCCGGTGAACACCGTGTTCCAGTCCTACGCCCTCTTCCCGCACCTCGACATCTTCGAGAACGTCGCCTTCGGTCTGCGTCGACGCGGCATCAAGAGCGTGAAGAAGCAGGTCGAGGAGATGCTGGAGCTGGTCCAGCTCGGCGAGCAGGCGCGCAAGAAGCCGCACCAGCTCTCCGGTGGCCAGCAGCAGCGCGTCGCCGTCGCCCGCGCGCTCATCAACCACCCGAAGGTGCTCCTGCTCGACGAGCCGCTCGGCGCCCTCGACCTGAAGCTGCGCCGCCAGATGCAGCTGGAGCTCAAGCGCATCCAGACCGAGGTCGGCATCACCTTCATCCACGTCACGCACGACCAGGAGGAGGCCATGACCATGGCCGACACGGTCGCCGTGATGAATGCGGGCCGCGTCGAGCAGCTCGGCTCGCCCGCCGACCTGTACGAGAACCCGCAGACCACCTTCGTCGCGAACTTCCTCGGCACCTCCAACCTCATCGAGGCCGAGGTCGACTCCAGGAGCGGCGGCGACCTCGTGCTCAAGGCGGGCGGCGGCAAGCTGGTGCTGCCCGAGGCGCGCTGCAGCGCCCCGACGACGACCGGCGGCAAGGTGCTGGTCGGCATCCGCCCTGAGAAGATCTCGCTCACCCACGCCGACGACGCGGGGGAGATCCCGGAGGGCCGCAACCGCCTCGCCGGCAAGATCGCGGACGCGAGTTTCATCGGCGTCTCCACGCAGTACGTGATCGACAGCCCGGTCTGCGACGAACTCGCGGTCTACGTCCAGAACGTCGAGCGCGACGCCCGGCTCGTCCCCGGCGCCGAAGTCGTCCTGCACTGGAGCCCGGCGCACACCTTCGGCCTGGACGCCGCCCAAGACATCGACGCCGGCGTGGAGACGGTCGGGGAAGAGGCCGCCTGATGACGACGATCACCAAGGCCGAGGCGCCCGTCGCGGCGCCGGCCCCCGAGACGAAGCCCCCGCGCAGGCGCGGCAGATTCACGCCGTACTGGCTGCTGCTCCCCGGCATGCTGTGGCTGATCGTCTTCTTCGCGCTGCCGATGATCTACCAGGCCTCCACGTCCGTGCAGACGGGCTCCCTGGAGCAGGGCTACAAGGTCACCTGGCACTTCGTCACCTACTGGAACGCCCTGTCCGAGTACTGGCCGCAGTTCCTGCGCTCCGTCTTCTACGCCGCCGCCGCGACCGTGCTGTGTCTGCTGCTCGGCTACCCGCTGGCGTACCTGATCGCCTTCCGCGCGGGCCGCTGGCGGAACCTGATCATGATCCTGGTGATCGCGCCGTTCTTCACCAGCTTCCTGATCCGCACCCTGGCCTGGAAGACGATCCTCGCCGACAACGGCCCGGTCGTGCACACCCTCAACTCGCTGCACATCCTGGACCTGACCAGCTTCCTCGGCTGGACGGCGGGCGACCGCGTCCTCGCCACCCCGCTCGCGGTGGTGTGCGGACTGACATACAACTTCCTGCCGTTCATGATCCTGCCGCTCTACACCTCGCTGGAGCGGATCGACGGGCGGCTGCACGAGGCGGCCGGCGACCTGTACGCCAAGCCGTGGACCACCTTCCGCAAGGTCACCTTCCCGCTGTCGATGCCGGGCGTGGTCTCGGGCACCCTGCTGACCTTCATTCCGGCGGCCGGTGACTACGTCAACGCCGAACTGCTCGGCTCCACCGACACCCGCATGATCGGAAACGTCATCCAGACGCAGTTCCTGCGCATTCTGGACTATCCGACGGCGGCTGCACTCTCCTTCATTCTCATGGCCGCGATCCTGCTCATGGTCACGGTCTACATCCGCCGGTCCGGGACGGAGGATCTGGTCTAAATGCCCTTCGTCACCTGGCTCAAGCGCCGTCTCGTCGTCATCGCGGGACTCCTGACGCTCGCTTATCTTCTGCTGCCCAACGTCATCGTCACCGTGTTCTCCTTCAACAAGCCGAAGGGGCGCTTCAACTACGAGTGGCAGCAGTTCTCCATAGCGGCCTGGAAGGACCCGTGCGGGGTCGCCGACATGTGCGGCTCGCTGTCCATCAGCCTCCAGATCGCGATCTGGGCGACGCTCGGCGCGACCGTCCTCGGCACGATGATCGCCTTCGCGCTGGTCCGCTACCGCTTCCGCGCGCGCGGCGCCGTCAGCTCGCTGATCTTCCTGCCGATGGCGATGCCCGAGGTCGTCATGGCCGCCTCGCTGCTCACCCTGTTCCTCAACATGGGCGCCCAGCTCGGCTTCATGACGATCCTGATCGCGCACATCATGTTCTGCCTCAGCTTCGTCGTCACCGCGGTCAAGGCGCGCGTGATGTCGATGGACCCGCGCCTTGAGGAGGCCGCCCGGGACCTGTACGCCGGCCCCGTGCAGACCTTCCTGCGGGTCACCCTGCCGATCGCGGCACCCGGAATCGCGGCGGGCGCGCTGCTGTCCTTCGCGCTCTCCTTCGACGATTTCATCATCACCAATTTCAACGCGGGCTCGACGGTCACCTTCCCCATGTTCGTCTGGGGTTCGGCGCAGCGCGGAACGCCCGTTCAGATCAATGTCATCGGTACGGCCATGTTCCTCGTCGCCGTACTGTTCGTCCTGGTCTCGATGCTCATCACCAATCGCCGTAACAACCAAAAGGCATAAGCCTTTCAGGAAAGTCCTCGTAGGGAGTTGAAATCATGGCCCCAAGCGCCATGAGTCGTGGCAAAGACAACTGGATCTCCTCTCTTTCCGAAGCCCAGCCGGTCCCGTACTGGCTGGAAGACCCCGGCAAGCCACACGCCGAGCCCGCGCTCACCGGCACCGACACCTGCGACCTGCTGGTCGTCGGCGGCGGATACAGCGGACTGTGGACCGCGCTCAACGCGAAGGAGCGCGACCCGCAGCGCGACGTGGTCCTGCTGGAAGGCCGCGAGGTGGGCTGGGCCGCCTCCGGCCGCAACGGCGGCTTCTGCGCCGCCTCCCTCACCCACGGCCTGCCCAACGGCCTCACCCGCTGGCCCGATGAGATCCACAAGCTGGAGGAGCTGGGCCGGCGCAACCTCGACGAGATCGAGGCGGCCGTCAGCCAGCACGGCATCGACTGCGACTTCGAGCGCACCGGCGAGATCGACGTCGCCACCGAGACCTACCAGGCCTGGGAACTGCGCGACTGGCACCGGGAGTTGGAGGAGAAGGGCCTCGCCGACGGCATCGACTTCCTGGACGCCGACACCGTGCGCGAGCAGGTCAACTCGCCCACCTTCGAGGCGGGCCTGTGGGACCGCCGGGGTGTGGCCATGCTCCACCCCGCCAAGCTGGCCTGGGGCCTGAAGCAGGCGTGCATCAGGCTCGGCGTCCGCGTGTACGAGCACACGCCCGCGCTCACTTTGAAGCAGTACGGCGCCGGGATGGCCGTACGCACCCCGTACGGCTCGGTCCGCGCCCGCCAGGTCGCGCTCGGCACGAACATCTTCCCGAGCCTGCTGCGGCGCCTGCGCTCGTACACCGTCCCGGTCTACGACTACGCGCTGATGACCGAGCCGCTCAGCGACGGGCAGCTCGCGGACATCGGCTGGAAGAACCGCCAGGGGCTCGGCGACTCGGCCAACCAGTTCCACTACTTCCGGCTGTCCGCCGACAACCGGATCCTGTGGGGCGGGTACGACGCGATCCACCACTACGGCGGCCGGGTGCGCGCCGAGTACGACGACCGCCCGGAGACCTACGCCAAGCTCGCGGGCCACTTCTTCGCCTGCTTTCCGCAGCTGGAGGGCGTCCGCTTCACGCACGCATGGGGCGGCGCCATCGACACCTGCTCCCGCTTCTCGGCGTTCTTCGGCACCGCCCACCAGGGGAAGGTGGCGTACGCGGCGGGCTACACCGGCCTCGGCGTCGGCGCGACCCGCTTCGGCGCCGACGTGATGCTGGACCTGCTGGAGGGGGAGCGCACCGAGCGGACGGAGCTGGAGATGGTCCGCAAGAAGCCGCTGCCGTTCCCGCCGGAACCCTTCGCCTGGACGGGCATCGCCCTCACCAAGTGGTCCCTGGCCCGCGCGGACGCCCACGGGGGCCGCAGGAACCTGTGGCTGCGCACGATGGACCGGCTGGGGCTGGGCTTCGACAGCTGAGCCGAGGCGACGCTTTTACCCGGTCCTTATGGCTGAGTCAAGCCACGAGATTCCGGAACATGACCCTGCTGCTGGATTCCGGCGTACTTGAAGCACGGGCCTCGCCGGGAGGCACCGACTTCCACTTCGGATCAGCAGGAGAAGATCATGACTCGCATCACCCGCAAGAACGACGACTCGCGGACCAAGCGCCGCCTGGGTCTGGCGACGGCGGTGGCCTCCGCCGCCGTCGTCGCCGGAGGCGTCATGCTGCCGGCCGCGGTCGCCACGGCGGCCCCGATGCACCAGCCGTCGACGGTGCGTACAGCTCCGCAGCACGACCACCACAAGCGGTACTGCTGGGAGGTCACGTACACGAAGCACTGGAAGAAGCACCACGACTTCTACTGCTGGGACGACCACTACAAGTACTACTGGGACTACGACCACAACTGCTACTACGTGTGGTCGGACCATCACCGGTTCTACTTCTGGGACTCCTACGACAACGTCTACTACTTCCACGACCACCACCATCACCAGGACCACTACTGGGACCTGCACGACGAGGGTCACTGGAAGAAGGACCCCAGCCACGGGGACTGGGACTCCCACAAGTCGGATCACTCGGATCACTCGGATCACTCGGATCACTCGGATCACTCGGATCACTCGGATCACTCGGATCACGGTTCGTCCGACCCGGGCTCCGACAAGAAAGACTCGGGCTCCGACAAGAAGGACTCCGGGTCGAGCGACTCCGGGACGACGGACCCGGGCAAGACGGACACTGGTAAGACCGACCCCGCACAGCAGGACCAGACCCAGCAGGATCAGCCGCAGCAGGACTCGAAGCCGGGGCAGGCTGTGGAGGACCAGGCGAAGCAGGACCAGACCCAGCAGGACCAGCCGCAGCAGGACTCGAAGCCGGGGCAGGCTGTGGAGGACCAGGCGAAGCAGGACCAGGCCCAGCAGGACCAGGCCCAGCAGGATCAGCCGCAGCAGGACTCGAAGCCGGGGCAGGCTGTGGAGGACCAGGCGAAGCAGGACCAGGCCCAGCAGGACCAGCCGCAGCAGGACCCGCAGCCCGGCCAGGCCCAGGAGGACCAGGGCCAGCAGGATCAGGGTCAGCAGGATCAGGGTCAGCAGGATCAGGGTCAGCAGGATCAGGGTCAGCAGGACCAGCCGCAGCAGGACCAGGGTCAGCAGGACCAGACCCAGCAGGACCAGCCGCAGCAGGACACCGGGGCTGGTGCCGGGACCACGACCACCGATGACGGTGCCGCGACCGACGCTGGAATGTGACCCGGGTCAGATAGAGCAGGTGGCGGAACCTGCGTAATGCCGCCGGAAGGCCTCCCTCTCTCCACCTGACGCGACCGCGTCGACGAGAGAGGGGGGCCTTTCTGATGACTGGGGCGTAGGCGGCCGTCCGAATGGCCGGGCGAGCTCGGCTATTCCCGCCTCGACGTGCTCACCCACCTCCTCGGTCGACCCGGCCCCGTGCCGACCGACTTCGGGGGCAACCGGGTGGGCTTCTTCGTGCCGCCGGGCACCGCCACCCGCTGGCTCGGCACCGGCATCCGTACCGCGGAGCCCGGCAGTACCACTCCATGGGCGGCGCCGGCCCCGGCCGAGGTCACGAAGGCTCTGGACTGCCTGACGAAGCGGACGAACTGCGGCTCGTACGCGACCCATGGGACCTGGCCGGCTCTTCGGGGGCTGATGAGGTGGTCGGTGAACTGGGATCGCTACTCGAACTGGGAGTTCCAGAGGGACTTCGACGCGTACTTCGGCTGAGGCCGAGTACGGGGGACAGGGCGGTCAGCAGAACCGCGCACAGGCACCAGCTGGCCACCACGTCCAGCGGCCAGTGGTAGCCGTGGCGGACCAGCCCGTAGCCGACGCCGAAGTTGCCGACGCCGCAGCCGATGACCAGCTCACGGCGGGCGTAGACCGTGCGGAGCCAGGGGAGGAGGAGCAGCGTCGCGGAGCCGTAGGCGGCGGCTGCGGTCGCCGTGTGGCCGGAGGGGAAGAAGCCGACGGCCGGGGGGAGGGCGGGGGTCCCCGGCCGGGCGGTCCAGTCCTTCAGCGGGATGATGATCGCCGGGAGCAGCACCATCAGCAGGGCCGCAGCAGCGGGCGGCAACCACCACAGGGGCAGCCCGGCGGCCCGGCCGCGCCAGGCGGCGTACCCCGCGGCGAGCGCCAGCACAGGGACCGCGACCTGGATGTCGCCCAGCTCGGAGAGCAGCCGGGAGAACCCGTCCGGACGGACCAGGGCCCGGCTCAGCCGCGCGTCCACGCGCAGCAGCGGGCCGTGGGCGACGACCTGCCAGGTGATCAGGGCGAAGACGAGGGCCGGGAGCAGGCCCAGCAGCGCGTACTTGAGGCGCGGGTCCGTTGAGGTCGACACGGAGCCCAGCTTCGCAGGTCCGGACGGAAAGGGCAGGAACAGTTGGGCTGGAAGGAGGTCGGCCGCCCCGGAACGGGGGGGATGGTTCCGAGGCGGCCGTCCGGATCGGAACGTCGCGCGCCCCGGGGGGTTTGGGGCGGCGACCGTCCGATCGGTGAGGAGATCCCGGAGCCGTCAGGCGCCGGTTGTGTGCGCGAGGGCACGACCAGGTCGAAGCTGGGGAGGCCCCGGCCTGGTGCCGCCCACAGTCCCCTGTGGGCGGGGTGTATCTCTCATCTGGGTAGAACCTACGGCAGGTCAGGGCGCTTGGGCAGACGGAACTGCATCCCGCCATCCACCTCGCACACCTTCTTCACACGGCCTGCCGTAGGTGCCCGTCAGAGCCCTTTCGGGGGCTCAAAGCCCTCTCCAGGGTGCAGACTTCCCGCTCAGATGCGCGCGAAGGCCTGCTCGATGATGTCGAGGCCCTCGCCCAGCAGGTCGTCGCCGATGACCAGCGGGGGCAGGAAGCGCAGCACGTTGCCGTAGGTGCCGCAGGTCAGGACCAGCAGGCCCTCCTGGTGGCAGGCCTTGGCGAGGGCGGCGGTGGCCTCCGGGTTCGGCTCCTTGGTGGCACGGTCCTTGACCAGCTCGATGGCGATCATGGCGCCGCGGCCACGGACGTCGCCGATGATGTCGAACTTCTCGGCCATGGCGCCGAGGCGGGACTTCATGATCGCCTCGATGTTCTTCGCCTTGGCGTTGAGGTCCAGCTCCTTCATCGTCTCGATGGCGCCGAGCGCACCGGCGCAGGCGACGGGGTTACCGCCGTACGTGCCACCCAGGCCACCGGCGTGCGCGGCGTCCATGATCTCGGCGCGGCCGGTGACGGCGGCCAGCGGCAGACCGCCGGCGATGCCCTTGGCGGTGGTGATCAGGTCCGGGACGATGCCCTCGTCCTCGCAGGCGAACCACTGCCCGGTCCGGCAGAAACCGGACTGGATCTCATCCGCGACGAAGACGATGCCGTTCTCGTTGGCGAACTTCACGATCTCCGGCAGGAAGCCCTTGGCCGGCTCGATGAAGCCGCCCTCGCCGAGCACCGGCTCGATGATGATCGCGGCGATGTTGTCCGCGCCGACCTGCTTGGACATCTGGTCGATGGCCATCTTGGCGGCCTCGGGACCGGCGTTCTCCGGACCGGTCGGCCAGCGGTACGCGTACGCGACGGGCACCCGGTAGACCTCGGGCGCGAAGGGCCCGAAGCCGTGCTTGTACGGCATATTCTTGGCGGTGAGCGCCATGGTCAGGTTGGTACGCCCGTGGTAGCCGTGGTCGAACACGACGACGGCCTGGCGCTTGGTGTACGCACGCGCGATCTTGACGGCGTTCTCGACGGCCTCGGCGCCGGAGTTGAACAGCGCGGACTTCTTGGCGTGGTCGCCCGGGGTCAGCTCGGCCAGGGCCTCGGCGACCTCCACGTAGCCCTCGTACGGGGTGACCATGAAACAGGTGTGGGTGAAGTCGGCGAGCTGGGCGGAGGCCCGGCGCACGACGGCCTCGGCGGAGGCGCCGACGCTCGTCACCGCGATGCCGGAGCCGAAGTCGATGAGCCGGTTCCCGTCGACGTCCTCGATGATGCCGCCGCCCGCGCGCGCGGTGAACACCGGCAGCACGGAGCCCACGCCCTGCGCGACCACCGAGGTACGGCGGGCCTGCAGTTCCTGCGACTTCGGGCCGGGGATGGCGGTGACGACGCGGCGCTCCTGCGGAAGTGCGGTCATGGGGGCTCCCTGAGTGTTCTTGCGGACCGGACGGCCAAGCGGACCCGGGTTCTTCCGGGCTGTCTCCGGACGGCTCCGGCGGTGCGTTTTCCGACGCTTACCTATCTTTCTTCGCAGGCTAGGGCCGGGAATGGGGGTGGGGCATGCTCCATGTGGGCGTTGTCGGGCCATTCGCTTGTCCGCGGTGGACATAGCCCGCACGGCCCGGGTACCCCCGGTCGAGCACTCCTCTCGGCCACGTAAGCGGTGAACTCCCCTTGCCGGGGCGTTAGATTGGCTCGCTGATGGTGGACGAACGGCTGGTCAGGGGGCAAGGGCGATGAACAGCGACGGCACACGGGACGCGCGCGACACGCATGCGAATCCGGTACCGCGCCCGAGTACGCCTGTGGAGGGGGCTGGGGGGCCTCGGGGGGCCTTCTCGGTACCGCCGATGCCGTCGGCGCCGCCGCGCCCGGCGCGCACCCCCGGCGGCGGTCGGACATCGGCGCAGGACACCGCAGGACCGGGCGTGCTGGCTTGGCTGCGCACCCCGCGCGCCGAGGCCGAGCCCGGGCTGTGGCGCTACGGATACCGTCCCCGCCCCCAGGAAGCTGCGGACCGGGTCTCCGACCGGGCCCTGGTGGCCGGGGCCGTCGGAGCGCTGCTCGCGGCCCTGCTGGTGTGGTCGTTGTGGCACAACAACCTGGTGCCCCACAAGAACGTTCTGCTGGAACTCGTCTTGCCGTCCGACTGGCTCGAGCAGACCCATACGGCCCGTATCGCGCACGCTGTCTACGACAGCATCTTCGCCACCGTGGCGCTCTATTACTTCGGACGGGTGGGCAACTGGAGGGAGGCCGTCCAGCGCTACGTGATCGACCGTTCGCAGCCGTCCCGTGCGCTGCGCGCTGTCATCCTCGCGTCACTGATCCTCTGGCTCGTCGTCTGGCACGAACTGCTGCCGTATCTGAGGCTCGCCTTGAGTCTGGCGCCGCAAGACTGGTACGTCGGCCCCACCGAAGTGAGCTCCGTGCACCGGTTTCGGGTATTCAAGACCGTACTCACTCTCCTGGGCCTGCTGCCGTTTGCCGTAGCCGGTGACTGGCTGGGGCTGCTGCGCGGTCTGCGCCGCCCCGAGACGGGGCCCGAGAGCCCGATGGAGGCTGTCGCTGAGACCCCTGCCGACTGGCCGGAGCTGCGTGCCTACGGCCAGAGCGCCGCGGCCGAGCGGCTGGCCGAGGAGGTGCGCACCGGCCGGATGAACGACGTGGACTGTGCACGTATCCGCCGTGCCTGGGCCTCCGCGGTGGCCGATCCCGCGCGCCTGGACGCGTTCACCTCGGCCGTGCTCCGGGACGGGGCCCACGCCTGTCCACACCCTTCGGGACAGCGGGACCTGCCCGCCCGAGCCGCCCTGCACGACCTGCTCACCTCCCAGGTACGCATCGGCCGGTTCGCGGACGTCGAGCGCACACCGTCGGCCCGCCGTGATGCAGGCGCCGCAGTGGATCCCGCCACGCTGGGCACCTCGCTGCTCGCCGTCGGCCCGTCCGGCTCCGGCAAGACCGAGCGTCTGGTGCGCCCCATCGCCGAGTCCCTCGCCCTCCAGGCCCTGTCCGGGCAGGCAGCCCTCGTCGTGGTGTGCGCCGCAGGAACTCCTCTGGGGGCCGACGACGGCTACGACATCGTGGTCAGGCTGGGAGACCAGACGTCGGCGTACGACCTCGACCTCTATGGCGGGGCCGACGACCCGGACGAGGCGGCCACGCTCCTCGCGGACGCCCTCGTCGGTGACCTGACCGAGGTCGACCAGCGGCGCGCCGGGACCGTGCTGGCCCAGTTGCTCGGGCCGTTCCGGGCGGTGCACGGCCGTTTCCCGTCCGTGGCCGAACTCCGGGAGCTGCTGGACGGGGTGCCGTCGGCGTTGCAGCAGCTCAGGACGATGCTGGACCCACAGATGCACCCGGCCCTGCACCGGGAACTCGACACGCGCGCACGTCAGGCGGGCCTCCCCGGGGACCCGGGGGTGATCCTCGCCGACCGGATCGCCTGCCTTGACCGCCCGGCCTTCGCGGGCTTCTTCGACACCTCCGCGGACGCCTCGCCTTTCACCCTGCGCTCTCTCGACTACCCGCTGAGGGTCAGGATCGACGTGCCGCAGCGGGCTCACCCGGAGGCTGCCCAGCTCCTGACCCGGCTCCTGCTCGCACAGTTCACAGCGAGCATGGCAGTCCGCCGGGACCGGTCCCTGTTCGCCTGCCTCGTCCTGGACGACGCCACGCACGCGATCACCGCCGAATCCGTGCGTTCCCTGCGGCGGCTGCGGCAGAGCAACGCGGGCGTCGTACTGAACCTGCGGGCACTGGGCGACGTACCGGAGCACCTGCGTCAGCCGCTGCTCGCCGCAGTCGGCTGCCATCTCGCCTTCTCGGGCATGACCACGTGGGAGGGTGCCCTGTTCGCGCAGACCTGGGGCACCGAGTGGGTGGAGACCACCGAGGTCGCCAAGCACACGGTCTTCGCGAATCAGCCGGTGACGAGGCTGATCCACGCCGTGCGGAAACTGGGCACGGGCAAGCCGGTGACCACGGATGCCGTCACCGTCCGCCAGGTAGAGCGAGAGCGCTGGTCCGCCTCCGAGTTGGCGCACGGGGTTCCGCCGGGGCATGCGGTGTTGTCGTTGACCACCGTGCGGGGGGAGCACGCGCCGCCGTTGCTGGTGGATCTGCGGGGCTGAGTTGCGGCTCAAGGGCGTCGCCGGATCGTACGGTGAGGCAGAATCGGAGTAGGTCGTTCATACGTGGCGGCCAAAAGATCACCGCACCACCGATCCTCCCCACGCTGAAGGCCCCATGCCCCTCACCCTCGCCTCCCTCGTCCACCACTCCGCGCTCAAGCTGACCGTGCGCGCGGGCGAGGACCGGCTGGACGTGCCCGTCCGCTGGGCGCACGTCAGTGAGCTGGCCGACCCCGTGCCGTACATGGAGGGCGGCGAGCTGCTGCTGATCACCGCGCTCAAGCTGGACGCGGAGGATCCGGAGGTCATGCGCCGCTACGTGAAGCGGCTGGCCGGGGCGGGGGTCGTCGGGCTCGGCTTCGCCGTGGGGGTGAATTACGAGGAGATCCCCACAGCCCTGGTCGACGCCTCCCGGGAGGAGGGGCTGCCCCTGCTGGAGGTACCGCGCCGCACCCCCTTCCTCGCCATCAGCAAGGCCGTGTCCGCCGCCATCGCCGCCGACCAGTACCGGGCGGTCACGGCAGGCTTCGCCGCCCAGCGCGAGCTGACCAAGCAGACCCTGAACTCCGGCCCGGAGGGGCTGCTCGCCGCGCTCGCCGCGCAGGTCGACGGGTGGGCGGCGCTCTACGACGCCTCCGGTTCCGTCGTCGCTGCCGCGCCCGAGTGGGCGGGCCGCAGGGCGGCACGGCTGACGGCGGAGGTGGAGCGGCTGCGGGAGCGGCCCGCGCCCGCCTCCTCCGTGGTCGGCGGACCCGACAACGAGGACCGCATCGAGCTGCACTCCCTGGGCACCGGCCGCCGCCCGCGCGCCGCGCTCGCCGTCGGCACGGCGGCGGCCCTCGGCACGGCCGAGCGCTACGCCGTCCACTCCGCCATCGCCCTGCTCACCCTCACCACCGAACGTTCCCGCTCCCTGCGGGCGGCCGAGCAGCGGATCGGCGCGGCCGTGCTGCGCATGCTGCTCGCCGGGGAGCCCGACCACGCGCGGGCCGTCGCCGGGGATCTGTACGGCGGATTGCTCGACGCGCCCTTCCGGGTGATCGTCGCCGAGTCGGCGTCCGGCTCCGCCGCGCGAGCCCACGCCGACGCGCATGCCGGCACGCAGATGCAGGCACCTGTGCAGACACCGTCGCAGACGCCCGCGCGCATGCCCGCCGCCAAGCCCGGCAAGGCCGCCGCCCCGCCCGCCGCCTCGCCGGTCGCCGATGCCGGCGGCGACCCGCTCGGCGGGCTCGCCGAGAGTGTCGAGTCGGCCGCCGTGCGCGCCGGGGAGGCCGTGCTCCTGGTGCCGGACCGGGAGCGGCTGGTGGTGCTCGCCGCGGACGGAGGCGCGGCGGTGTCCGCGTGCGCCGCGTACGCGGCGGCGCTGGAGGC
This sequence comes from Streptomyces sp. NPDC002676, assembly GCF_053592455.1. Lineage (NCBI taxonomy): Bacteria > Bacillati > Actinomycetota > Actinomycetes > Kitasatosporales > Streptomycetaceae > Streptomyces > Streptomyces sp. NPDC002676. Next base: position 2,597 of record NZ_JBSFVT010000017.1, on the reverse strand, counting down.
GGCGCGGGCGGTGCCGGACCAGACGGGCACCGACGAGGACGAGCTGGTCGTCGGCCTGTCGGCGCCGGCCGGGCCGATCGCCGCGGCGGCGGCCTACAAGCAGGCCGAGCAGGCGCTGTCGGTGGCGCGGCGGCGGGGGCGGGTGTTCGTGGAGCACGAGCAACTGGCGGCGGGCTCGGTGCTGCCGCTGCTGGCCGACGACGCGGTCAAGGCGTTCGCCGACGGGTTGCTGCGGGCGCTGCACGAGCACGACGCGACGGGGCGCGGGGATCTGGTGGCCTCCCTGCGGGCCTGGCTGTCCCGGCACGGCCAGTGGGACGCGGCGGCGGCGGACCTGGGCGTGCACCGGCACACACTGCGGTACCGGATGCGCAGGGTCGAGGAGATCCTCGGGCGCAGCCTGGACGATCCGGACGTGCGGATGGAGCTGTGGCTGGCCCTGAAGGCGACCTCGGCGGAGTAGCACCCGCCTCCAGCGGAGCGCCGACCGCGCCAATCCGGCGTACCCCGCCCCCCGACTGCTACGACTCGGACAAGCGACCCCCGCCCGCCCCCGCCCTACCGTGGACCACGAAAGCGCAAGAGCACCCCCCAACGCGGAAAGGCCGGGACTCGCACATGCCCCAGGAAAAAATTGTGGGAGCCACCCACGCCTTCTGGCTCGCCGGCCGCCAGGTCACCGGCGAGGACACCTTCGACGTCACCTCCCCGTGGGACGGTCGGCTCGTCGGCAAGGTCAGCGTGCCGAACGAGGCCCAGGTCGAGGAGGCCGTGGCCGCCGCGTACGCCGTGCGGGACGAGTTCGCCGCCACCCCGGCGCACGTCCGTGCCGCCGCCCTGGACCACGTCAGCAAGCGCCTGGTCGAGCGCACCGAGGAGATCGCCCAGCTGATCTCCGCCGAGAACGGCAAGCCGATCAAGTGGGCGCGCGGCGAGGTCGGCCGTGCCGTGTCCGTGTTCCGGTTCGCCGCCGAGGAGGCCCGCCGGTTCAACGGCGGCGAGGCCCAGCGGCTCGACACCGACCTCGGCGGTCAGGGGCGTCTCGCCCTGACCCGGCGCTTCCCGAAGGGTGTCGTGCTCGGCATCGCGCCGTTCAACTTCCCGCTGAACCTGTGCGCCCACAAGATCGCCCCGGCCATCGCCGCCGGCGCGCCGATCATCCTGAAGCCGGCGCCTGCCACCCCGCTGTCCGGCCTGATCCTCGGTGAGCTGCTCGCCGAGACCGAGCTGCCCGCCGGTTCGTGGAGCGTCCTGCCGGTGCCGAACGACCGCATGCCCGCCCTCGTCCAGGACGAGCGCCTGCCGGTCATCTCCTTCACCGGTTCCGACAAGGTCGGCTACGCCATCATGGACTCGGTGCCGCGCAAGCACTGCACCCTGGAGCTGGGCGGCAACGGCGCGGCCGTCGTCCTCGGCGACTTCGCGAGCGACGCCGACCTGGACTGGGCCGCGACCCGCATCGCGACCTTCTCCAACTACCAGGGCGGCCAGTCCTGCATCTCCGTGCAGCGCGTGATCGCCGACGCGTCCGTCTACGACCGCCTGGTGCCGCGTATCGTCGCCGCCGTCGAGGCCCAGGTCACCGGTGACCCGTCCGACTCCGCGACCGACGTCGGCCCGCTGGTCAGCGAGGACGCCGCCAAGCGTGTCGAGTCCTGGGTGGACGAGGCCGTCGCCGCGGGCGCCAAGCTGCTCGCCGGCGGCAAGCGCGACGGCGCCTCGTACGCGCCGACCGTGCTGACCGAGGTCCCGGCCGACGTCACCATCGCCTGCGAGGAGGTCTTCGGTCCCGTCCTCACCGTGCAGAAGGTGGACGGCGAGGCCGAGGCGTTCGCCGCGGTCAACAACTCCAAGTTCGGTCTCCAGGCGGGCGTGTTCACGCACGACCTCCAGGTCGCCTTCCGGGCCCACCGTGCCCTGGAGGTCGGCGGTGTCGTCATCGGCGACGTCCCGTCCTACCGCGCCGACCAGATGCCGTACGGCGGCGCGAAGCAGTCCGGTGTGGGCCGCGAGGGCGTGAAGTTCGCGATGGACGACTACACATACGAGCGCGTTCTGGTTCTCACCGGTCTCGCGCTCTGACCTGCCACGGACAGGTCGGACAGAACGGCCGCAGCCCACTGTGCGAGGTACCCGAAGGCCCCGGTTGAGCGCCGCGTAGCCGAACTCGGGCCCGGCGCCGCCGAGCACGACCACGTCTACGTCCACGTCCATGTCCGGGCGCTCCTCGTCGACCAGGGTGACGTCGGTGAGGTCCTCCGTGATGTCCCCGCTGTTCAGGAGGGCGCAGCGGGCGCCCGGAAAGCGTGCGGCGAGGTGGGCTGCGGTGGCCGCGGGCGCCGTGAGCACGTTCTCGGCGCTCACCGCGAACCCGGCCTCCGACAGGGTCGCGGCGGTCGACGCCCGCGTACGGGACGTCGTGTTGGTCACCAGAGCCACACCGAGCCCGGCCGCGTAGTGACCCGGGCTCCGGAACGGCCGGTACGACCTCGTACGCTCACCCTCATGCCCGTGCACGTCCTGATCCTCGGCGGCACCACCGAGGCGCGCCGCCTCGCCGCCGACCTCGCCGCCCGTCCCGGCGTCCGGGTCACCAC
>NZ_JBSFVT010000016.1:96480-180793 GCF_053592455.1 Streptomyces sp. NPDC002676 | reverse complement strand
TGCCCACGAATCATTTTCGGGCGACTTCGTGTATGGCTCGAAGGAGCCTGACTGTCACTCAGAGTGGCCGCATCACAGAAGTTGAGCCAGAGCCGCAATTCGTGAACAACGCCATTCACTCCGTGCCGGCGGTGCTTGTGCGCGTAATCGGCACGGCTGTCGCCGACGCGGTCGCACTCGGCAAGGTGCCGCCCAGCAGGACGTAGTCGGGGTCGGCTTCGCGTAGCGGAGTGTCGTGCCGGCGCAGGTACACAGCGAGGCATACGCGTGCGTGGTCGGTCGGCACACCCGCCGCCGTGGCTGACTGCCGTCGGCTGAGGTTCGTGCCACAACCGTGCCAGATGCAGGGGTCAGCCACGGTCAATGGCGGTGGCGCGCGGTCGGGTTGCCAGCCACCACACGACGTATCGAAGCCGCAGGTCACCAGCAAGGCACCCCCGCCTCTCGCCTAAAGCGGGTGTCGCAGGTTCGAATCCTGCCGGGGCACCGGGGCAAAGGTCCCGGACCGGTCAGGGGCTGGGACCGTTGGGTCACTCGCCGTCTGGGCTGCACCTCCCGTACCCGTAGCACGCTCCGGCAGAATGCGGGCGTGTCACTTGACGCCATCAACGCCGTGAACTGGTCGGCGATACCCAACCCGACGCGGGATCAGTGGGACGATCCGGAGGGCGTCGCTCACGCGCTCCGCCTGCTGACGGTGTCCACCACTGCCAACGAGACAGGTGACGCGGCAGCCAGCCTCGCCGGTCGCGGCTTCGAAGGAGGGTGAAGCCTGCTCGTCCGTGCATCTGGCGCGCGATCCGCTTGGTCTTGGTGTTGACTCCCTCGGTGGGACCGTTGCTGGAGATCCCTTCTCTCCGTGTCTGCCGCCGGACCGTTTCAGCCACCACCCCGTCGCCGGGCGAAGCCCCGGTGATGGCCTGTATCTCCCGCCCGGTGATCTCCTGCAGCGGCAGGACAACCACTGAAATGCCTGGTCAGGCTTGTCGGCGTTCGATCCGGGCTGCGGGGAGGGGGATTACGTTCGTGTCGTCGTGGGGTGCGAGCTGGTTTCGGCCTTGGTGGGGTCGGTGGCCGTTGAAGTGCCGGGCGTAGTCGTGAAGGATCTTCTCAGCGTGGCCGCGGTCAAAGATCAGCAGGCGGTCGGTGCACTCCTCCCGCGCCGAGCGTATAAAGCGCTCCGCGTACGGGTCGCAGTTGGGGCTGCATGGCGGAGTCTTGGCCACGCTGATGCCTTCGCCGGCCAAGACGGCGTCGAAGGCTGCAGTGAACTTCGTGTCCCTGTCTCGGACGAGGTGGGTGAAGTCGGCAGCGTGGTCGCTGAGCTGCCAAAGCAGTTGGCGGGCCTGCTGCGTGGCCCAGGGGGCGGTGGGGTGGGCGGTGACACCGAGGATGTGCACGGTGCGGGTGCGCACTTCCATGACGAACAGGACGTACAGCCGCTGCAGTCCGATGGTGTCCACGTGGAAGAAGTCGGTGGCGAGTAGGCCGCCGACCTGGGTTTGGAGGAAGGCGGCCCACTCGCGGCGTGCGGTCTGACGGCGCGGGGCGGGGCCGATGCCGGCGGCACGCAGGACTCGACGGACGGTGCTCGCGCTGATCCTGTGCCCGAGGCGGCGCAGTTCGCCGTGTACGCGGCGAGCGCCCCACCGGGGGTTCTCGCTGCCGAGCCGGATGATCAAATCGCGGAGCTGGTCGCAGAGCGGCGGGCGACCGGGAGAGGCCGGCTGGGCCCACTTCTGTTTGATGAGGCGCCGGTGCCAGGCGAGCAGGGTGCGCGGGGAAACGATCCGGTGGCTGCGGAGCGCCCGCGGCAGTAGTCGGGCGAGGGAGGTCAGCAGTGCCCGGTCCGGCCAGCCGGGCTTCGATGCGGTGACCTGTCGGCGCAGCACCGCGACCTCGTGTCGCAGGATCAGTATCTCGGCGTTCTTTGCCGCGGTAGATCGGCACAGTAGGACGAGCCACGCGAAGATCCGCGTGGCGAACAGGTAGATCATCCGCACGAGTACGATGGCCGATCACGTCGGACTACTGATCCGGGCACATCGCCCGAGGTCAGCTGCGGTGAAGCAGTTCTGGACCGCTACGGGGCCGGGGACGCCATCAGCGAGGTAGGCTGACGAGCCCCATCTCATAGGCGCTGATGACGAGCTGGACCCGGTCCCGGGCACCCAGTTTGGTGAGCAGCCGTGAAACGTGCGACTTGGCGGTGGCCACCGTGATGAAGAGGTCCTCGGCGATCTCGGTGTTCGTCCGGCCGCGTCCGACCAGGGTCAGCACTTCCCGTTCCCGCTCGGTGATGCCCTCGACCGGCCGTGGGGAGCGTTCTGGGACAGCCGCGGGCCGCCCGATGAAGTCCGCGATCAGACGGCGCGTCACACCCGGCGCGATCAGTGCGTCACCACAGGCGACCACGCGGATCGCCGCGAGGATGTCGTCCAGCGCCATGTCCTTGACCACGAAGCCGCTCGCGCCGGCCCGGAGCGCGCCGTAGACATGGTCGTCCTCGTCGAAGGTGGTCAGGACGAGGACGCGTGTGGTTGCCGAGCCGGCCGTGATCAGGCGGGTGGCCTCGATCCCGTCCATAACGGGCATCCGGATGTCCATGACCACGACGTCGGGGCTGGCATCCCTGACCAGTTGGACGGCCTCAGCGCCAGTGGCGGCTTCACCGACGACCTCCAGATCGGGGTGATCCGCCATGATCACGCGGAGACCGGACCGAACCAGCGGCTGGTCGTCGGCGAGCACCACCCGGATGGTCATCGTGCCTCCACCGGAACTCCGACGGGTGCGGGCAGCGGCAGCCGGGCCGCCACCCGGAAGCCGCCCTCAGGGCGCGGCCCGACGCTGAGGTGGCCGCCCAACAGACCGACTCGCTCCCGCATCCCGATGAGGCCGAAGCCGTGGACCGAGCCGTCCTCGGAGGCGCCGCGCCCGTCGTCGACGACCTCCACGGACAGCTCCTCGTCTCCGTACTCGATGGCCACCCGGCAACGTCCGGTGCCCGCGTGCCGGACCACGTTGGTCAGCGCCTCCTGCACGATGCGATAAGCGGACAGGTCGATGTCGGCCGGAACGGGACGCTGCTCTCCGCTGCAGCGCACGTCGACGCGTACCCCTGCGCCCGCGGTCGCTGCCGCCAACCGTTCGACGTCCGCCAGCCCCGGCGAGGGTGAGAGCGGTGACTGCTCCGAGGTGGTCGCGCCCCGGTCGGGCTTCGTAGAGCGGGCGAGCCGGCGCTCGCCCTCCTTGAACGTCTGGCGTGCTTGAGCCTGCTCGGGTGTCTGAGTCTCTCGGGTGCTTGCTGCGGCGCTTGCGAGGGTGAGGGCTTCGCGGGTGGCGGTGAGCCGCTTGTGATGGTCAAACCGGTGTCCGTCCGCGCAGATCCGCTCGGACACCGCTCAGTTGTTCCAGGTCTCGTCGTAGGGATCGTGGGGCGTCGGCACCGGCCTGGCCGCGGTGACCTGGAGGAAGGGGATCGGACCGTTGTTCACGGGGTCCCGGGTCCGCTTCGCGGTGTACCTGCCCGTCACCTCCAGCCATGCGTTCGGCTGCAGGACCGGGGGGACTTTCCCGGTAAGGCCGATCTTCACCGGCTGGGCGTCCGCGGCACAGCAGTTGAGGGACATCCGGACGAGGTAGGGGGTTCCGGAGCGGTCCACGGCGACGAAACCGGTGATCAGCACGCTGCGGCCTCCCAGGGAACGGCCGTGGTCGTAGAACGCGCGGCCCGCGTAGTCGACCAGGCTGATCGGTACCGGGTCGCCCGTCGGGAGTTTCGAGTAGCCGTACGGTGGCTGCAGGGCCGTACCGGTGCGCATCGCGCTGTAGGAACCCAGGGCCGGCGGGGCGACGAGGATGAGGGCGAAGAGGGGGAGGACGAGGAGCCAGGAGGTGCGAGGCTCGCGGTGGGCGTGCCCCCGGTCGTCGTCACCGGTGCCGGACCCCCGCTCCTTTTGATGCGCGCGCTTCCACTCGTACCAGGCCGTCGCCAGCGCAACCACGGCCAGGAGCGCGCCGGCCACCAGCAGCAGCGGGCGCAGGCCGGCCTTGACGTAGCGCAGATACAGATCGGTGAGGCCGGCGTGCAGCAGGGCCACGCCGACCAGGAACAGGACCGCCGCCTGTGCCTGCCGGTTCACAGCAGCACCGCCCCGGTCAGCACCGCGCCCGCGATCGCGAGGGCGAAGGTGATGGGGGCGAAGCGCAGCGCGAAGCCGCGGCCGAAAGTGCCCACCTGCATCGCGAACAGCTTCAAGTCGATCATCGGGCCGACCACCAGGAACGTCAGCCTCGCCGTCAGCGAGAACTGGGTCAGCGACGCCACCACGAACGCGTCCGCCTCCGAGCAGATCGACAGCAGTACGGCAAGGACCGCAAGGGCCAGGACCGCAAGCACCGGATTCCCGGCTGCCGTGCGCAGCCAGCTCGCCGGAGCCGCTGTCTTCAGCGTCGCCGCGGCCATAGCGCCGAGGACCAGGAAGCCGCCCGCGTGCATCAAGTCGTGCCGGACCGACCCCCAGAACCGCTCCCCCCTGCTCTGGCCGGTGTGCTCCGCGTGTGATGGCAGGCGCAGCCAGTCGGTGCGGCCGAGGCGCTGCCACAACCAGCCCATCGCACAGGCCACCAGCAGACTCGCGAGGAAGCGGGCCAGGACCATCCGCGGGTCGCGTGGGAAGGCGACGGCCGTGGCGGTCAGGACGATCGGGTTGATCGCCGGGGCGGAGAGCAGGAACGCGAGCGCCGCGGCCGGTGTGACACCCCTTCTCACCAGTGCGCCGGCCACCGGCACGGACGCGCACTCACAGCCAGGCAGCACCGCACCCGCCACGCCGGCGACCGGAACGGCGAGGGCGGTTCGGCCGGGCAGGGCGCGGGCGAAGAACGACGGCGGTACGAAAACGGCGATGGCCGCCGACAGCAGCGCGCCGAAGACGAGAAACGGCAGCGCCTGGACCACCATCGCCACGAACACCGTCATCCAGCTCTGCATCACCGGGCTGGCCAGCGCCCGGCGGATCGGGCCCTGCATGACGACCACGACGAGCATGAGCACGGTCAGGGCGAGGGAGGAGTTGAAGTGCCAGCCCTCCTGGCCGCGTCGGCCGGGCTCCCCGCCGGCCTGTGGCTGCCGCGTCCGGCGACCCGGTCCGGTCGGGGCGGCTTTGGTGATGGCCACGGTGAGCTACCTCCGGCAAGGTCGTGCAAGATGGGTGCCTTCTCCTCTTATACGGCCGCATTGCCGCGCCGTCTCACCGCGATCGTGCCGATGCGAGCGGGATCCCCGGTGTTCTCGCATTGATGGGCTGGGAGCGCGCCACAGCCGTAAGTATGTGTTCGATTTTCGGGGCAAGTGGAGACACCGGCGAGGCATGAAGGTGTGAGCGCTTTGGTCGGCCGCTTGAGTAGAGGACCAGAAACCCGGTACTGGCCCTGCTGTTGCGGGCTGCATGTAAGGAATGTTCGACTCCGGTTACGACGTTTCCTGGCCGGCCTCCTCCCCGTACGTCACCGCCGTGGGCGGCACCTCACCGAGCAGGGCGCCCAACTCGCACGGCTGGACCGAGACCACCTGGAGCGGCGCGGGCTCCGGCTCCTCGGCGTACGAGGCCAAGCCGTCCTGTGTTGTTGTGCGACACAGAGCTTCAACTCGGTCTCGCACAGGGTACCGACGGATGGGTCGAAGTCGGAGGCACCAGCGTCTCGTCGCCGATCATCGCGAGCGTCTACGCACTGGCCGGAAACACCTCGCAGGCCGACCGGCCTTGGCACGCCCAACGGCACCAGCGCCTTTTGACGGCGGTGCCCTGTGACCGGCAAGGGCTGGGCTCGCACTCTGCGGCGCGAGCCCAGCCCTTGCCTCGTCTCAGCCCTCCGGCCGGTCGAGGATCACACGCTCCATGCCGTGCCTTGCCGGCCGGGCCTCTACGACGACCACGTCGCCCGACTCCTCGACCAGGCCGTCCACCATATCGAGCACCTGCGCCTCGGCGTGCGTGAGCAGCCCGTCTCTTCGCCCTGGGCATCCGACGACGAGTGCGCCGCCGCCCAGCGGGAATTGCGCCGGCAGCCCCGCGACGCTGGCGCCACCCGCCTGCGCAACCGCGACTTTGTGGACGGCCGCCCCCGCGGCCACCTGCGCGCCTTCGGCCTGTCCCGCATCCGCGTACGCGAGGTGGCCCACGCGGGCGAGCTCCCGGGCGTGACCAAGAGCAGTTGGTGACCCGCCCGTCGAGGGCCCCACCCACGAGCACGGGTAACGGTGTGTCCCGCACGCGGATGGCTTCCGCGTGCGGGACCGGGTGCTCGGCTCGTGATGGTCGAACGGTCAGACGGTCAGCTGGTCGTCAGGGCGGTGTCGTCCACGACGAAGCTGGTCTGGAGGGAGGAGTCCTCCACGCCGTTGAACTTCAGGGTGACCGTCGAGCCCGCGAACGACGAGAGGTCGAAGCTCTTCTGGGTGTAGCCAGAGGCGTGGTTGAGGTTCGAGTAGGTCGCCAGGGTGGTCGAACCGGCGGTCACCGTGAGCTTGTCGTACGCGGTGCCGGTGGTGGTCTCCGAGGTGTCGATGTGCAGGTAGAAGGTCAGCGTGGCCTTGCATCCGGCCGGGATCGTCACCGACTGGGAGAGCGTGTCGGTGTGCGAGGAGCCGTAACCGTCGAGCCAGGCGTAGTACGAGCCGCCGTGGGCCGCCTCACCGGTGTCGTTGACGATCACACCGCTGGTGGCGGTCCAGCCGGTGCTGCCCGACTCGAAGCCCGGGTTGGCCAGCAACTGGGAGGAGGAGCAGCCGCCCCCGCCGGAGCCGACGGTCCAGGTGAAGGAGGTCGAGCCGGAGGCGCCGGTGGAGTCCTTCGCGGTGACCGTGACCTGGTAGGTGCCCGCGGTGGACGCCGTACCCGAGATCAGCCCGGTGGAGCTGTTGACGGACAGCCCGGTCGGCAGGCCGCTCGCGCTGTAGGTGAGGGCCGCGCCCGCGCTGTCGCTGGCCTTGATCTGCAGGCTGACCGAGCTTCCGGTGGTGGTCGACTGGCTGCCGGGGTTGGTGACGGTCACGGTGTTGCCGCTGGTGCCGCCGGCGGTGAAGGCGGCGGTGCCGTTCGGGGTGCCCCAGCCGGTCGGGCCGTCGTAGCCGGTGCCCGCGGTGCAGAAGTACGACGGGGAGCAGCTGCCATTGTTGCCGCTGGTGACGTCGTACAGGTTGCCGGTGTGCTGGTAGGGGTACTTCGCCGGGTAGTCGCCGGAGCCCGGAGTGCCCGCGAGGGCGTAGACGGAGGCGATGATCGGCGAGCTGGCGCTGGTGCCGCCGTAGACCGCCCAGCCGGAGCCGCCGTAGGTGTCGTAGACCGCCACACCGGTGGCCGGGTCGGCGACGGCGGAGACGTCGGCCTCCATGCGCTTGGAGCAGCCGGTGTCGGTCTGCCAGCTCGGCTTCGGGTCGTAGGCGGAGCAGCCGGAGCCGGTGCCTTCCGTGGAGTTGGTGTGCCACACCGACTCGCTCCAGCCGCGGGAGTTGGAGGCGGTGGTGAGCGCGGTGCCGCCGACGGCGGTCACGTACTGGGAGGTCGCCGGGTACTCGGCGCCGTAGGCGGAGTCACCCGAGGAGACGGTGATCGCGACGCCTGGGTGCTTGAAGTACGAACTGTCGTCGCTGGTCTGGGAGGAGTCCTCGGAGCCTCCCCAGCTGTTGGAGATGAACTTGGCGCCGAGTGCCACGGCCTCGTTCTCGGCGGCGCCGAGGTCGGCCATGGTCGCGGAGTTGGCCTCGACCAGGATGATGCTGCAGTTCGGGCAGACCGCGCTGACCATGTCGATGTCGAGCATCTCTTCACCGGCCCAGCCGCTGTCGTTGGTCGGCAGCGAGGTGGTGGAGCCGGTCTGGCTGACCTGCTTGAAGCAGCCGTTGGCCTTGGTGCAGGACGACAGGCCGTACGTGGAGCGGTACGTGGCCAGGTCCGACTCGGCATTGGGGTCGTTGTAGGCGTCCACGATGCCGACGGTCATGCCCGAACCGGCCGTGGTGGGCAGGTTGTAGGCGCTGTGCAGGTTGGCCGGAGAGAGGCCGGAGGGTGCGGCCGCGAGGGCGGCGACCAGGCGCTGCCTGATGTCGGTGCGGCGCTGGGCGAAGCAGGAAGCGTGGCCCGGCTTGGCGATGGCGCACAGGTGCTGGGTCGGCACCTTCTGGCCGGCCTTGCCGGTGGCGTGGAAGGTCTGCCGCTTCGGGTCGGTCAGGGCCTTGGCGTTCTGCGTGACCTTGGATGTGTGCGGGTGGGCCGCTGCGGGCTGGGCGCCGGCCGTGGGGGCGGCGACGAGCCCGGCGACGGTGAGGGCGAGCGCGGGGAAGGCGACGGCGACGAGCCTTCGCAGACTCCGTCTCCGCCCGCTCGGGTGTGACTCACGCATGGGGAACTGCCTCCGGTTGACGTGGGGATTCACACTGGATGGGCAGGCCCGTGATTGCGCGTAGCGGCGGCAGAACCGCGCAGTCATGAGCATGACATTCACGCCAAATGAGCGTGACATGACAGGGTGCGGGAGGAACGTACGCCCGAAGCGCACGAACCGGCAGCGCCGCAGGGATTTCTTTGCCCCTCCATAGGATGGGGTTGGTCACTCCGTTGGAGAGAAGCGAGGCGGGCTTGCTCACAGGAAGATCCGCAAGCGCTCTTTCCACCGAGGCATCAGCGCCTGCGGCAATCTCGGCGAGCCGGATGACGTCTGCCGCCTGAGGGCATCCTGCCGATAGCGACGGGGGAGCTTCGCGGCACACACTCGCGGGTGGTACGGCGGCTGGTGAACAGGCTCATGAGCCAGCCATGGTGAGCAGCGGTCCCGGTCTTCTGGCGATGCTCGGGCTGAGCCACGGCACAGCCGTTCCCGTACTCTTCCTCAGAGCCGCCGCGCAGGACCGGCTTCGGAGGGGGCACGGACAACCGCGAGGGAGACGGCATGGGAGCCGCTGACCGGCAGAATGCCGGAGACTGGAACCGGGTCGGCGACCCGCCACGACCCAGGGGCGGTCATGCGAGCGAGTACGGCCACGACTACGAGTACGGGAATCCTCCCGACTACGAGTACGGGAATCCTCCCGAATCGATACCTCGCCCCGGCTACGGACCCGATGCCGGCGCGGGCCGCATCCCCTCCCCGGCGACAGGCCACGGGCACACCCCCGCGATGGGCGACGGGCACGCCACAGTGACTGGCACCGGACATGGTCCCGACCACGGCCCGGGAGCGGGCGCCGGCAGTCACGGACACGCGCACACCCACACCCACGGACCCGCCGCGCCGGTCTCCCGGCACTTGCGCAAGGTCATCGCGGCGATCCTGATCCCCTTCACCGCCGCCGTCGTGGTGGGGCTCGTCGTGCTGTGGCCGGGCGGAGCCCCGCCGCACAAACGCACCGGTGTCGGCTTCGACCAGCAGACCCAGCAGGCGACGGTCACCGAAGTCGTCGAGGTGAGCTGCAAGTCGGTGAACGCCTCCGGCGAGACTCCCACCGGCGACACCTCCACCGCCGAGGGCAACTCGGCGCAGCAGGAGGCGAACGGCACCTGCCACAAGGCCACGATCCGAGTCGACACCGGCAAGGACAAGGGCCGCACCTTCACCGAGATCGTGCAGCCTGATCAGGCGCGACAGCTGCACCAGGGCGAGAAGGTCGTGGTCGCCTACGAACCCTCCGCGCCCAAGGATCTGCAGTACTCGGTCACCGACGTCAACCGCCGCTTCCCGATGGGCCTGCTGGCCGGGATCTTCGCACTCGCCGTCGTGGCGGTGGGCCGGCTGCGCGGCGTGATGGCGCTGGTCGCACTGGCCGTCAGCTTCCTGTTGCTGAACTTCTTCGTCCTGCCCGCGGTCCTGCAGGGCTCGAACCCGCTCCTGGTGGCGGTGGTCGGGTCGAGCGCGATCATGCTGATCGCCCTGTACATGTGCCACGGCCTGTCGGCCCGCACCTCGGTGGCGGTGCTCGGCACACTGGTCTCACTGGCGTTGATCGGCATCCTGGGCTCGGTGTTCATCGGCTGGGCCGCCCTGACCGGCAACACGGACGACAGCACCGGACTGATCCACGGCCTGTACCCGAAGATCGACATGAGCGGCCTGCTGCTTGCCGGCGTCATCATCGGCTCCCTCGGCGTGCTCGACGACGTCACGGTGACGCAGACCTCGGCCGTCTGGGAGCTGCACGACGCCAACCCGACGATGGGCTGGCGTGGGCTGTACCGGGCGGGCATCCGCATCGGCCGCGACCACATCGCCTCCGTGGTCAACACCCTCGTCCTCGCCTACGCCGGCGCCGCACTGCCCTTGCTGCTCCTCTTCTCCATCGCCCAGAGCAGCGTGGACACGGTCGCCAACAGCGAGCTGGTCGCGGAGGAGATCGTGCGCACCCTGGTCGGCTCGATCGGCCTGGTCGCCTCCGTCCCGGTCACCACGGCCCTTGCGGCTCTGGTGGTCTCGGCGGACCGGCCCGGTCCGCGGGCAAAAACGGCAACAGCGGGCGCGGGCGCGGCTGTCGGAGCGGCGGCAGGCCGCGGCGGGCGTCGGCGCAAGCGTTGAGAGCGATCTCTTCAAGGTGGGCGCATACAGGCTGTTCAGCGACTGTAGGCGGTGTGCTCGGAGCCCGAGCGCAGCCTGTTGTTCAGACTCTGGACGGATCTTGGCAGAGATCACCGCCGCCTGCCCCTCGGCGATGTCGCGGTGTGCTCCTGCAATGGCGCCCTTGCGGCCAGTTCTCGCTTCCAGGGGCCGGCTGCTCTTCAGCCGCCCGGAGGACCTCTCCGCGCCTGCGAGCCGCCGGCGTGCCCATAGCGTGCCCTTGAGATCGGTCAACCACGGTCAACAGCGGTGCGATCCTGCCCTCTCGGGCGCAACCCTCGCCGCCGAAACCCGAGCCCAACTCCTTCCTGGCAGGCGTCGGATCATCCGTGGCGTGACCCGCCGCTCAGTCCGAGTGAGGCCGGGCCAGGCCGTGGTCGTAGGCGAAGATCACCGCCTGGATGCGGTCGCGGGCACCGATCTTGGCCAGGACGCGGCCGACATGCGTCTTCACCGTGGACTCCGACAGGACGAAACGCGTGGCGATCTCGCCGTTGGTCCAGCCCTTGCCGATGGCGACGAGGATCTCGTGTTCGCGGTCGGTGAGGGCACTCAGGCGCGGATCCTCAGCGGAGCTGTCGCCGCCGGGTGGCACGAGACGGGCGAATTCGTGCAGCAGGCGGCGGGTGAGCGCGGGCGCGATCACCGCGTCGCCGACGGCTACCGCGCGGATGCCGGCGAGGAGTTCCTCAGGGCGGGCGTCCTTGAGGAGAAAGCCGCTGGCTCCGGCGCGCAGGGCCGCGTGGACGTACTCGTCCAGGTCGAAGGTGGTCAGGACGAGGACGCGGGAACGGTCGCCGGCGGCGACGATACGGCGCGTGGCCTCGATACCGTCCATGCCGGGCATGCGTACGTCCATGAGGACGACATCCGGGCGGAGTTCGGCGGCCTTGCGCACGGCTTCGGCTCCGTGTGCCGCCTCCCCGACCACCTGCGTCTCGGGTACGGAGTCCAGAAGCATGCGAAAGCCGTACCTCTGAAGGGGCTGGTCGTCCACGACGAGCACGGTGGTCACCGGGCACCGCCCTGGGGAGCGAGGTCGAGGGTGGCGTACACCGTCCATCCTGGGCCCGCGGGACCCGCGCTGACGTGTCCGCCGTAGAGAGCTGCTCGTTCTCGCATGCCCACCAGGCCGTGTCCTTCCTCGTTCGCCGTGCCGGGACGGTCGGCCGGTGTGGGTGGGCCAAAGTCCTGGACGGTGACGGTCAGCCGTGCGTCCTCCACGACGATCGCCAGGCTCGCATGGGCGCCCGCGCCGGCGTGTTTGAGGGTGTTCGTCAGGGCCTCCTGCGCGATGCGATAGACGGTCAGCTGCACCCCGCTGTCGAGGGCGTCGATGTCACCGGCGGTACGGTAGACGACCTCCAGGCCGGCGGACCGTACCCCCTCGCACAGCGCGTCGATGTCCGCGAGACCGGGCTGCGGGCTCAGCTCGGGCTCACTCCGCGGGCCGTCCGCCTCGCGGAGTACGCCGAGCACGCGCCGCAGTTCACTCAGGGCCTGGCGACCGGTGTCGCCGATGAGGTGCAGGGCCTCCTTTCCCCGTTCCGGGGCGGCGGCAGTGGCGTAGGCGCCCGCGTCGGCGAGTGTGATGATGACGGACAGGTTGTGACCGACGATGTCGTGCATCTCGCGGGCCACTCGTGCCCGCTCGGCCGCGACAGCGAGCCTGCCCCGCTGGTCGCGTTCGATCTCCAGCCGGGCCGCGCGGTCCCGCAGCCCGGCCAGCTGGGCCCGCCGGATACGGATCATCAGACCGAGCGCGAGGGCCGCGGTCGCCGTGCTGAGCAGGAAGAAGAGCGCGTCCCAGACCGACATCGCCGCCGAGACCCGCGCCGCCACCAGGCCCAGCGCACCCGCTATGACCGCACAGGCCCACGGCAGCTGCCCCAGCCGCCCGTGCAGAGCCAGGCTGTAGAGGGCGATGAAAAGGGCGACGTCCGCACGGAGTGCGGCGCCGAGGGACCACTGGACGACGAACACGGCCGTGACGGCGCCGAAGGCCACAGCGGGCGCCCGCCGCCGCCACAACAGCGGCAACACCAGCCCGGCCTGCAGGGCCAGCGTGCCGACCGTGGGCAGCCGGGTGAACGCAAGGCGGAAGCGGCGCGGACCGTCGCCGTCCCCGTGGACGCCGTGCAGCAGATCCGGCAGGCAGAACATCAGGAAGACCAGCACCACCACGGCGGCGTCCAGCACCCACGGACGGTCCCGGTCGGCGTGCCGGAGCCGCTGGCCGACCCGGCCGAGCCGGGCGACCAGCGGCCCCATCCCGCTGAGATCATCGGTGGTCACGGAATTCACCCGTCCATGATGCGGGTGCCGTTCCTCAGACGTCGCGGCGCCGCAGCCGGTACGCCGCCCCTGCCAGCGCCAGTGCCGTCCAGCCGAGGAAGACCAGCAGCCCGGCGGAGGGCGACAGGGTGGTGGAGTCATGGGTCAGCGCGAAGATCGACTCGCCCGCGTGGCTCGGCAGGTAGGGGTCGATGCCGCCCTGCCACGAGGTGGGCAGCAGGGAGACCAGTCCGGGCACCAGCATGAGGGCGGCGACCAGGACCGAGATGCCGCCGGCGACGGACCGCAGCAGCGCCCCGAGGGCGGTGCCGATCACGCCGACCAGGCCGAGGTAGAGCCCGGCGCCCAGCAGGCTGCGTACGACGCCGGCGTCCCCGAGGCCCATGGCAGCGGGCGTGCCGGACAGGATCTGACTGCCGACGAGGAAGGCGGCGAACGCGCCGACGGTCGCGACCACCAGAGCGACCAGTCCGTACACCGCCGCCTTGGACCACAGCACGGGCAGCCGGCGCGGTACGGCCGCGAGGGTCGAGCGGATCATGCCGGTGGAGTACTCGCCCGCCGTGACCAGCACGCCGAGCACGCCGAGGGCGAGCTGGGCGAAGTTCGTGCCGAAGAGGGACAGGCTCACTGCCGTCGCGGTGGCGAAGTCGCGGTCCATGTGCCGGCCGGAGTCGAGATTTGACTTGTAGTGGCTCGCGGCGATGACGCCGAAGGCCACGAGGAACAGCAGGCCCAGACCGAGGGTGATCCAGGTGGAACGCAGGGACCAGAGCTTGGCCCACTCGGAGGCAAGCACGCGGCGTCCGGTCACTCGGTAGGGGGGCCGGGCCGGAGCGGGCTGGGCCGTCTCGGGGGTCTCAGGTGTGGCCGTCAGGGTGGTCATGCCGCGCTCCCGGAGGTGTCGGTGCCGGTCGTGGAGCCGTGGTACTCCACGGCGTCCCTGGTCAGTTCCATGAATGCCTCCTCCAGCGACACCGCCTTCGTGGTCAGCTCGAAGAGCGGGATCCCATGCTCGGCCGCCTTCAGCCCGATCTCACGGGCGCTCATCCCGGTCACCTGTAGTTCCTCGGTGCCGACGCGGCCGGTGATCTCCACGCCCGGCCCGGCCAGCACGTCCCGCAGCCGGGCCGGGTCCTGCGTCGCGACCTTCACGGTGTCGCCACCCGCCTCGCGGACCAGGTCCCGCACGGTCGTGTCGGCCAGCAGCCGTCCCCGGCCGACGATGATCAGGTGGTCCGCCACCAGCGCCACCTCGCTCATCAGGTGCGAGGAGACGAACACCGTCCGTCCCTCGGCGGCGAGCGAGGTCAGCAGGTTGCGGATCCAGAGCACGCCCTCGGGGTCCAGTCCGTTGACGGGCTCGTCCAGCATCACCGTCCGCGGATCGCCCAGCAACGCGGCCGCGATGCCGAGTCGCTGTCCCATGCCGAGGGAGAAGGCACCGGCCCGCTTCTTCGCGACGCTGCCGAGACCGGCGAGTTCGACGACCTCGTCGACCCGGCGGCGCGGAATGCCGTGGGTCAGCGCGAGCGCACGGAGGTGGTTGTAGGCCGAGCGGCCCGGGTGGATCGACTTCGCCTCCAGGAGCGCCCCGACCTCCTGCAGGGGCGCCTGGTGACGGGCGTAGCGGTGGCCGTTCACCGTGACGGAGCCGCTCGTCGGTGCGTCGAGTCCGACGATCATGCGCATCGTCGTGGACTTGCCCGCTCCGTTGGGGCCGAGGAATCCGGTCACCGTACCCGGCTTCACGGTGAAATCCAGACCGTCGACGGCTGTCTTGTCCCCGTACCTCTTGGTGACCTGCTGGGCCTCGATCATTCGCGTTCTCTCTTTCGGACTCCGGCGCCCGGCACGCCCGACGCCTCCTCCACCACGCTAAGTCCGCGATCTCCCGGATCCGGTGGTACCGGGGACTGAACACTGCCGGGCAGGTGGTACCGGGGTACTACGGCTCCGGCGGCCTCGCTGGTCGGGGCGGCGGCGAGGGCATGACCGAGGACGCGGCGGAATGTGCGCCTGCGATCCGACGCGTCGGCAAGAGCTCGCAGCGACAAGCACAGCTACGCAGAGAAGCGGTCGCCGTCAGGGCAGCGTTCCGGAGGCAGGCTCGTGCCCACAGCGTGCCCTGACGAACGGACAAGCACGGTCGACAGCGGGCCCCAGAGGCCAGGACTTGGAAGATGACGTGAACCCGCAGCTCAGAGGGCGCGCGACGGCCCAAGCGCCATCGCTTCCCAAGCTGAGGTCGCACCGCTGTCCGGGTTCTGGCTGGCTTTCCGTGAACCGGTCACGGTGGGTCGTGCGACATAGTTCAAAGGCTCTGGTTCTGGTGTGCTTCTGTGGCGAGAAAGTCTCGGGCCGCGGAGGTGACCTGGTCGCGGATGTGCTGCTGGTGTGGAGGTTGATCGTTCAGTAGGTCGAGTGCTCTCGCCAGATCAACGATGGGTTGCAGCGCGTCGGGGTAGTCGAGTTCGGCTGCAGACTCCTGATAGATCAGCTTGGCTCCGTGTACGGGATCGAGCTGGCGCGCCACGATCTGGCCGGCCCACCAACGCGCCGCGGTCCATCGCGCCTTCGCAAGATCTTCCGAGGCCGGCGGCAGCAGACCCAACTCTTCCAGCACAAGGTCGAACAGCTCGCGGGCCTGGGGGTACTCACCGCGCGCGAGGCCAGCCAGCAGGGGAGGCGAGGGAGCCTCGATGTCGGCCATCAGGGCGTCCAGGCTCAACTGGACCAGGTAAGCGTCCGAGGGGCGCTGCCAGGGTTCCATGGCCAAGTCTGCAGCAGCCATGCGGATCAGGCTGATCGCTACTACTGCGTCCACGCTGTCGCCCCTCATCATCCTTCCGTAGAGGAAAGTCCTGTCACCGAAAGCCGGGCGGTTGATCAGGCGCCCAGCAATACGCGCTTGCGTAGCAGGCTGAAACCGGCCTGGCCGAACATCCGGCGCTTGAGCGGGCGCGGTTGCGGGGTCGGGCTCGAGTGTGTGCAGTGGCTGTCCGGTGGCCGCCTCGGCGGGATGGGGGTTGCGCTCTGCCTTGCTCATGTCGCCGAAGACGGACATTGCTTCAACAGATCCGAGGCGGCCGATACAGCGTAGAGCGGGCTGCTGCGTTCGCCGGGCTCCTTGCGCGTGCCTGTCAGCAGGACGATCAGCAGCAGTCCGCACGACGAGCTGTCCAGGACACCTATCAGTCGAGATGGCCTTGCCGCTCCAGGTGTCCGGGTCTGCTGCGCGATCGGGTGACACGGAACCAGGTGGTGCGGCGGGAGAACGGCGTGGCGGACCCGCCGCAGGCCTCGTCGGCGGGCGTCAGTGGCCCAAGACCCCATACCGTCTATCCCTCTTGTGGGGCCCACGCACATGCCCTTCCCGGGCGAACCTTGCCTAGCGTGTGCGCCGTGCAGACAACGAAGTCGCACGGTTTGCGGCCTGAGGGGGTCCAGGAGATGCGGTACGGAGGAAACCGCCGGGGGTGGTGGCGGCGGCTGCTGCTCGCGTTGCTGGTCTCGGTGGCGGTCGGGCTGCCGGCCGCCGGTGGGAGCGCGGCCGCCGCCGGGCTGCCCTCGTATCTCACCCTGGAGGCGAGCTACGGCACCGGCACCGTCAGCAACGGCTGGGAGCGGGTGGAGCGTTACCTCGACACCACCAGCGGGTTCCGCACCGAGGGCTTTCCGCAGGACGGCAGGGGCGATCAGGACGGCAAGCGGGTCACCTACTTCGGCGGGGTCTCGCGCCCGTACTCCGGCCGGTTCCTGCTCTACTCGGCGCCCGGCTGGGACACCGGCAGCAGCGCCACACCGGTGCTGCTGGTGCACGGTGCCAACGACACCGCGGACCGCGCCTGGGCCAACCCGGGCGAGGCGGGCGGCTACGGGTGCGGCGCCGCGTCCTGTCCGTCCACCGGGCTGATGCAGTACCTGTCCGAGCGCGGGCACCGCGTCTTCGCGGTCGGCTTCGCGCACAAGCAGGGCGACAACCTGATGCAGGCGCAGATCGTCGGCGACGCGATCGCGGTGATCAAGGCGAAGCTGGGCGTCAGCAAGGTCGACCTGGTGGGCTGGAGCAAGGGCGAGATGTCGACCCGGGCGTATGTCTCCTCGGTCAAGCCGAGTTGGGGGCGGGCATATCCCGGGGACGTGCGCCGGCTGATCACCGTGGGCGGCCCCAACGGCGGCTACGACTATCCGTACGCGCACGGCTGGGCGCACGACTTCTCCATCTGGCCGGAGTGCGGCGGCAAGGTCAACGCCCCCTCCCCGCACTCCCGAATGACCTGCTACGGCCTGTACACCGCACACCCCGAGTTCTCCATGACACCCTCCGGCGGCTACGACAACTACCCCGGGCAGCGGCAGATGCTGGCCCGCTGGGACGGGGTGTACGGAGTCGACGGCGCCGCGCAGGACTGGTACACGACCTACTACGGCGGCCAGGGCTTCTACACCGCGGGCAGCGGCATCCAGGCCGCCATCGACGCCGGGTCGCTGATCAAACCGCTGCACGACGCCGGGGTACCCGCCTCCGTCACCACCTATCTGCTGGCCGGCGGCTCCCCGGACGTGCTGGGGATCTTCAACGAGAACCGCGGGCCCAGCGACGGGGTGGTCTTCATCTCCAGCGCGCTCGACACCACCGGCATAGCGACGGTCGGCGGCAAGGCCACCATCTCCGGCGCCAACCACCTGGAACTGGGCTGGAACAGCTCGGCCGCCGCACAGATCGCCGACTGGCTCGCATAAAAGGACCGCACATGAACGCCAATCCAGTCCGAACCCGCCGGGTGCCCACGGACCGGCTGACCATGCAGATCAGCGAGGTACGGAAGGAGGGCGAGCCGGTCGTCTTCGTCCACGGCAATGTGTCCTCGGCCGCCTTCTGGCACACCACCCTGCCCCTGCTCCCGGAGCGCTACCGGCCCATCGCGCCGGATCTGCGCGGCTTCGGCGGCACCGACCCGCTGCCCGTCGACGCCACGCGCGGGCTGCGCGACCATGTGGACGACCTCGCCGCGCTGCTGGCCGCCCTCGGGGTAGCGCGGGCGCATCTGGTGGGCTGGTCCATGGGCGGCGGCGTGGTCATGCAGTACCTGCGCGAACACCCGGCCGCGGTGCGCTCGCTGACCCTGGTCAACCCGGTCTCCCCCTACGGCTTCGGCGGCACCCGAGGCGCGGACGGAACCCTCAACTCCGCGGACGGGGCCGGCTCCGGCGGCGGCACCGCCAACCCGGAGTTCGTCGCCCGCCTCGCCGGGGGCGACCGCGGCGAGGACTCCCCGCTGTCCCCTCGCGCGGTGCTGGCGAACTGTTACGTCAAGCCGCCGCTGCGCCCCGACCGCGAGGACGAGTACGTGGAGGCCATGCTCACCACCCGCACCGGAGCGGACCACTACCCGGGCGACACCAAGGCCACCACGGCCTGGCCGGGCGTGGCCCCCGGCGCCCGGGGCGTGCTCAACTCCCTCTCCCCGCTCCACTTCCGGGTCGACGACCTGCATCTGATCGACCCCAAGCCGCCGGTGCTCTGGATCCGCGGCGAAGATGATGTCATCGTGTCGGACACCTCGATGTTCGACCTGGCGCATCTGGGCGCGATCGGCGCGGTGCCGGGCTGGGACGGCACCCCCGCCCAGCCGATGGTGGCGCAGACCCGCCATGTCCTGGGGCGCTATGCGGCGTCGGGCGGCGCGGTGCGGGAGGTCTGCATACCCGGCGCCGGACACGCGGTGCACCTGGAACGTCCCAAGGAGTTCGGCTCGGCACTGCTGGAGGCCCTGGTATGACGGTGTGCATCACTCGGCAGGGCGCCAGCCGCGGCAGCCTCTCCGCGGACGGGGTGGCGTCCTTCCTGGGCATACCGTACGCCGCCCCGCCCTTCGGCGAGCTGCGGTTCTGCCCGCCGGCCCCGCCCGCGCCGTGGACGGGCGTACGCGACGCCCTGTCGTACGGGCCGACGCCGCCGCGGGCCCCGTACCCGCCGCCCTTCGACGCCCTGGTCCCGGAGGACGTCCGGCCCGGTGAGGACTGCCTGAACCTCAACATCTGGACGCCCGCCCCGGAGCCGGGGGCCGGGCTGCCGGTGATGGTGTGGGTGCACGGCGGGGCGTTCCAGAACGGCTCCGGCTCGACCCCGGCGTACGACGGCGGCGCCTTCGCCCGCGACGGGGTCGTCTGCGTCACCTTCGACTACCGTCTGGGGACGGACGGCTTCCTGCACCTGCCCGGCGCCCCCGACAACCGCGGTCTGCTGGACCAGGTGGCCGCCCTGCGCTGGGTACGCGAGAACATCGCCGCCTTCGGCGGTGACCCCGACCAGGTGACGGTCTTCGGCGAGTCGGCCGGCGCGATGAGCATCGGCCAGCTGCTCCTGCTGGACGAGGCGCGCGGACTGTTCCGCCGGGCGATCCTGCAGAGCGGCGCCTGCCACCACTTCCTGCCCCCCGCCACGGCGACCAGGATCGCGGCCCGTCTGGCGGCCAAGCTCGGTGTCGAGCCGACCCCGGATGCCTTCGCCGGGGTCCCGCTCGCCGAACTCATCCCCGCCCAGGGCGAACTCCGCACCGAGCTGAACACCCGCCCGGACCCGGCGGTATGGGGCGAGGCGGTGCTCAACATCATGCCCTTCGAACCGGTGAAGCCCGGTCTGTCCCTGCCCGGCCCCGACCTCGGCGTGGAACTGCTGATCGGCAGCACCCGCGAGGAGTACCGCTTCTTCCTGGTCCCCACCAAGCGCATGGACGCCATCTCCGAAGACCGTCTGCACGCCTCGGCAGCCGCCTACGGCCTCGACCCGGGCAAGGCCCTCCCGGCCTACCGCGCCACCCGCCCCACCGCCACCCCGGGCGAACTCCTGGAGGCGCTGGCCACCGACTGGTTCTTCCGCGTTCCCGCGATCCGTCTCGCCGAGGCCGTCCCCGGCTCGTACCTCTACGAGTTCGGCTGGCGCTCCTCGCAGTACGACGGCCGGCTCGGCGCCTGCCACGCCCTGGACCTGCCCTTTGTCTTCGACCGCCTGCACGACCCGCGCTATGCCGCGCTGCTCGGCCCCTCCCAGCCGCCCCAGGCCCTCGCCGACGCGATGCACGGTGCGTGGGTCTCCTTCGCCAAGACGGGCGACCCCGGCTGGCCCGCGTACGACACGGCCACCCGCACCACCATGATGTTCGGCACCGAGCCGGTCCCGGAGGCCGACCCGCGCCCGGTGGAGCGGGCGCTCTGGGAGGGGCGGCGCTGAGCCCCGCGCATTCGCCGCGCCGGCAGGGCAGTGGCGGAAGCGCCGCGCCAGCGGCGGCCGTCATGGCGCCCCCGCCGCCTGGCGCACCTCTCCGGTGCCCCGGGCGACGACGACCTGTCCAATGCGGCCCACGCGGGCACGCATCCGCCGGCCCGGCGACCCGCTCACGGCGGAGGAAACCGAGCTGTGCGAACGCCTCATCGCCCAGCGGGCCGAGCTCGACACCGGCGGGCTCGAACAGTACTTCCTGTACCTGACAGCCCCTCCGCACACGTGCTGCGCCTGCTGGGCAGCTGGTCGGCGTCCCGGACTTCACGGCCCGGGACGCCGACCGGGACAACACGCGGTGACGACATCCCGCCGTCGCGCTCACAGGCGCCTCACGCGTGGTACGCCATGCCGGCCGACGCAAGCCGTCCGTCCCAGGTCCGGTCCGGCACTACGACTCCATGCAGGCGGTGCGCGATCATATGGCGGCGCCGCACAGCCGAAGTGGCCTCACCCGCATCGTGGAGTGGCTGGTCAAGCCCTACGTCCAAACCCACCCACACGCTATGCGGGCGCGGAGGTCGGCGGCGGCGGTGCGGTCGGCCGTGGTGGCGAACACTCGCCGCCCCAGGCGTGACATGTACGGAGAGGATGCTCGTCAATCGGGACGACCGAGGATCGCAACGATCCACCACGCCGACAGGGCCTCAGAAGCAGAGCTTCGGCAGCGGGCGAGGACTCCCCGGGGCGAGGGCTGTTCGAGCGCCGTGACGCCGCAGGCGGCGGCCGACATGATGTCGGCCGCCGCCTGGCGGGAGGGATTCAGGGTGAGATGCGTACGGAGTGACGTGGCGTCAGCTGGTCGCGCTCCCCGCGACCCACTCGCTCCACGGCATGTTCCAGTCGCTGAGGCCGTTGCCCGGGGCCAACATGGTCTTGTCCGCGGAGTTCTTGACGATCACGACGTCGCCGATCATCGAGTGGCCGAAGAACCACGCGGCGGGCTGCTTGCCGTC
The DNA here is from genome assembly GCF_053592455.1 of Streptomyces sp. NPDC002676. Lineage (NCBI taxonomy): Bacteria > Bacillati > Actinomycetota > Actinomycetes > Kitasatosporales > Streptomycetaceae > Streptomyces > Streptomyces sp. NPDC002676. The sequence continues at coordinate 159,649 of NZ_JBSFVT010000016.1, read as the reverse complement.
GCCGCCGCCCTTGACGTCCTTCAGGCCCACGCAGCCGTGGCTGGTGTTGACCTTGCCGAAGACCGAGTCGGCACCCCAGTAGTTGCCGTGGATGAACGTGCCCGAGTCGGTCAGGCGCATGGCGTGCGGTACGGCCTTGATGTCGTACGCGGGCTTGCCGTCCTTCTTGAGGCCGACGGTCGCACCGTTCATGTGGATCTGCCGGAACTTCTCGGAGATGACCATCTGACCGTTGTAGGTCGGGTGCTCGGGGCTGCCGGACGAGATCGGGATGGTCCTGATCGTCTTGCCGTTCCGTACGACGGTCATCTGCTTCGTCCTGGCGTCGACGGTGCTGACCTGGCTCCGGCCGATCTTGAACGTGACCGTCTTCTGGATGCCGCGGACGTTGAGCTGGACGGTGACGGTCGAGCCGGGCTTCCAGTAGTTCTCGGGGCGGAAGTCCAGGCGTTCGTCGTTGAGCCAGTGACCGACGACCCGCTGGCCGCTGCTGGAGCTGACCTGGATCTTCGACTCCACGGCGGCCTTGTCGCCGATCGCCTTGGCGAAGTCGACCGTCACCGGCATGCCCACGCCGACGGTCGAGCCGCTCTCGGGGGACAGGTGCCCGATGAAGTCGTCGGCCGGGGAGACCGTGGTGATCGTGGCGTTCCCGGTGACGGAGGCGCCCTTGGCGTCCTCGGCCTCTGCGGCGACCTGATACTTGGTGGCCCGCTCCAGCCGGCCGTTCGGCTTCCAGGACGTGCCGTCCGCGGACAGGGTGCCCGGAATCTCGGCACCGGTCGCGACGGCGGTCATCGTCACCTTGGTGAGCGTGCCGTTGCTGACGGTGACCTCGACGGGGCCGTTGATCCCGATGCTGTAGGCACCTTGCCCGGGCGTGATCTTGATTCGGGCGTCGGAAGCGTCCTGGGCGCCCGCCTGATCTGCCTGTGCCTGCGTCTTCGGGTGATTCCCGGCGTCGTTGCCGCTGGTGGCAGCGTTGCTGGTACCGCCGAAGGCCGTGAGTGCGAGTACACCGCCGAGTACGCCGGCCGGAGCCATCAGCCCGATGCGTCGCTTACGTACCGTGATCAAACGCTTCTCCCATGCCGCTGGTCGTTGAATCCCTGGAGCTGGTTGTCGGAGGAGTGCAACCAGCCCGGAAGAACCCCATTTATGCATTCATCCGCCCTGAAGTGGGCAAATTGTGGCGAACTCCACGCGTCGCGAGAGCGTCGCCGAGGCTCTGCTCGACGGCCGGATGGTCATGGGCGGCAGTGCGTCGTGGGTGCTCTCCTCGCCCGTCGAGGCTGACGTTGCGCGCGTCGTCCGGGTCGCCTCCTCGTCGGATTCGGCCTCGGCGGCGACTACGGCGTGGGCGTAGCTCTTCTTGCGGAGGTCACCAAGGGTGCTGTTGTCGCTACGGCCTCACCTGTCGGTGATCTCGGAGAGCCATGCCGTGTCCTGCGGGTCCGGCGCTTCGAGGCCGGGTGCGGGCAGCCAGCGGATCTCGCCCGTGCGCAGGGCGATCGTGGCCCGTGGCCGCATCGGCCCGTCGCCCCTGCGTGAGAGCAGGACGAGTTCCCAGACTGTCGCCGTCATGGCGTCGAGCCGGGTGGCGCAGTCGGCGCTGACTCGCCGCGGGTCCTGGGTCCGGCCCAGGGACAGATGCGGGGTGAAGTCCTTGCCGGGCCCACGGCAGCGCGGGAACCGCTGCTGCAGTACGCGGTGCAGGTCCGTCCACGGCGCCTCGCCGGCCGCCGTCGGGTCGAGCCACACGGTGAAGTACGCCTTGTGCCGGAAGGTGCACACCCCGTCCAGCCGGGCGGTGAAGACCGGCGTCTCGGCCGTCGCCGCGGCGAGCAGCGGGGCGGCCCGCTCGAAGCCGGACTCCGGCACGAAGCCGAACAGCACATTGACGTGCGGCGGCCAGCGGTGGATCTGCGGATCGTAATCCCGGCGGATGTCCTGGATCGGCCGCCACAGCTCCGCAGGGGGGATCCAGGCCACGGCCGTGCGGGCTGTCGGGGACACATCGAGAACGCCGACGGGCTCGCCCCTGCCGGAGCTCGTGTGGAAGCTCAGGTCCGCTTGTGGGTCCCGCACCCGGCCGGCGCCCGACGCGTCGATGCGGTCCACACCCGTGGCCCGGTCCCACACCACCTCGTCGTCCGCCTCGATGAACACCACCCGGTGCCACGGGATGTCGCCCCCGGGTACGAAGGAAGACAGCGGGACGCGTTTGAAGGCGCCCCCGCGCTGCCTGATTCCCAGCACGAACCGGGCCGGGTCGAACCGCGGGTCCCAGCGGACCCGGTGATAGATCTCGTCGCTGGTTCGCATGGCGCCTCCTCTCCTGCCGCCACGCCCCTCCTCCAGGGTGCCGCCCGCCCCGTCCCTCGACGGTTGTCCATCACGTACCGCGACCCGTCAGGTCTGGTGTGTGATGGAGAACGCGTAGCGTCCTCCGCGGGACCTCAAGGCCGCGAACCAGGCCCTCGCCGCCCCCGTCCGGGCCCCGCGCCGGGTTCCGGGGGCTGGGGCCCGAGGTCGCCTTCTGGACAGTGCCCTGGCCTACGAACACGGACGGGTCAACGCCTACGCCCGTGAGTACGAGACCGCCCTGGCCGGAACGCCCCGCCCCCGCCCTCCCCGGCGGCCCGGCTGCGCGGCAAAGGGTGATGTCGTGGCCCTTTTTGCATGTCTGCCGTCCCCGGCGCTCTCAGTCATCTCCCGGATCTCGTTTTCTTGATTCTCTGCGCCCCTGCATGGGCCGGTCCGGCCGTCCAGAAACGGTAGACGCCAAGAAACGATAGAAAGGTGATATGGGTGATGTTTCGGGACAGCCAGGACGAGGTGGGGCTGATGCGTCCGGGCCCCGTCAGAGGCGACGGGCGTGGCGGTCGCCGCGCTCGCTGCTGAGTGTGCGCAGCCTCGCCGGCCAGGTCTTCCTGCTGCAGCTGGCGGTCGTGGTGCTGCTCGTCGCCGCCACCCTGCTGGCACTCGTGGTGCAGGCCCGACGCGACATCATGGCGGACGCCCGGACCCGGACGCTCACCACGGCGCAGGCGTTCGCCCACGCCCCAGGGGTCGTGGCGGCGCTGCACAGTGCGAACCCGAGCGCGGTGCTGCAGCCGCACGCCGAGGCGGCCCGGAAGGCCGCGGGCGTCGACGCCATCATCGTGTACAAGCTGAACGGGATCACCCTCACCCACAGCGACCCGCGCCAGCTCGGGAAGCACGTCATCGGTCCGTACGCGCAGGCGGCGACGGGCAAGCCGTTCACGAGCACCTTCCAGGGGGCCCTGGGGCTCTCCGTGGTCTCGGCGGTCCCCGTCAGAGATCCCGACGGCTCGGTCATCGCCATCGTCGCCGTACCCGTCACGGTCGAGAACGTGCAGCACAGGGTGCACCGGCAGCTGCCGGTCCTCGTCGGCGGCGCCGCCGCGGCCCTCGCCGTCGCCGGGGGCGGGTCGGCCCTGGTGAGCCGCCGGCTGCGCCGGCAGACCCATGGCCTTGGGCCGAGCGAGATGACCCGGATGTACGAGCACCACGACGCGGTCCTGCACTCCGTACGGGAAGGGGTGCTGATCGTCGGCGGTGACGGCCGGCTGCTGCTGGCCAACGACGAGGCACGGCGGCTGCTGGACCTGCCGGCGGACGCGGAGCGGCGGCGCGTCGCCGATCTGGGGCTGCCCGAGGACCTCGCCGGGCTGCTGGCCTCCGAACGCCCCGCCACCGACGAGGTGCACCTGGCGGGCGACCGGCTGCTCGCGGTCAACAAGCGGCTCACCGCACCCCACGGACCGGCCGGCAGCGTGGTGACGCTCCGCGACACCACCGAGCTGCAAGCTCTCACCGGCCGGGCGGAGGTGGCGCGCGAACGGCTGAAGTCGCTCTACGACGCCGGGCTGCGGATCGGCACCACGCTCGACGTGAAGCACACGGCCGAGGAACTGGCCGAGGTCGCGGTGCCCCGGTTCGCCGACATCGTCACCGTCGAACTGCTGGACCCGGTCCTGCGCGGAGAGGAGTCCACCGGTGCGAACGCCCGGATCGACGAGCTGCGCCGCAGCGCCGTCGCCGGTCTGGACGCGGACCATCTCCTCCACCCCATCGGCAAGCTCATCCGGTTCGCCCCGGACCACCCCGTCTCCAGAGCCATGGCCGACGGCCGCCCGGTCCTGGTCGAGGACCTGAGCGCCTCCGACGGCTGGCGGGCCCAGCACCCCGAACGTGCCCGGCAGATCCTCGACCACGGCATCCGCTCTCTGCTCGTGGTTCCGCTGCAGGCCCGCGGCGTGGTGCTGGGAGCAGTGGGCTTCTGGCGCGCCGAGGGCTCCGCGCCGTTCGAGGACGACGACGTGTCCTTCGCCGAGGAGCTGGCCGCCCGGGCGGCGGTGTGCATCGACAACGCCCGCCGCTACACCCGCGAGCACACCATGGCCGTCACCCTGCAGCACAGCCTGCTGCCCCGCGCGCTGCCCAAGCAGTGCGCCCTCGACGTGGCCTATCGCTACCTCCCGGCCCAGGCCGGGGTCGGCGGGGACTGGTTCGACGTCATCCCGCTGTCCGGCACCCGGGTGGCGCTGGTCGTCGGCGATGTCGTCGGCCACGGTCTGCACGCCGCGGCGACCATGGGCCGGCTGCGCACCGCCGTTCACAACTTCGCCACCCTGGACATGCCCGTGGAGGAGCTGCTGGGCCGGCTGGACGAGCTGGTGGCCCAGATCGACGCCGAGGAGGCCGCCGCCGCGGAGGACGGGCAAGGGATGATCACCGGGGCGACCTGCCTGTACGCCGTCTACGACCCCACCTCCGGGCGGCTCGCCCTCGCCACCGCCGGCCATCCGGGACCGGCGGTGGTCCGGCCCGACGGAAGCGTCGACTTCCCCGAGGTGCCCGTCTCCCCGCCCCTGGGGCTCGGCGCCGGCCTGCCGGTGGAGACCGTCGAGCTCACCGTGCCCGAGGGTTCCCGGCTGGTGCTCTACACCGACGGACTGATCGAGGACCGCACCCGTGACCTGGACGTCGGTCTGGAGGCCCTGCGCGAGGCTCTGACCGGGCCCGACCGCACGCCGGAGGCCACCTGCGCGGCGGTGACGCAGGCCATGCTGTCCGACCGGCCCAGGGACGACATCGCGCTGCTGGTGGCCCGCACGCGCCGGCTCGGACCAGAGCAGGCCGCCGAGTGGGACGTGCCCCGCGACCCGGCGGCAGTGGCCCCGGTGCGCAGCGCCTGCGCCCTCCGGCTGACGGAGTGGGGCCTGGAGCACATCGCCTTCAACGCCGAACTCATCGTGAGCGAGCTGATCACCAACGCCGTCCGCTACGGCACCGAGCCCATCGCCCTCAGGCTGCTCCGTACGGGGCCGGCCGGCGGCCCGGACCCGGGCACCCTCATCTTCGAGGTCTCCGACGGCAGCAGTACCTCGCCCCGGCTGCGCCGGGCGAAGGACACCGACGAAGGCGGACGCGGACTCTTCCTGGTCGCCCGGCTCTCCGAGCGCTGGGGGACCCGCTACACGTCCACCGGCAAGGTCATCTGGGCCGAACAGACCCTCCGCGACGGCGCCACGCCCGAGATGGAAGGACTCGGCGAGATCCTGCTCGGCGAATGGGACGACACGGCACTGTGAGGAGAGCGAGTACGTCCCCTTCCTCTGTGCCGTGTGCGCACGGAGGCCGCCTTCCGCCGGGGGACAGGCGCTGGTCGCAAGCTTTCCCGACGACATTCCGCCGTCGAGGCGGCCGGGTACCCTGGCCTCGATGACCACTACGTCGGCGCAGTGGCCCCAAGAAAGCCAGGAGACACTGCGCAAGGCCCGCCGCCCCGGACCCGGTGGCGCTGCCGGCGGCCGGTCGAACTCCCTGGAGCAGCCGTGACCACACCCCGTGCCAGAGCAGTGGCCGTCCTCGGCTGCTTCACTCTTGCGGCACTGGGCCTGAGCGCCTGCGGGCACCCGCCGACCCCCCGGCTCCAGAAGCCGTCGGTGGCCACCTCCGCCGAGAACGTGGGCGGCATGCGCGCACTGATCGCCGCGGCGAAACAGGAGGGCGCGCTCCGAGCGATCGCGGTGCCGCGCGACTGGGCCAACTACGGCAGCCTGATCGACGGCTTCCAGAAGAAGTACGGGATCAAGGTCACGGTCGACAATCCGTACGGCCACAGCGAGGACGAGATCGACGCCCTGAAGAGGAAAGGGGACCAGCCGACGGCCCCCGACGTGATCGACGTGGGTGACACGTTCGCCCGCAGCGCGGCGGCGCAGAATCTGCTCGCGCCGTACAAGGTCGCCGCCTTCGACTCGATCCCTCACAACCAGAAGGACTCCGAGGCCCGCTGGTCCAACAACTACGGGGGCTACATCTCCATCGGCTGCGACGCCAACCGGGTCAAGGTCTGTCCGGAGACCTTCGCCGATCTGCTGAAGCCCGCCTACAAGGGCAAGGTCGCGCTCGAAGGCGACCCGACCCGCTCGGCCACCGCCTTCGCCAGCGTCTACGCCGCCGCGCTGGCGAACAACGGGTCGTTCGGGAACATCCAGCCCGGTCTCGACTTCTTCGCCTCGCTCAAGAAGGCCGGCAACTTCAACCCGCTCAATTCCACCTCGGCGACGGTCGCGGACGGCCGGACCCCCATCAGCATCAACTGGGACTACAACAACCTCGACTACGTCGACCTGCTCCGCGACAAGGGCGTGAACTGGCAGGTCGCGATCCCCTTCGACGGCAGCTTCGCCCAGTACTACGCGCTGGCCGTCAACAAGAGGGCCCCGCACCCGGCGGCCGCCCGACTGTGGCAGGAGTACCTCTTCAGCCCGGAGGGCCAGAACCTCCGGCTGGCCGGCTACGCCCGCCCGGTGCTCATGGACGCCATGGAACGGGACGGCACCCTCGACAAGGCCGCTGCCGCACGACTGCCGACGGTGGAGGGAACACCGCAGTTCCCGTCGGACGCGCAACTGGAGAAGGCGAGGAAGACGGTCATGCGGGGCTGGTCGAAGGCCGTCTCCGGCTAGAGGGGGACGGCCCGGGGTGGGCCCCTTCCGCACCGGAAGGGGCCCGTGGCTGGGCGCGTACTCAGAGGCTGTGGCTCTGCACCACCCGCCTGGCCTGGGCGAAGAGCATGCCCACGTTCACGGACTTGCGGCAGACGACGACGGCCACGACGTCCTGCTGCTCGTTCATGCGGATGAACAGATGGGTGAGGTTGTCGCTGTTGACGAGGATCTCCTGGAAGAAGTGCTGGTCGCTGGCTATGCCCCGGCGCTCCTTGAACACGTCCTCGATCATCACGACCGTGCGGCCCTGGAACAGGTCGAGGGTGGCGCCCGCGAGCAGGTCGAGGACCTCGGGCGGGTGGTTGTCGACGGTCTCGTACGACAGCAGCATTCCGGTCGCCATGTCGACCACGCCCGTGGCGACGCAGTCGGGCGCCTCGGAGCGCAGCGTCTTGACCAGGCTCATCACCTGGTCGGAGAAACCGGCTGTCATGTGTTTGGACGCCATCGGCTCACACCTCCCCGGTCTTCGTCGCGGACACGGCCGGCGCAGTCGCGGGCGCGGTCAGGATCGAGTCGATACGGGCGAGGGTGGGTCGTGCCTCCTCGTGGAGCCGGTTCATGTCGATGCCCTCGTCGCCCAGGACCACCATCAACGCGGTCTCCCCCACCGCGTAGAAGGCGGCGCAGCCGTGGCTGCCGTACGCGACCGTCTGGCGCAGCGTGCCGCGTCTGGTCACCTCGGCCGTGCGGCGGGCGAGGCCCAGCCCCGCGGCGGCGATCGCGGCGAGGCCCTCCGGGTCGATCGAGTCCGCGGTGTCCGCGGCGATGAGCAGTCCGTCGGCGGCTGCCACTGCCGTGTCGGTGATGCCGGTGACCTGTTCGCGCAGTCCGCGCATCTCCATGGCCAAGGCCTCGTGATTCATTGCTGAACTCCCTGAACGTTCTCGTGGTTCGCCGCGTGCGTCAGTTGCCGGAATCCGGGGACCAGATCCGGTGGCGCAGGCGGAAGAACCCTTTCCAGCTCGCCTCGCGCTTCGCGCCGGCGAGAGACTCGGTGATGCCACTGGCCCCGGGCTCACGCTGGGGCAACTCGCGTGGCGGTGGCGGTGGTTGAGGCGGCTTCGGCGGCTCGCTCTCTCCCGGCGGCAGGTTCTCTGCCGGCCGTACGTCTTCTTCCAGCCGTACGACCTGCCCGATGGCCCTGCGCGGTCGTACCGGACGCAGCACGCCCGTCGCCGGGGTGCGCACCGGGAACGTCAACGTGGCCGTCCTCGCGTCCGCGCAGGTCAGGAGGCCGTCGGCGAGCATGCGGGCGAGCTCGACGGTGGTGGTGTAGACGCCGCGGCCGGTGAGGAAGGCGAGGTCGCGGGCGGTACGGCGGCCGTTGACGCGGGTGAGCAACTCCCGTCGTACGGGCGGCAGTCGTTCGTCGTCCGGGGCGGTTCCGGGCGCGGGGACGGGGCGTTCGCGCTCGGGCAGGACGGGGCAGGGCAGCACGGCGAGGGCGGTGAGCTTGCGCCTCGCCTCCTGGAGCAGCCGCAGGGGCGTCTCACCGGCGACCGCCGCGGGCGGCCCGGTCCGCTCGGCGAGCAGTTCGACACCCTCCACCCGGCCCGCGACGACCGCGAACACGGCGTCCTGCAGGGCCATCAGGCGTACGACCCTGAGCTGGGCGGCCCCGGCGTACCCGTGGGCGACGAGCCCCGCCTCCGGCCAGCGTCCGGCGCCGGGCTCGCGCAGCAGTGCGTCCCACTGCTCGGGGCTGACCCGCCCGGAGCGCAGCAGGAGCGCCTCGGGTCCGGGGGCGCCGGGGCTCTCGACGGCGACGACGAGTCCGTCCCGCAGATGGAAGGAGCCGCCGGGCCGTCCGGAGACCCGTAAAGCCCCGGTGACCGCGTTCCGCGCGCACTCGGTGAGGGTGTGGGACAGCAGTCCGTATCCGGCACGGTCGAGGGCGAACCGAGAACCCGACATCACACCCCTTGCCCTGTCGCACACATGCCTGACGCATCCCTCTGAGGGGGGTATGTCTAGCAGTCGTGACATGCGTTTCGGCCGGGTTCGCGCTCGTTGTCCGGAGGTGACGGAAGATGATGTGTCTCGCCGTTCAACAGCCGTTGTCGAGCCCTTAATTGACCGATTCGGGGACGCTTGCTGTCTCCTCCGTGCCCGTTCCGACGTGCGCGCCGGGCGGGGTGACGACGCCGCTGGTCGGCGATGTCGAGGATGAAGTGAGCGAGCCGCTCGACGCCTTCGACCGGGCGGAGCGTGGCGCTGACCATGCCGCCGCCGTCCGCGGTGCCGGGGTCATGGATTCGAGTGCGACGAGGAAGGCCATGCCGACCGACTCGTCCAGGGTGACCCGGTCGGCCGGGTCGGCGGGGTCTGCCGTGGCGGTGCCCGGGCGGCCGCTGATCCACTCGGCTCGGTCGGGCAGCGGCTCGGGGATCCACTCGCCCACGTAGTACGCGCGCCGGACCGACCGAATCGAGATCGAGGCGCTGCGTGCCGAGTTCACCGATGCCGTGATGATGCGCGACTACGACCGCTTTGCGTCTCTGTTCGCACACGACGGCGTGTGGCGGATCCCCGAGGCCGATGTGGAGTTCACCGGGCCGCAGGAGATCCGCGCCGGGATCGCGCGGCTGCGGAACGAGCGGGAGTACTTCGTGCAGGCCGCGCACCCGGCAGCGGCCGCCCCGGCCGGCTCAGCCGGACGCCTCCCCGAGGGCGGGCTGCCGGCGGCGCAGGGTGACCAGCGTCGCCCAGATGACGGACGCCAGCGGGATCGCCCCGGAGACGATCACCTGACCCCGGCTGGAGACCAGGCTGTTCGGGGTGCCGAGCAGATAGCCGAGGCCGATGCAGGAGCGGGACAGCGCCTGGAAGCAGGCCCAGGCGCTTCCGTGCACCTCGGACGGCACATGGGCGTGCACCGCGTTGCGCAGGCCCACATTGCACGCGCCGTTGCCGAACCCGCCCAGCAGGAACAGCGGGAACAGCACCCAGGCCACCGGGATCAGCCCGGCGAACAGCAGGCCCAGCGAGATGCCGAGCACACCGCCGAGGATCAGTGCTGTGTGCCGGTTCGCCCAGCCTGCACGGCCCGCGAGCAGCGCGCCCGGGATGCTGCCCAGCGCCCAGGTCGCCAGGAACAGGCCGAAGACGGTGTCGTTGCCGTTGGCCACGTCCCGCAGGTAGAAGACTCCGGCGACGACCTCGATGCTGGTGGCCAGCATCGCCGCCGCGAGCGCGGGCATCAGCGGGCCGACGACCGGCGCGTCGCGCAGCGCCCGGTAGCCGTCCGACAGCTTCGACGCCGGCTTGCGGCCGATCGCGACGTCCACGGCCCGGGGCACCGCCAGCGCCGTGCACCAGGCGAGGACCAGGAAGGACACGCCGTCGACGCCGAGCAGTACGGCCGTGTTCCACACGGAGTGCAGGAAGCCGGCCAGCGCCGGCCCGATCAGACCCGCCGCCGACAGGCCCGCCGTGAGCAGGCTGTTGGCCCGGCCGGTGTGCTGCTCACCGGCGACGGCGGGCAGCATCTTGAATCCCGCGGCCACCGACGCCACCCCGGCCAGACCCGACAGCGCGATCAGCGCCACCCGCAGATGGAAACCGGGCAGCCCCGTGGCCGCACCGAGGCACAGGGCCTGGGCCAGCAGCGACCACAGGCACACCGACCGTGCGCTGAACCGGTCCACGACCATGCCGATGACGGGCGCGGCGACGACCGTGGGCACCAGGTCCGCGAGGAACACCTCGGTCACGCCGAAGTCGATGCCCTTGTCCGCGGCGTCCAGCACCAGGCCGAGGGAAGCGAGGGAGTCACCGATCCGGGAGAACAGCGTGCCCGCGATCAATATCAGAGCCGCGGTCGGGATCGTCGTACTCCGGCGCAGCACGGCGAACCTCGGCATCCGCCCCTTTTGTGTGTCCAATCGAGTCCAATCCATCCGTCTGCCGCGCCCATTCACGCCGCGTGCAGAACAGATTAGGCCCGCGGGACCGGGGGAGCGAAGGCAAGCGGCAACTTTCACACCGTACTCCTCGCCTCAGCAACGCCCCCGCACTTCCGAGGACTTCCGAACGGCGCCTTGCGATGGGCTCCGACCAGGGAGAACGTACGATGCTTTTCGGCCAACTCATGGGGGAGTGCGGGCAGTCGGCGGATCCTGTGCAGCCCCGCGTATTACATGCTGCGGCGGGAACGGAGATGTGGATTCCTCATGCATGAATGTCCGAAAAAGGAAGGCTCAACTCGTCGGCGCGGATGCTGCCCTGACGTATCGGCGAAATGGGGTGCAAACGGATTGGCCGGTAAGTTCACGCGTGTCGATGGCATTTCGGGGGGATGTGCCTGGAGAGGGAAAGGGAAAGTTCGCGGAGAATGTTCCCCCTGTCCTTCACGCCAGCCTTCCGTCCAGTGCCGCCCGCCACGCGGGGGACGGGTTCGGGCGCGGCCGGGGGCGGGTGGCGCCGCGGGCGAAGAACGCGGCCAGCGGGAGGACCGCCGCGCCCATGGTGACGGCGTCCGGGCCGAGCCGGCCGAGCTCGATGCGGACCCGGCCGGCGGGGTGGCGCAGGGCGTGGGCGAGGGCGTGTTCGCGGACGCGGCCGAGGAAGCCGCCGCCGAGCCGCAGGCCCGCCCAGCCGCCGATCAGGACGCGTTCGGGCTGGAAGAGGTTGATCAGGTCGGACAGGCCGGCCCCGAGGTATTCGGCGGTCTCGGCGAGGACGGCCGCGGCCACCGGCTCCGGTTCCCGTCCCGGGCCGGGCCGCGCGGCGATGAGCAGCTCCGCGAGCGCGGCCTCCTCTCCGGCCCCGGCCGCAGGCCTCCCTCCCGCCTCCCGCCAGCGCGCCACGAGCGCTTCCGCGCCCGCGTACGCCTCCAGGCAGCCGTACGCCCCGCACCGGCACCGGCGCCCCGCGACCCGCAGCGTCACATGCCCCCACTCCACCGCCCGCCCCTGCGCGGCCTCCTCGGTGACCACGCAGGCACCGACCCCGGAGCCGAGGAGCACCACGACGGCGCTGCGCGCTCCGCGTCCCGCGCCGAACCACAACTCCGCCTGCCCCAGGGTCTTGGCGCCGTTGTCGATGAAGTACGGGACGTGCGGCGGGAGTTCACCGGTCATGCGCAGCAGGCGTTCGAGCGGCACCGCGTCCCAGCCGATGGTCTGGCCGTGGACGACGGCGCCGTCCGCCCCGGCGTCCTCGATGATGCCGGGCACCCCGATACCGGCACCGAGCAGATCATCGGCGGCGGATCCGGCGGATGCCGCAGTGGTGCGGAGCACCTCCGCGATCGCATCGTGCACATGGCCGACTACGGCACCGACCTCGTGTCCGGCCGGGCCCAACAGGCGTTCCGCGCATACAAGTTCATTGAGCGCGAGGTCGAACAGCGCCACCCGCACCCGGGTTTCACCGACATCCACGCCGATCAGTCGTCCGCCGCCCGGTCGTACCCGCAGCAGGCGGCGCGGCCGGCCGACCTCGGAGCCGACGACGCCCGCCTCTTCCACGAGGCCGTCGGCGAGCAGTTCGGCCACGACGGTGCTGACGGAGCCCGAACTCAGCCCCGTGGCCGTGCCGAGGGCGAGCCGGCTCATCGGCCCGTCGAAATACAACCGTTGCACAACGGCGCTGCGGCTCTCCCGCCGCAGGTCACGCGCCGTACGGCCGCTCAGCCCTGCCACCTTGCCTCCCTGGTTCGCGCGGATTTCCGGCCGTCCGGCCGCGCTGCCGCTGCCGGATCCCTTGACGAGCGATTCTCTTGAGGTTTAACTCACGTCCTAAATTAAGTGATGAGAGCCTTCGGGTGGTGAACGGGGTGCCGGTCTCCACGCAGCAGCCCCCGGGGTTCTCGACTCCCGGAAAGGGACACCAGGAGCCATGCGCAGCATCCGAGCCGCGGCCACAGGCGCCGTCGTCATGTCTCTCGCCCTCGCGGCCACGGCCTGCGGAGGAGGTTCGTCCAGCGGCGGCGGATCGGGCGACTCGCCGAAGACGCTGACGTACTGGGCCTCCAACCAGGGCGCCAGCATCGCGGTCGACAAGCAGGTCCTGCAGCCCGAACTCGACAAGTTCGAGAAGCAGACGGGCATCAAGGTGAAGCTGGAGGTCGTGCCCTGGTCCGACCTGCTCAACCGGATCCTCACCGCGACCACCTCGGGCCAGGGCCCGGACGTGCTGAACATCGGCAACACCTGGAGCGCCTCCCTCCAGGCGACCGGCGCGCTGCTGCCGTGGGACACGAGCAACTTCGCGAAGATAGGCGGCAAGGGCCGCTTCGTGGACTCCGCGCTCGGCTCGACGGGCGCCGAGGGCAAGGACCCGGCGGCGGTGCCGCTGTACTCGATGGCGTACGCGCTCTACTACAACAAGAAGCTCTTTGCCGACGCAGGCATCAGCCAACCCCCCGCCACCTGGGACGAGTTGGTAGCCGACGGGAAGAAGATCAGGGCGAAGGGCGCGTCGGTGCTCGGTGCCGAGGGCGCCAATGTGTCGGAGAACATCCACCACGTCTTCGTCTTCGCCAAGCAGCACGGCGCCGACTTCTTCACCCCCGACGGCAAGCCCGACTTCACCAACCCGAAGGTCGTCGACGCGGTCAAGCAGTACGTCGACCTGATGGCCACGGACAAGGCCATCCCGGCCGGTGACGCCGAGTACGCGCAGAACCAGTCGGTCAGCGACTTCGCCAAGGGCAAGCAGGCCATGCTGCTGTGGCAGTCCGCCTCCGCCAACCTCAAGTCCCAGGGCATGAACGAGGACGCCTACGGCATCGCCCCCGTGCCCGTGCAGTCCGGCACCCCCGGCACCGGCACCCAGGTCAACTCGATGGTCGCCGGCATCAACATCGCCGTCTTCAAGAACAGCCACAACCTCGACGGCGCGACGAAGTTCGTGAAGTTCATGACCAGCGACGCCGAGCAGACCGTCCTCAACAAGGCCTACTCCACCATCCCGCCGGTCAAGGCCGCCCAGGGCGACGCGGCGTTCAACTCGCCGGACGGCGCAGTGCTGAAGAGCACCCTCGCCACCAGCGCCGCCGCCCTGCCCCAGGTGCCCGCCGAGTCGCAGTTCGAGACGACGGTCGGTACGGCCGTGAAGGAGCTGTTCGCCGACTCCGCCGCCGGACGCGCGGTCACCGCCGACTCCGTCAAGGCGAAACTGGAGAAGGCCCAGCAGCAGATGCCGGCGGCCTGAACGCGATGACCACCACCGCTCTCAAGGAGCCGGCAGGCACGACCTCCCCCGGTGCGGCGCGCGAACCCCGCCGCCGCACCGGGCGGATCCGCCGCGTCTCGCTCCCGTACCTGCTGCTCCTGCCCGCCCTGCTCCTCGAACTCCTCGTCCACCTGGTGCCGATGGTGATCGGCATCGTGATGAGCTTCAAGGAACTCACCCAGTTCTACATCCGTGACTGGGGCACCGCCCCCTGGTCCGGTCTCGGCAACTACAAGGTGTCGGTGGACTTCGACGCCCCCGTCGGCGAAGCTCTGCTGCACTCCTTCTTCGTCACCGTCGGCTTCACCCTGCTGTCCGTCGCCCTGTGCTGGCTGATCGGCACCGCCGCCGCGATCTGCATGCAGGACACCTTCCGCGGGCGCGGGCTGCTGCGCGCCCTGTTCCTGGTGCCGTACGCGCTGCCCGTCTACGCGGCCGTCATCACCTGGGTGTTCATGTTCCAGCACGACAACGGCCTGGTGAACCACGTGCTGCACGACCAGCTGCACCTCACCGGCAAGCCGTCGTTCTGGCTCATCGGCGACAACAGCTTCTACGCCCTGCTGACCGTGTCGGTGTGGAAGGGCTGGCCGTTCGCCTTCCTCATCGTGACGGCCGGACTCCAGAACATCCCGGGCGAGTTGTACGAGGCAGCAGCCCTGGACGGGGCCGGCATGTGGCAGCAGATCCGCCGCATCACCCTGCCGTCACTGCGGCCGGTCAACCAGGTGCTCGTACTGGTGCTGTTCCTGTGGACGTTCAACGACTTCAACACGCCGTACGTGCTCTTCGGCAGGGCCGCTCCCGAGGCCGCCGACCTGATCTCCGTACACATCTACCAAGCCTCCTTCGTCACCTGGAACTTCGGCACCGGATCCGCCATGTCCGTCCTGCTGCTGCTCTTCCTGCTGCTCGTGACCGGCGGATACCTGCTGGTGACCTCGCGCGGACGGAGGTCCTTCGATGCGTAACTCGCCCATGGCGCCGCCCCGTTCGTTCCTGTGGTCGCGGCGGATCTTCCTGACGCTGCTCACCGCGTTCGTGCTGGTGCCGGTGTACGTGATGATCTCCAGCTCGCTGAAGCCCCTCGCCGACGTCACCGGCAAGTTCCGCTGGCTGCCCAGCACCGTGACCATCCGCCCGTACATCGACATCTGGTCGACGGTCCCGCTCGCCAGGTACTTCGTGAACTCGCTGATCGTGGCGGGCTCCGCGACCCTGTGCTCGGTCGTCATCGCGGTGTTCGCCGCCTACGCGGTCAGCCGCTACGACTTCCGCGGCAAGCGGGTGTTCACGGTGACCGTGCTGTCGACGCAGATGTTCCCCGGCATCCTCTTCCTCCTCCCGCTGTTCCTCCTCTACGTCAACATCGGCAACGCCACCGGTATCGCCCTGTTCGGCTCCCGCGGCGGGCTCATCCTGACGTACCTCACCTTCTCCCTGCCGTTCTCCATCTGGATGCTGATCGGGTACTTCGACTCGGTGCCGCGCGACCTGGACGAGGCGGCGCTGGTGGACGGCTGCGGGCCGCTCGGCGCGCTGCTCAGGATCGTCGTGCCGGCCGCGATCCCCGGCATCGTCGCGGTCGCCGTCTACGCCTTCATGACCGCCTGGGGCGAAGTGCTCTTCGCCTCCGTCATGACCAACGAAACCACCCGCACCCTCGCCGTCGGCCTCCAGGGCTACTCCACGCTCAACGACGTCTACTGGAACCAGATCATGGCCGCCTCGCTGGTCGTCAGCGTGCCCGTGGTCGCGGGATTCCTGCTCCTGCAGCGCTACCTCGTCGCAGGCCTCACGGCGGGCGCCGTCAAGTGACCCTGACGACCGACACCCCTGATCCCGAAGGGACTTCTGTGTCCGAACGTATCGACCTCGCCGCCTTCCCGCACGACTTCCTGTGGGGCACGGCCACAGCGGCGTACCAGATCGAAGGGGCCGTCGCCGAGGACGGCAGGTCGCCGTCGATCTGGGACACCTTCTCGCACACCCCGGGCAAGATCGCGAACGACGACAACGGCGACGTCGCCTGCGACCACTACCACCGCTGGCGCGAGGACATCCGCCTGATGCGCCAACTGGGCGTCAGCGCCTACCGGCTGTCGGTCGCCTGGCCGCGCGTGCGGCCCGGTGGCGACGGCCCGGTCAACCCCGAGGGTCTCGCCTTCTACGACCGGCTGGTGGACGCCCTGCTGGAGGCCGGCATCACCCCGTCCGTCACGCTCTACCACTGGGACCTCCCGCAGGTGCTCCAGGACCGCGGCGGCTGGCCCGCGCGCGAGACCGCCCTCGCGTTCGCCGAATACGCCTCGGCCGTCGCCGCCCGCCTGGGCGACCGCGTCACCCACTTCGCCACGCTCAACGAGCCCTCCTGCTCGGCCTGGATCGGCCACCTGGAGGGCACGATGGCCCCCGGCCTGACCGACCTGACCGCCGCCGTGCGCGCCTCCTACCACCTGCTGCTCGGCCACGGTCTGGCCACGCAGGCCATCCGTGCCGCCGCCCCCGGCGCACAGGTCGGCATCGTCAACAACCTCTCCACCGTGCACCCCGCCACCGGCCGTCCCGAGGACGTGGCCGCCGCCCGCCGCCACGACGGGCACGTCAACCGCTGGTGGCTGGACCCGGTGCACGGCCGCGGCTTCCCGGCCGACATGCGCGAGGTGTACGGCGTCGAACTCCCCGAACAGGCCGGTGACGTGGAGACCATCGCGGCACCGCTGGACTGGCTGGGCCTGAACTACTACTTTCCCGCCTACGTCGCCGACGACCCCGAGGGGCCCGCCCCGCGCGCGCGTTCCGTGCGCCGGCCGGGTGTCTCGCGCACCGGCATGGACTGGGAGATCGACGCGAGCGGCATCGAGACGCTGCTGCTGAGGCTCACCGAGGAGTACGGGGCGCGGAAGATCTACGTCACCGAGAACGGCTCCGCCTTCCCGGACGTGGTCCGCCCCGACGGCAGCATCGACGACCCCGAGCGCCAGGACTACCTGGAGGCGCACCTCGCCGCCTGCGCCGCGGCGGCCCGCAAGGGCGCCCCGCTCGCCGGGTACTTCGCCTGGTCCCTGCTGGACAACTTCGAGTGGGCGTACGGCTACGCCAAGCGGTTCGGCCTGGTCCACGTCGACTACCGCACCCAGGTCCGCACGATCAAGGGCAGCGGGCACCGGTACGCGGACATCGTCCGCGTCCACCGCGGCCGGACCCGCCGGGCCGCCTGAGCCTGGGCCGGTCCGGAGGCAGCGCAAGGAGCAGCATCCCGGAGCACCTCCCACCCCACAAGCCCCGGCTACTTCGCGGACGGCAACATCGGCGCCCGCCAGACCTGTCCGAACGGCGGCACCGCCGACCAGTGGCACACGTACGCCGTCGAATGGACCCCGACGGCGATGCGTTTCCACGTCGACGACCGCCTGGTGCAGGAGACGACCCGCAACAAGCTGGAGTCCACCCGGGGGAAGTGGGTCTACGACCACGACCAGTACGTCATCCTCGACCTCGCCCTCGGCGGCGCCTACCCGGCCGGCTGGAACCACGTCACCAGCCCCTAGTGGGGCCTGCCGCAGGCCGGCGTCGACAGGGTCGCGGCGGGGGGAGCGCAGGCCGAGATCGACTGGGTGCGGGTGGAGCAGAAGGGCTGACCGGCAGGGCCGGGTGCCCGTGACACCACGGGGGACGGCAGGCCGGGCGGAGCGCAACCGCCCGCTCTCGCCGTCGTGGCGCATGCCGCGGCGTGGGAGGATTCCCCACGATGAGTGCGTCGGTGGCGGTACGGGGGCTGCGTGCCGCGGTGTTCGCCGCGGTGTGCGTGCTGCTGGCCGTCGCCGGACACGGGCTGGGCATGGGAGTGCTGCCGCCCCTGTGGGCCGACGGCGCCGGATTCCTCGCCGTGTTCGCGTGCGGCTGGGCGCTGGGCGCGCGGGAGCGGTCCCTGCCGGGCATCGGCGGGGCGATGCTCGCCGTCCAGGCGGGCCTGCACCTCGCCTTCGACGCGGCCGTCCCCGCCACCACGGTGCACTTGGCGACCTCGCCCGCCGGCGGCACGGCCGAGGCGTCCGGCGCGGACGCCCACCTGCACGCGCTGCCCGCCCACCTCCTCGCCGCCCTCGCCGCCGCCTGGTGGCTGCGGCGGGGCGAGGCCGCGCTGTGGTCGTTGCTGCGCCGCACCGCCGCCCTCGTACCCGGCCTGGCCGCCTGGCGGCGGGACGCCCCGCTGCCCTCGCCCGCCGGCCGCGGTCCACAGGCCCCCGCCGACCCCCCACCGGCGCGCATGCTCCGGCTGCGGCACGCCGTGAGCCGCCGCGGACCCCCGGCCCCGATCCCGTACCCGAGCTGACCTGTCAACTTCCTTCAGTCGTACGGAGATCCACTCACCCATGTCCACGACCCGCACGGTGCTGCGCCGCGCCGCAACCGTCACCGCCCTGACCGCCGCCGCAGCCCTCGCCGCGGCCGGCGTCGCCTCCGCGCACGTCACCGTCCACCCGGAGAGCTACGCCAAGGGAGCCACGGACGGCGTACTCACCTTCCGCGTCCCGGGCGAAGAGGACAGCGCCTCCACCACCAAGGTGCAGGTCTTCCTGCCCACCGACCACCCCGTTCTCGGCGTCCTCGTCCACCCGCAGGACGGCTGGACCCCCAAGGTGACCACCACCAAGCTCAAGACGCCGGTCAAGACCGACGACGGCACCATCACCGAGGCCGTCTCCGAGATCACCTTCACGGGCGGGAGGATCGGCGCCGGACAGTACGAGGACTTCGACGTCGCCTTCGGACAACTGCCCGACGACACTGACCAGTTGACGTTCAAGACGCTGCAGACCTACTCCGACGGCAAGGTCGCCCGCTGGATCGAGACGCCGGCCGGCGGGGAGGAGCCGGAGAACCCGGCGCCGGTGCTCAAGCTCACGGCGGGCGCGGAGAGCGCCGCACCGGCCCCCGCCAAGAGCAACAGCACCACCAAGGCCGCCGACTCCAGCGACTCCACGGCCCGCGGGCTGGGCATCGCCGGGCTCGTGGTCGGCGTACTGGGTCTGGCGGCGGGGGCCTTCGCCGTCGTACGCAGCCGCTCCGCGCGGTCGTAACCCCGCCCGAGGACGACAGACCGAGGGCCCGGACCGGCAGCCGGTCCGGGCCCTCGTGCGTCCTCAGCGCGCCGCCTGCTCCACCAGCCTCCGCTCCGCCGGCGCCTCGTCCGCGCCCGCACGGGAGCTGCGCCACAGCCACAGCACGTCCCGGCCGAAGGACCACAGCAGTGAGCCCAGCGCCGACGCCACGATCGCCACGTCGGCCATGTGCGGCAGCAGTTCGGAGCCCGCCACCAGGAGGCAGACACCCTGGATCGCGGCGACCGTCTTGCGGGCGAAGGACGGCGGCAGCGGAGCGTTCAGCCAGGGCGCGACACGGGCCGCCGCGACGAATGCATACCGCATACCGCCGATCAGCAGCACCCACGGGCCCAGCCGCATCGACACGTACACGCTCAGCACCAGGATCAGGAACGCGTCCACCTCCATGTCGAAGCGGGCCCCGAGCGCGGTGGAGGTACCCGTGCGCCGGGCCACCTTGCCGTCGACACCGTCCAGCAGCAGCGCCACCGCCGTCAGGGCGACCAGCACGGTGACCGGCGGCGAACTCGCGAAGGAGTCCGCGACCAGCGCCGTCACCCCGCCGACCAGGGTGGCCCGCCCGAGCGTGACCCGGTTGGCGGGCCCGAACGAGCGCGGCCGGGAGCGGTGCAGGGCGCGGGAGAGGACCGCCCAGGTGGCGAACGCGAACGCGAGGCCCGTCAGCCAGCCCGCAGGCCCCAGGCCGATCGCCGCGCCCAGCAGGGCGAGCAGCAGGATCTGCACGCCCGCTCCCACCGCGGTCTCCTGCTGGACCGGCCTCGCGTCGTACGTGTTGTTCAGGGCCACCGCTCACCCTCCGGCCGAGTGACAGAGTCGATCAACGCCGCGTACTGTGCGCGGCCTGTGCACTTCTCGGTACGTGGACAACTACCCCATCGTTCAGGAGGATGCCGATGAACCGACCGGCTCGCGCGTTCTGGCTCCGCTCGCCCGGCCACGGCGAGCTGCGCGACCTCACCCTGCCGAAGCCCGCCGAGGGGGAGGTGCTGGTGCGCGCCCTGTACTCCGGTGTCAGCCGGGGCACGGAGACGCTGGTGTTCCGCGGCGGGGTTCCCGAGTCGCAGCACACCGTGATGCGGGCACCTTTCCAGGAGGGCGACTTCCCCGGTCCGGTGAAGTACGGCTACCTGAACGTCGGGATGGTCGAGGAGGGACCGGATGCGCTGATCGGCCGTACGGTCTTCTGCCTGTATCCGCATCAGAGCCGTTACGTCGTTCCGGTGAGCGCGGTGACCGTCGTGCCCGAACGGGTGCCCGCCGGGCGGGCCGTGCTCGCCGGCACCGTGGAGACCGCCGTCAACGCCCTGTGGGACGCCGCGCCGCTGGCAGGGGACCGGATCGCGGTGGTCGGCGGCGGCATGATCGGCTGCTCGGTGGCCGCACTGCTCGCCCGCTTCCCGGGCGTACGGCTGCAGCTCGTCGACGCCGACCCGGCCCGCGCGCGGACCGCCGCAGCGCTCGGCGTCGATTTCGCCACTCCCGCGGACGCCCTCGGCGGCTGCGACCTCGTCGTCCACGCCAGCGCCACCGAAGCGGGCCTGGCCAGCTCCCTCGAACTCCTCGCCGCCGAGGGCACGGTCGTGGAACTGAGCTGGTACGGGGACCGTCGCGTCGCCCTGCCGCTCGGCGAGGCCTTCCACTCCCGCCGGCTCACCGTGCGCGCCAGCCAGGTCGGCACCGTCTCCCCGGCCGCCCGCCCCGGCCGCACCTACACCGACCGGATGGCCCTCGCCCTCGACCTGCTCGCCGATCCGGCGCTGGACGCGCTCGTCACCGGGGAGAGCGCCTTCGAGGAACTCCCCGAGGTCATGCCGAAGCTCGCATCCGGTGAGATCCCGGCCCTGTGCCACCGCATCAAGTACGGCGATGCGGCGCTGACCTGAGAAAAAGGGGCACGGACCGAGTCGGGAAAGGAGTGAGAGAGAGCTGAACACGGGGAAGCGAAGAGCCGTACTACTCGTCAGCCCCCGTCAGAAGCCGGTTCACGAACCGTGGGGGCACCAGACGCCGCGCACCTGGAGGGCCGTCCGTTGTTCAGCATCACCGTCCGCGATCACCTCATGATCGCCCACAGCTTCCGCGGCGAGGTGTTCGGGCCCGCGCAGCGCCTGCACGGCGCCACGTTCCTCGTGGACGCCACGTTCCGCCGCGAACAGCTGGACGAGGACAACATCGTCGTCGACATCGGCCTGGCCACTCGGGAACTGGGCACCGTCGTAGGCGAGATGAACTACCGCAACCTCGACGAGGAGCCCGAATTCGCGGGGATCAACACCTCCACCGAGTACCTCGCCAAGGTCATCGCCGACAGGCTCGCCGAACGCGTCCACAAGGGCGCCCTCGGCGAAGGCGCCAAGGGCCTTGCGGGCATCACCGTCACCCTGCACGAGTCGCACATCGCCTGGGCGAGTTACGAGCGTGGCCTGTGACCGACGTGAGCGACCTCGGCGACGTGACCGCCCTGACCGAGCCGGCCGGCCTGGCCGTCAGGAGCGTCCCCATGTGCCTGCGCACCGTGCACTTCGTCATGCCGGGCGGTGTCGACGACCCGGCCGTGCCCAGCGGCGGCAACGCCTACGACCGCCGGGTCTGCCTCGACCTGCCCGGCTTCGGCTGGCGGGCCGAGCGGCACACCGCGCCCGGCGACTGGCCGCGCCCCGCCCGGGCCGACCGCGAGGGCCTCGCCCGCACCCTGGCGGGCCTGCCGGACGACTCCGTCGTGCTGCTCGACGGCCTGGTCGCCTGCGCGGTCCCGGAGGTCGTCGTCCCCGAGGCCGGGCGGCTGCGGCTCGCGGTGCTGGTGCACCTGCCCCTCGGCGACGAGACCGGTCTCGGCCCGGCCCTGGCCGCCCGCCTCGACGCCCGCGAGCGGAGCGTGCTGCGGGCGGTGCCCGCGGTGATCGCCACCAGCGAGTGGGCCGTGCGCCGCCTGGTCTCCCACCACGGACTCGCCCCCGAACGGGTGCACGTCGCCGCCCCCGGCGCCGACATCGCCCCCCTCGCGCCCGGTACCGACGGCGTCTCCCGCCTGCTGTGCGTGGCATCCGTGACCCCGCGCAAGGGCCAGCACCGGCTGGTCGAGGCCCTCGCCGCGGTACGGGACCTGCCGTGGACCTGCGAGTGCGTCGGCGGACTCGCCCACGACCCCGCGTACGTCGCCCGGGTGCGCGCCCTGATCGCCGAGCACGGGCTGACGGACCGGCTGCACCTGACCGGGCCGCGCTCCGGCGCCGCCCTCGACGCCGGGTACGCCGCCGCCGACCTGATGGTCCTCGCCTCCAGCGCCGAGACGTACGGCATGGCGGTCACCGAGGCCCTCGCCCGCGGCATCCCCGTCCTCGCGACCGACGTCGGCGGCCTGCCGGAAGCGCTCGGCCGCGCCCCTGACGGCGGCGTGCCCGGCATCCTGGTCCCGCCGCAGGACCCCGCCGCGCTCGCCGCGGAGCTGCGCGGCTGGTTCGGCGAGGCCGGTGTACGGCGCCGCCTGAAGTCCTCCGCGCGCAGCCGCCGTTCGGCCCTCGACGGCTGGGCGACGACCGCCCGCAGCCTGGCCGCGGTCCTGCAACGGCTCTCCGGCACGGCGGGGAGGGCGGCATGAGCGGCGGGACCGAGACGCAGGCGGAGAGGCAGAGTATGGACGGCGGCGGACACGGTACGGCTGCCCGTGGCGGACCGGGCGACCACGCCTCCCCGGTCATCGCCGGTGCCGGCCCCGTCGCCCCGCCCGGTGAGCGGGCCACCGTACGCCTGCGCGACGGCGGCAGTGGCTCCGAGGAGCCGCCGCGGTACGCGCCCGAGTGGCTGCGGCTGCGGGAGCCGGCCGACGCGGCGGCGCGGGCGCACGAGCTGCTCGACCCGCTGCGCACGAGGCTGGCCGGACCGCCGGGCCGGGCCGACGGTCTGGTCGTGCACGACCTGGGGTGCGGCACCGGTTCCATGGGCCGCTGGCTGGCCCCCCGCCTGGACGGCGCCCAGCACTGGATCCTGCACGACCGCGACCCCTACCTGCTGCACTTCGCCGCCGCCGCGTCCTGCCGGTCCGCCGCCGACGGCGCCCGGGTCACGGTCGAGACGCGCCGCGGTGAGCTCGGCCGGCTGACCGCGCAGGTGCTGACCGGGGCTTCCCTGGTGACCGCCTCCGCGCTGCTCGACGTACTCACCCGCGAGGAGGTCGTCACCCTCGCCGACGCCTGCGCCGGGGCCGGCTGTCCCGCCCTGCTCACCCTGTCCGTCGCGGGCCGCGTCGAACTCACCCCGTCCGACCCGCTGGACGCCGAGATCGCCGAGGCGTTCAACGCCCACCAGCGGCGCACCGGACTGCTCGGCCCGGACGCGGTGGCGGTGGCGGGGGAGGCGTTCGCCGAGCGCGGGGCGACGGTACGGGTGCACCCAAGCCCCTGGCGGCTCGGTCCCGGGCAGTTTGCGCTGACCGCGCAGTGGCTGCGCGGCTGGGTGGGCGCGGCCGTCGAACAGCGGCCCGCACTGGCCGAGCCCGCCGAGCGCTACCTGCGGGAGCGGCTGGCCGCCTGCGAGGCGGGGGAGTTGCGGGTGGTGGTCCACCACAGCGACCTGCTGGCGCTGGCCCGGCCGGCGGACGGCGCGTCATGAGCACGCGAACGGCACAGGCCGGGCCCCTGCCGAAGCAGCCGTTGCGCGATGCCGTTGCCGTAACCCCGCGGCCCCCGCAGCTTCCGCGGCCCTCCGCCCGCGCACAACTTGCGGCTCTGCGTGCCCACTTCGGTACCGTCGCCGGTGTGGTGATCCTCGCCTTCGTCCTGTGGCGGCTGGGTACCGGTGTCCTCCTGGACGGGCTGCGGCGGATCGACCTCGCAACGCTGCTCGTGGCCTCGGGCATCGGCGCGGTCACCACCGTGTGCAGCGCGTGGCGTTGGCAGTTGGTGGCACGGGAGCTGGGGATCCGGCTGCCGCTCGGGCCCGCCGTCGCGGACTACTACCGGGCGCTGTTCCTGAACGCGGCCCTGCCCGGAGGGGTGGTCGGCGACGTGCACCGTGCGGTACGGCACGGCCGGAGCGCCGGTGACATGCGGCGCGGCGTGAACGCGGTCGTCGTGGAGCGGGTCGCCGGGCAGATCGCGCTGGCCGTGTGCGGAGCCGTGCTGCTGCTCGTGCTGCCGTCCCCGGTCCGGGACACCGTGCGCGATGCCGCCCCACTGGTGGTACTCGGCGCGGCGGGCACGCTCGCCGTCATCGTCGCCGTCCGCATGAACCGGGCGCCCTCCTCAGGGGGCGGGGCCCTGCGCTCGACCTTCGGTGACGCCCGCCGGGGTCTGCTGTCCCGCCGGGGCGGGCCGGGTATCTGGCTGTCCTCCGTCGTCGTACTGGCCGGGCACCTCGCCATGTTCGTCGTCGCGGCCCGCGTCGCCGGATCCACCGCCTCCGCCGCCTCCGCCACCGTACTGCTGCCGCTCGCGGTCCTCGCCCTGCTCGCCATGGGACTGCCGCTGAACGTGGGCGGTTTCGGCCCCCGCGAGGGCGTCACCGCCTGGGCGTTCGGCACGGCGGGGCTCGGCGCGGGCAACGGGGTCGCGGTCGCCGTGGTGTACGGGGTGCTCAGCTTCGTGGCGAGCCTGCCCGGCGCGGTCGTCCTCGTCGCCCGCTGGGGGGCCGGGCTGCGCGCCAACCCCCTTGCCCGCACCCCCGATCACCCCTGCGCCGGCCCTTCGGCCCGCTCCGGGCCGTCGCCCGAGGTGAGCAGCCGGGCGTACGCTCCGAAGGATTCCACCAGGCTCGCCAGCAGTTCCCTGCCCTTTTCCGCCGAGCCGAGGGAAGGCCGGCCGATGACACCCGATTCGGTATAGGCGGACATTCCCAGGGTGAGCAGATGACGGCGGTCGTCGGCGGTGAAATCCGCGGACTCGTAACCAGAGCGGACGAATTCGGGATGAGCGTGCAGCAGAATCGAGGTCTCGATTTCCCCCGCGTGCATGTCGGAGAGCAGCGAAGTGACCACCCCGGCCCGGCGGACGGCGGCCTCCCAGTCCTCGGCCGCCGGGAACAGCGCGATGCGCTCCCCGCGCGCGGAGGCCTCCTGGACGACGTTGCCCAGGACGTAGTTGCCGCCGTGCCCGTTGACCACGACGAGCGCGTCGACGCCGGAGCGGCGCAGCGAGGCCGCGATGTCACCGACCACCGCGTGGAGGGTCACGGCGGAGATGCTGACGGTCCCCGGCCAGGCCGCGTGCTCGTGCGAGCAGGAGACCGTCACCGGAGGGAGGAGGTGCACCGGGTACGCGGCGGCGAGCTCCCGCGCCACGGCACAGGCGACGAGCGTGTCGGTCGCCAACGGCAGGAAGGGACCGTGCTGTTCGAAGCTCCCTACGGGAAGGACGGCGACCTGAGGTGAACCGGCCGCCGCCGCTCCACGCGCCCGTACGTCCTCCGTCGTGTCCGTCGGCATTACTCCGAAGGCGGTCGTCCGCGAGCCCGAACCACTCATCACTTTCCGGCCTTTCGTCTCTGCTTTAGGAATCAGATCATGACAGAAAACAGCGTCGCACTCCGCAAGAAGACCCCACGGCGATCGGGCGCGGAACGCGTCGTGAATGCGCCGCTGCCCACCGTGTACGGGAAATTCCAGGCGATCGGCTATCTGGACCACGACCGCGGTGACGAGCAAGTCGCCCTCGTCCACGGGGACATCGGCACCGAGAACGTGCTGATCCGGCTGCACTCGGAGTGCCTGACCGGGGACGCGTTCGGCTCCCGGCACTGCGAGTGCGGGGACCAGCTGGCGTCCGCCCTGCGTGCGGTCGTCGCCGAAGGCAGCGGCGTCGTCGTCTACTTGAGGGGCCACGAGGGCCGTGGCATCGGGCTGCTCGCCAAGCTGCGTGCGATGGCCCTGCAGGCGGAGGGCCTGGACACGGTGGAGGCGAACCTCGCGCTCGGCCTGCCCGTCGACGCCCGGGACTACGGCGTCGCCGCAGAGATCCTGCGCGACCTCGGGGTGCGCTCGGTGCGGCTGATGTCCAACAACCCCCGCAAGCGGGAGGCGCTGGTCCGGCACGGCATCCAGGTGGCCGAACAGGTGCCGTTGCTGATCGAGCCGTGCGAGAGCAACATCACCTATCTGCGGACCAAGCGGGAGCGCCTCGACCACCATCTGCCCCATCTGGACGCCGTGGCCCATGGCTCCTGAGCAGCTCGTGGTTCATGGTCACCCGGTCAGCGCCTCGTGCACCAGCCGCCGCAGCTCCGGGAAGACCTTCAGCTTCTTCGGCCGTACCTGGGTCATGAACTGGACGGTCACATCGTGGCTCGGGTTGATCGAGAAGGCGGTGGTGGCGGCTCCGGTCCACCCGTAGGTGCCCAGGCCGGACGGGGCGAGGGTGCGGGCCGGGTCGACCACCACGGAGACGTTGAAGCCGAAGCCGAGGCCTCCGTAGGCCGGTTCGCGGTGGACCGGGGCGCCGAAGGAGCGCAGGATCGCGCCGCCGGGCAGCTGGTTGCGGGTCATCAGGGCGACCGTGCCCGGCGACAGCAGCCGGGTGCCGTCCAACTCGCCGCCCCGGCGCAGCATTTCCATGAACCGATGGAAGTCGTACGCCGTGGAGACCAGCCCGCCGCTGGCGGACAGGAACCGCGGCCGGCCGTGCACCGGCAGCCCGGCCACCGGCTCGATCCCGCCGTCGTCGGTCTCCCGGTACAACTCGGCCAGCCGTCCCGCCTGTTCGGGGAGGATGTGAAAGCCGGTGTCGTTCATGCCGAGCGGACGGAAGATCCGCCCGGCGAAGAACGTGTCCAGCGGCACCCCGGACACCACCTCGACGAGCCGGCCCAGCACATTGGAGGCGACCGAGTAGTTCCACTGCGTGCCCGGCTCGAACTGCAGCGGCAGGCTCGCGTACGCGTCGATCGTCTCGGCGAGATCGGCGCCCGGCCGTACCGAGTACTCCAGGCCCGCCTCCCGGTACAGGGCGTCGACGGGGTGGTGATGGTAGAACGCGAAGGTCAACCCCGCCGTATGGGTGAGCAGATGCCGGACCAGGATCGGACCGTGCGCCGCGCGGGTGCGTACCTCGGCTCCCGAACCGCCCTCGTACACACGGGGGTTGGCGAAGGCGGGCAGGTACCGGCCGACCGGGTCGTCCAGGGACAGCGCGCCCTGCTCCACCAGCAGCAGCACCGCGACGGCGGTGACCGGCTTGGTCATGGAGTAGATCCGCCACAGCGTGTCCGCCGCTACCGGCAGACCCGCGGCGACATCGCGCTGCCCGTACGTGGTGAGATGGGCGACCTTGCCGCCCCGGGTCACAGCCACCAGGTAGCCGGGCAGCCGCCCCTCGTCGACGTACCGGGCGAAGTGCTGGTCGAGACGGTCCAGCGCCTGCGCGTCCAGCCCGGCCTCGCCCGGTTCGGCTTCCTGCCTCAGCTGTGCCATCGCTCTCCTCCGGTCGCGTCGTACGGGTGCGGTCCGGCGGACTCGGCCGGCACGACCCGGCGCTCATCGTGCCCCAGGCACACCGGGAGTCGACGGCTCATCACGGTGTGTGTGATCGACGCGACGCCGCACGCGGGGACGCGCGCCGTATGTCGTATGCCGTATTTCGCGTGCTGTATACGATCGGAGCATGAGTCAGGACCCGACGCAGGACACCCTGCTGAAGCTGCTCTCCGAAGGGCACGGCGGTGTGCTGGTCACCCTCAAGCGTGACGGCCGCCCCCAGTTGTCCAATGTCGGCCACGCCTACTACCCCGACGAGCGGATCATCCGCGTCTCCGTCACGGACGACCGCGCCAAGACCCGCAACCTGCGCCGCGACCCCCGGGCTTCGTACCACGTGACCAGCGCCGACCGCTGGGCGTACACCGTGGCCGAGGGCACGGCCGAGCTGTCTGCGGTCGCCGAGGACCCGTACGACGACACCGTGGAGGAACTGGTCCGGCTGTACCGGGACATCCTCGGCGAGCACCCGGACTGGGACGAGTTCCGGGCCGCCATGGTCCGCGACCGCCGGCTGGTGCTGAGCCTGCATGTCGAGCGGGCCTACGGGGTGCCCCGGAGCTGAGCTACGGCGCCTTGGCGGTCCGCGTCTCGATCGCGCGGAGCACGGCGACCATGTCCTCGCCGCCGTGCCCCTGCGCCACGGTCTCCTCGAACAGGGCGTGACAGACGTCGAGGAGCGGCGAGGCGAGACGGGCCTCGCGGGCGGCCTCGGCGATGAGCCGGTTGTTCTTCAGGACGTCGAGGGCGGCGGCCTGCACCCCGTAGTCCCCGTCCCGCAGCTTGGGCGCCTTCATCCGCGAGACGTCGCTGGCCATGGGGCCCGCGTCCAGCACGTCCAGGAACAGCCGCGGGTCCAGGCCCTGCCGCTCGGCGAAGTGGAACGCCTCGGTCAACCCGGTCACCTGGGTGATCAGGAAGAGGTTGACGGCCAGCTTCATCAGCAGGGCGTTCGGCGCGGGCCCGCACCCGAACGTCTTCCGGCACAGCGGTGCCAGCAGCGGCCGTACGGCGGCCACGGCGGCCCATTCGCCCGCGAGCAATGCCACCAGCCGCCCCTGCTCCGCCGGCACCCGCGACCCGGAGACGGGCGCCTCGACATACCGCCCGCCCGCCGCGCGGACGTCGGCCTCCAGCGCGCGGGAGTACGCCGGCGAGGTGGTGCCCATGTGGACGACGACACGCCCGGCGACCCGGGCGGCCAGCGCCGGGGTGCCACGGCCGAGGACGGTGTCGACCGCCGCCTCGTCGGCGAGCATCAGCAGCACCGTGCCGGCCCGCGCGAACACCTCGTCGGCGTCCGCCGCCACCGCCGCGCCGGCCCGGCGCAACGGCTCTGCGCGCTGCGGGGTCCGGTTCCACACCACGAGCGGTGTGCCGGCGGCGGCCAGCCGCAGCGCCATCGGCTGACCCATCACTCCGAGACCGATGAAACCGGTGTTCGCGATGTTTCCGGCGTCTCCGGCGTCTACGGCGTCATTGATGTTCACGGGGCCGCCCTTCACCCGACGGGCCGACTATGACAGCGGTCATAGTAGCGGGCGTTATGACGCCGGTCATAGAGTGGGCCGGGCAAGGATCGGAGGTCGGCGATGACACAGCCGCGGCACGGGCCGCGCGAGCGGATGGTCTTCAGCGCGGCCCAGCTCATCCGGCGCGACGGAGTCACCGCGACCGGCATGCGCGACGTCGCCGCCCATGCCGACGCCCCGCGCGGCTCCCTCCAGCACTACTTCCCGGGCGGCAAGGAACAGCTGGTCAACGAGGCCGTCGAGTGGGCGGGTCGGTACGCGGGACGGCGGATCGCACGGTTCCTGGCGGGACTGGAGGAGCCGTCCCCGAGCGGCCTGTTCGCCGCCATGGCCGCCCAGTGGAGCGACGAGTACGAGACCGAGGGGTTCGCCGGTGGCTGCCCCGTCGCCGCCGCGACCGTGGACTGCGCGAACGCCGGCGCCTCCACCCGCGAGGCCGCTGCCTCGGCCTTCGCCGCCTGGCTCAGCCCGCTCGCCGAGGCCCTCAGCGGCATGGGCGTACCGTCCGCCCGCGCCGGCTCCCTCGCCACGCTGATGATCAGCACCCTGGAGGGCGCGATCGTGATGGCCCGCGCCGAACGCGACGTACGGCCCCTGAACGCCGTGGTCCGCGAACTCGGGCCGCTCCTGGACGCCGCCGTGGACACCGCGAACTGACGTCAGTACGTGGCGCGCTCAGCCGTGAGGTACGGGCTCAGCCGTGAGGTAGGCGATCACCATGTCGCCGAGCATGGCCCGGTAGCGCCCGCGCTGTGCCGGGTGCAGCAGGTCCCGGCCGAACAGGGCGCCGAAGGTGTGCCGGCCCGTGACCCGGAAGAAGCAGAACGAGGTGATCATCGCCTGCAGGTCGACCGCGTCCACGTCCGCCCTGAACAGCCCGGACTCCTGCCCGGCGGCCAGGATGCGGCGGATCACCTCCAGTGTCGGGGAGCCGATCTTCCCCAGCTTCCCGGAGGCCGTGATGTGCACGGCGCCGTGGATGTTCTCGATGCTGACCAGGCGGATGAAGTCCGGGTGCCGTTCGTGGTGGTCGAAGGTCAGCTCGGCCAGCCGCCGGATCGCCGCGACCGGGTCGAGATGGTCGAGGTCCAGCTGCTGCTCGGCCTCGCGGATCACCCCGTACGCCCGCTCCAGGACCGCGGTGAACAGCTGTTCCTTGCCGCCGAAGTAGTAGTAGATCATCCGCTTCGTGGTGCGGGTGAGGGCCGCGATCTCGTCGACCCGGGCCCCGTCGTAGCCGGCCCGCGCGAACTCCTGGGTCGCCACGTCGAGGATCTCGGCCTTCGTGCGGGCGGCGTCGCGCACCCGCCCGCCGGGACGTACCGGTTCGTCGACGCTGGTCATCGGGTTCCTTCGGCCGGAAGAAGCGTGCGGGCCGGAGCGCCCGCACGCGTGCCGTGATTGTAGGAGGAGCCCCGCCGCCGAGGTCCAAGTCGGTGAAGTCCCTGGTGAAGGGGATGGTGTGGTGGCGGTGAGACCTCGGTGAGACGTGGCCGCGGCAGTGGCCGGGCACTCGCGCGGCGGCCGATACTCACCACGGTCCGGGGTGCGCCCTGCGTCGCGGACGCGAGATCCCCGTGATGTCTGGAAGTCCGTCCATGCCGAGTCCTGCCCACGAGCCGCACCTGAGCCTCGGCGCGCCGTCGCCCGCACCACCGTCCGTGCCGCCGTCCCCCGCCCGCACCGGAGGGGCCCGCACGCACGCGGCCCGTACCCGAGCGCCCCGCACCCCCGCCGACAGCTACGAGCGCCCGGTGCTCGCCGCTCTCGCCGCGCTCGCCGCCGTGCTGTGCCTGTGGGGCCTCGACCACAGCACGTACCACGCGTTCTACGCGGCGGCGGTGCGCAGCATGACCGACAGCCCGAGCGCCTTCTTCTACGGATCCTTCGACCCGGCGAACTCCATCACCCTCGACAAGCTGCCCGGCTTCCTGTGGCCGCAGGCGCTGTCGGCGCTGGTCTTCGGCTTCCACCCGTGGGCGCTGGTGCTGCCGCAGGCGCTGGAGATGGCCGGCTGCGTCGTGCTGCTGCACCTGCTCGTGCGCCGCTGGGCCGGAGTCCGGGCCGGGCTGCTGGCCGCCGCCTTCTTCACCCTCACGCCGGTCACGGTGGGCCTCGGCCGTTCGATCACCGAGGATGCGCCGTTCGTGCTGCTCCTGCTGCTGGCCGCCGAGGCCACCTGGCGGGCCGCCGAACGGGCCCGTCTGCGCCCGCTGCTGCTCGCGGGCGCCTGGGTGGGCGTGGCCTTCCAGTGCAAGATGATGGAGGCGTGGGCGGTGCTGCCCGCGCTGGCCGTGACCTACCTCGTCACCGCCCCCGCCGCGCTGCGGCGCCGGATCGGCCACGTCGCCCTGGCCGGCGCGGTGACCGTGGTCGTGTCGGCGTCGTGGATGCTGGTGGCGGCCCTCGCCCCGGCCGGGAGCCGCCCGTACATCGACGGCACCAGCAACGACTCGCCGTACGCGATGGTCGTCGGCTACAACTTCCTGACCCGCTTTCACGCCGTCGGCGTCGACGCGGCCGGCAGTGGCAGCATCGTGGCCGACTCCTCGGCCCACCCGAGCGGGCCGCTGGCGGCCGGCATGGGTGACGGCGTCGGGAAGATGTTCAGCCCAGGCCTCGCCACCCAGACGGGCTGGCTGTATCCGCTGGCGGCGTTCGGCCTGGCGGCCGGTCTGCTGGCGCTGTACCGGCGCCGGGCGCCGCGCACCGACCGGCTGCTCGCCGGGCACCTGCTGTGGGGGGTGTGGCTGGCGACGTTCTTCGCGGCATTCAGCTTCGGCAGCGTGACCGGCCACACCTACTACCTTGGCGTCGTCGCGGTGGCCCTGTCCGCGCTCGCCGCCGCCGGGGTCGTCCAGGGCGCCCGCCGGACCTGGGCGCTGCCCGCGGTCCTGGCCGTCGACGTCGCCTGGTGCGCGGCCCTGGCCCTGTGGTACCCGCACTTCTTCCCCTGGACGGCGCCCGCCGCCGTCGTCCTCGGCCTGCTCGCCCTGTGCCTGTTCGCCGCGCGCCACCGCGCCGCTCTCGCCGTCGGCCTGGCCGCCGTGCTGCTGATCCCCGCCGTGTGGTCCGCCTCGGCGCTCTCCCCGCGCTACAACGAGCCCGGCGGCTTCGGCCGCGTCGGCCCGACCAGCGTGCGCAACCGCACCGCCCTGTCCCGGCTCGGCCCCGAACACCGGCGGCTGCTCGCGTATCTGACCGCGCACCGGGACGGCGCCCGCTATCTGGCGGCCGTCCCCAGCTGGCAGGCCGCCGCGCCCTACATCATCGCCGCGAACGCCCCCGTTCTGCCGATGGGCGGCTACACCGGACGCGTCCCCTACCCCACCCCCCAGGCCTTCCGGCAGCTGATCGACTCCGGGCGGCTGCACTACGTCGTCATGGTGCGCGCCGATCTGAGGCCCCGCTCGCGACGGGCCCACACCCCGGCCGGGCAGCTGCTGCGCTGGACCGCCGCCCACTGCACGCGCGTCCCGTCCGCCGCCTACGACCCCGACGGCCGGACGACCCGGTTGCTGTACCGCTGCGGCCCGGCTCACACGGGGTGAACCGGGCCGCGGGACAGGGGTATTGCTGCGGGGCAAGCGCGGTTACGGGCGCCTGTTCCACTCGGCGATCACGGGCCGCCCGTGCTCCGTGGACAGCCGGCTGACCGTGCCGGTGGCCAGCTGGAACAGCTTGCCCTCGGCGGGCGGCAGGCCCAGCCGGCGGGCGGTGAGCACCCGCAGGAAGTGGGCGTGGGCGACGAGGACGACGTCCCCCTCGGCCAGGGCCGCGTCCACGCGGGCGAGGACCCGGTCGGCGCGTGCCCCTGCCTGCTCCGGCGACTCGCCCGGGTGCCCCTCGGGGCCGGGCGGCACCCCGTCGGTCCACAGGTTCCAGCTGGGCCGGGTCCGGTGGATCTCGGCGGTGGTGATGCCCTCGTAGCCGCCGTAGTCCCACTCGTGCAGGTCGGCGTCGGGCACGGCCCCGGCCAGGCCCGCCAGTTCGGCGGTGCGTATCGCGCGTCCCAGCGGGCTGGTCAGGGCGAGGGCGTAGGTCCGTCCGGTGAGCAGCGGGGCGAGGGACTTGGCCTGTTCCTCGCCGTGCGTGGTCAGGGGCAGGTCGGTGAAGCTGGTGTGCTGTCCCGACAGGCTCCACTCCGTCTCGCCGTGGCGGACCAGCAGGAGATCACCCACGGTGCTCAGTCCTTCTTCTCCACGGCGTGCCCGCCGAACTGGTTGCGCAGCGCCGCGATCATCTTCATCTGCGGGGAGTCGTCCTGCCGCGAGGCGAACCGGGCGAACAGGGACGCGGTGATCGCGGGCAGCGGGACGGCGTTGTCGATGGCCGCCTCGACGGTCCAGCGGCCCTCGCCGGAGTCCTCCGCGTAGCCGCGCAGCTTCTCCAGGTGCTCGTCCTCGTCCAGGGCGTTGACCGCGAGGTCGAGCAGCCAGGAGCGGATGACGGTGCCCTCCTGCCAGGAGCGGAAGACCTCGCGGACGTTCTCCACCGAGTGGACCTTCTCCAGCAGCTCCCAGCCCTCGGCGTAGGCCTGCATCATGGCGTACTCGATGCCGTTGTGGACCATCTTCGAGAAGTGCCCGGCGCCGACCCGGCCCGCGTGGACATAGCCGTACGGGCCCTCCGGCTTGAGCGCCTCGAAGATCGGCCGCAGCCGGTCCACGTTCTCCTTCTCGCCGCCGACCATGAGCGCGTAGCCGTTCTGCAGACCCCACACGCCGCCCGAGACGCCCGCGTCGACGAAGCCGATGCCCTTGATGCCGAGTTCGGCGGCGTGCTTCTCGTCGTCCGTCCAGCGGGAGTTGCCGCCGTCGACCACCGTGTCACCGGGGGAGAGCAGGTCCTTCAGCTCGTCGACGACGGTCTGGGTGGCGGTGCCGGCCGGCACCATCACCCAGACGGTGCGCGGCGCGTCGAGCTTCTCGACGAGTTCTTCGAGGCTCTTGACGTCGGAGATTTCGGGGTTGCGGTCGTAGCCGATGACGGTGTGGCCGGCGCGGCGGATGCGCTCGCGCATGTTGCCGCCCATCTTGCCGAGACCGATGAGTCCGAGCTGCATGATCAGTTCTCCTGAGCGTTCTTGAGAGTGCGGTAGGCGGCGACGAGGGCCGTGGTGGACGCGTCGAGACCGGGCACGTCTGCGCCCTGGGTCAGGGCGGGTTCGACGCGCTTGGCCAGGACCTTGCCCAGTTCGACGCCCCACTGGTCGAAGGAGTCGATGTTCCAGACGGCGCCCTGGACGAACACCTTGTGCTCGTAGAGGGCTACGAGCTGGCCGAGGACGGACGGGGTCAGTTCCGTCGCGAGGATCGTCGTGGTCGGGTGGTCGCCGCGGAAGGTGCGGTGGGCCACCTGCTCCTCGGCGACGCCCTCCGCGCGGACCTCGTCGGCCGTCTTGCCGAAGGCGAGGGCCTGGGTCTGGGCGAAGAAGTTGGCCATCAACAGGTCGTGCTGAGCCTTGACTTCACCGCTCAGCTCGGCGACCGGCCGGGCGAAGCCGATGAAGTCCGCCGGAATCAGCTTCGTGCCCTGGTGGATCAACTGGTAGTAGGCGTGCTGCCCGTTGGTGCCCGGGGTGCCCCACACCACCGGACCGGTCTGCCAGGTCACGGGGCGTCCGGCGCGGTCCACCGACTTGCCGTTGGACTCCATGTCCAGCTGCTGCAGGTACGCGGTGAACTTGGACAGATAGTGGCTGTAGGGCAGCACGGCGTGCGACTGGGCGTCGTGGAAGTTGTCGTACCAGATGCCCAACAGGCCCAGGATCAAAGGTGCGTTGGCCTCGGCCGGTGCGGTGCGGAAGTGCTCGTCGACCAGGTGGAAGCCGTCGAGCATCTCGCGGAAGCGGTCCGGGCCGATGGCGATCATCAGGGACAGGCCGATCGCGGAGTCGTACGAGTACCGGCCGCCGACCCAGTCCCAGAACTCGAACATGTTGTCCGGGTCGATGCCGAACTCGGTGACCTTCTCCGCGTTCGTGGACAGCGCCACGAAGTGCTTCGCCACGGCCTTCTCTCCCCCACTCTCGAATTCGCTCGAGCGGGAGGTGCCCCCATCGTCCAGCCCTGAGAGGAGCCAGGAGCGGGCCGAGGTGGCGTTGGTGATCGTCTCGATCGTGGTGAAGGTCTTGGACGCGACGATGAACAGCGTCTCGGCCGGGTCCAGGTCGCGGGTGGCCTCGTGCAGGTCGGCGCCGTCCACGTTGGACACGAACCGGAACGTCAACTCCCGTGCCGTGTACGGGCGCAGTGCCTCGTACGCCATCGCCGGGCCGAGGTCGGAGCCGCCGATGCCGATGTTGACGACGTTCTTGATCCGCTTGCCGGTGTGGCCGGTCCACTCGCCGGAGCGGACGCGGTCGGCGAAGCCGGCCATCTTGTCGAGGACGGCGTGCACGGCCGGGACGACGTTCTCGCCGTCGACCTCGACCACCGCGTCGCGCGGGGCGCGCAGCGCGGTGTGCAGCACGGCCCGCCGCTCGGTGATGTTGATCCTCTCGCCGCGGAACATGGCGTCCCGCAGGCCGAACACGCCGGTGGCGGCGGCGAGTTCCTGGAGCAGGGCCAGGGTCTCGTCGGTGATCAGATGCTTGCTGTAGTCGATGTGCAGGTCACCGACCCGCACGACGTACCGCTCGGCGCGGCCGGGGTCCGCGGCGAACAGGTCGCGCAGGTGGGGCCGGCCCTGGGCGCGGTGGTCGGCCAGGGCCGTCCACTCGGGCCGGCGGGCGGTCTCGGGGGTGTCTGACGGGGCGTCGGACATGTCAGGCGTTCTCCTTGGCGGCCTCGCCCTTGAGGGCGATGGCGTACATCTCGTCGGCGTCGAGGCGGCGCAGCTCCTCGGCGATGAGTTCGGAGGTGGCGCGGACCTTCAGGGCGAGGGTGCGCGAGGGCTGGCCCGGCAACGACAGGGTGGCGAGGGGGCCCGCCGGGCGGTCGATGACGATCTCGCCGTTGGCGGTGCCGAGGCGTACGGCCGTGACGAACGGGCCGCCGGTCACCACCCGGTCCACCGGGACGTTCAGGCGGGCCTCCAGCCAGCGGGCGAGCAGCTCGGCGCTGGGGTTGTCCTGCTCGGCCTCCACGGCCGCCGACGTCACCTTCTCCCGGGACTGGTCGAGGGCCGCGGCCAGCATGGAGCGCCACAGGGTCAGCCGGGTCCAGGCGAGGTCGGTGTCGCCGGGCGCGTAGTTGCGCACCCGGGTCTCCAGGACCTCCAGCGGACGCTCGACCGCGTACAGGTCGGTGATGCGGCGCTGGGCGAGTGCGCCGAGCGGGTCCCTGGCCGGGGCGTCGGGCGCGTCCACGGGCCACCACACCACGACCGGGGCGTCCGGCAGCAGCAGCGGCAGCACCACGGAGTCGGCGTGGTCGGAGACCTCGCCGTACAGCCGGAGCACGACCGTCTCGCCGGTGCCCGCGTCGGCGCCCACCCGCACGTCGGCGTCCAGCCGCGAGGTGGTGCGGTCGCGCAGGGTGCGGGCGTGCCGCTTGATGACGACGAGGGTCCGCATGGGGTGCTCGTGGGAGGCCTCCTCGGCCGCCCTGATCGAGTCGTAGGCGTTCTCCTCGTCCGTGACGATCACCATCGTCAGGACCATGCCCACGGCCGGGGAGCCGATGGCGCGGCGGCCCTGCACCAGCGCCTTGTTGATCTTGCTTGCCGTGGTGTCGGTCAGGTCGATCTTCATGGCCTGCGCCAGCTCCGTCCGTCTCGTGCGAGCATCTCGTCCGCTTCGCTCGGTCCCCAGCTGCCGGACGCGTACTGCGCCGGCCTGCCGTGCGTCGCCCAGTGATCCTCGATCGGGTCCAGGATCTTCCAGGACTCTTCCACTTCCTGGTGACGGGGGAACAGGTTGGCGTCACCGAGCAGCACGTCCAGGATGAGCCGCTCGTACGCCTCCGGGCTGGACTCCGTGAAGGACTCGCCGTAGGCGAAGTCCATGGAGACGTCCCGGATCTCCATCGAGGTGCCCGGCACCTTGGAGCCGAACCGCACGGTCATGCCCTCGTCGGGCTGGACGCGGATGACGATCGCGTTCTGGCCCAGCTCCTCCGTCGCGGTGGAGTCGAAGGGGGAGTGCGGGGCCCGCTTGAAGACCACCGCGATCTCGGTCACCCGGCGGCCGAGCCGCTTGCCGGTGCGCAGATAGAAGGGGACGCCCGCCCAGCGGCGGTTGTCGATCTCCAGCTTGATCGCGGCGAAGGTGTCGGTCTTCGACTCGGGGTCGATGCCCTCCTCCTGGAGGTAGCCGACGACCTTCTCGCCGCCCTGCCAGCCGGCCGCGTACTGCCCGCGCACGGTGCTGTGGCCGAGGTCCTCCGGCAG
The DNA here is from genome assembly GCF_053592455.1 of Streptomyces sp. NPDC002676. Classification (NCBI taxonomy): domain Bacteria; kingdom Bacillati; phylum Actinomycetota; class Actinomycetes; order Kitasatosporales; family Streptomycetaceae; genus Streptomyces; species Streptomyces sp. NPDC002676. The sequence continues at coordinate 121,965 of NZ_JBSFVT010000016.1, read as the reverse complement.
CCGCGCCGACTTCAGCACCTTCAGCTTCTCGGTGAGCAGTGCCTCCGCGTCGAAGGCGATCGGCTCCTCCATGGCGGTGAGCGCCAGCAGCTGGAGCAGGTGGTTCTGGATGACGTCCCGGGCGGCGCCGATGCCGTCGTAGTAGCCGGCCCGGCCGCCGATGCCGATGTCCTCGGCCATGGTGATCTGCACGTGGTCGACGTACGACCGGTTCCAGATCGGCTCGTACATCTGGTTGGCGAAGCGCAGCGCCAGGATGTTCTGGACGGTCTCCTTGCCGAGGTAGTGGTCGATGCGGAACACCTGGTCCGGCTCGAACACGTCGTGCACGATCGCGTTCAGCTCGCGTGCGCTGGCCAGGTCGTGGCCGAACGGCTTCTCGATGACCGCGCGCCGCCAGGAACCCGCGGGCGGGCTCGCCAGGCCGTGCTTCTTCAGCTGCTGGACGACCTTCGGGAAGAACTTCGGCGGCACGGAGAGGTAGAACGCGAAGTTGCCGCTGGTGCCGCGGGAGGCGTCCAGCTCGTCGACGGCCTCCTTCAGCTGCTTGAAGGCGGTGTCGTCGCCGAAGTCGCCCGGGATGAACCGCATGCCCTCGGCGAGCTGCTGCCACACCTCCTCGCGGAACGGGGTGCGGGCGTGCTCGCGTACGGCGTCGTGGACGACCTGCGCGAAGTCCTGGTCCTCCCACTCGCGACGGGCGAAGCCCACGAGGGAGAAGCCCGGCGGCAGCAGGCCGCGGTTGGCCAGGTCGTACACGGCCGGCATCAGCTTCTTGCGGGACAGGTCGCCGGTCACCCCGAAGATGACCAGGCCGGAGGGACCCGCGATGCGCGGCAGCCGGCGGTCCCGGTCGTCGCGCAGCGGGTTCGCCCAGTCGGCGTCCAGGGCCGGCGCAGCGGGTGCCTGTTCGGCGGGGGATGTCTGCGGCTCAGCCGCCTCGGTCGTCATCGCGCGTCAACTCCCTTGCTCCTCAGGGACTCGGTGACGGCTTCCAGCAACTGCTGCCAGGCCGCCTCGAACTTGGCGACGCCCTCGTCCTCCAGCTGCTGGACGACCTCGTCGTAGGAGATGCCGAGCCGCTCGACGGCGGCCAGGTCGGCACGGGCCTGGGCGTAGCCGCCGGTCACCGTGTCGCCGGTGATCTCGCCGTGGTCGGCGGTGGCGTTCAAGGTGGCCTCCGGCATGGTGTTGACGGTGCCGGGTGCGACCAGCTCGTCCACGTACAGCGTGTCCTTGTACGCAGGATCCTTCACACCGGTGGACGCCCACAGCGGACGCTGCTTGTTCGCCTTGGTGCCGGCCAGCGCCAGCCAGCGGTCGTCGGGCTGTGCCGCACTGTCGGCAGAGCCGAACACCTCCTCGTACGCGGCGTAGGCGAGCCGCGCGTTGGCGAGGGCCGCGCGGCCCTTGAGCGCGAGGGCCTCCTCGGTGCCGAGAGCGGTCAGCCGCTTGTCTATCTCGGAGTCCACGCGGGAGACGAAGAAGGACGCGACCGAGTGGATCTCCGACAGGTCCAGGCCGCGCTCCTGGGCCTTCTCCAGGCCGGCCAGGTATGCGTCCATGACCTCGCGGTAGCGTTCCAGGGAGAAGATCAGGGTCACGTTGACGCTGATGCCGAGGCCGATGACCTCGGTGATCGCCGGGAGACCGGCCTTCGTCGCCGGGATCTTGACCATCACGCCCGGCCGGTCGACCAGCCAGGCCAGCTGCTTGGCCTCGGCGACCGTGGCCGCGGTGTCGTGCGCCAGGCGGGGGTCGACCTCGATGGAGACGCGGCCGTCGCGGCCGTCCGTGGCGGTGTATACAGAATCCAGAATATCGGCGGCTGCCCGCACGTCGGCGGTCGTCATCATCCGCACCGCCTCGTCCACCGTCACCCCGCGCACGGCCAGGTCGGTGAGCTGCTCCTCGTAGCCCTCGCCGGAGCCGATGGCCGCCTGGAAGATCGACGGGTTGGTGGTGACGCCGACGACGCCCCCGCTCTGCACCAGCCCGGCCAGGCTGCCCGAGGTGATCCGCCCCCGCGACAGGTCGTCCAGCCAGATCGAGACACCCTCGTCGGCGAGGCGCTTGAGGGAACCGGGGGTGGCGATTGCTTCGGTCACAGTGTTCATCTCTCTGATTTCTCGTCGCGTAGGGATCAGGCGCGCGCGGCGGCCAGCGATTCGCGGGCAGCGGCGGCGACGTTCTCGGGGGTGAAGCCGAACTCGGCGAACAGGGTCCTGGCGTCGGCGGAGGCACCGAAGTGCTCGAGGGAGACGATCCGTCCGGCGTCGCCCACGTACCGGTGCCAGGTCAGACCGATGCCGGCCTCGACCGCGACCCGCGCCTTCACCGACGGCGGCAGCACGGAGTCCCGGTAGGCCCGGTCCTGCTCCTCGAACCACTCCACGGACGGCATCGACACCACGCGCGTGCCGATCCCCTCGGCCTCCAGCTGCTCCCGCGCGGCCACCGCGAGCTGCACCTCGGAGCCGGTCGCGATGATGATCACCTCCGGGGTCCCGGTCGAGGACTCGCGCAGTACGTAGCCGCCCTTGGCCGCGTCCTCGTCGGGCGCGTACACCGGCACGCCCTGGCGGGTGAGCGCGAGCCCGTGAGGGGCGGGGCTGGTGGCGTGCCTCTTCAGGATCTCGGCCCAGGCGATCGCGGTCTCGTTGGCGTCCGCCGGGCGGACGATGTTCAGGCCGGGGATCGCGCGCAGCGAGGCCAGGTGCTCGACCGGCTGGTGGGTGGGGCCGTCCTCGCCGAGACCGATGGAGTCGTGCGTCCACACGTACGTCACCGGCAGCTGCATCAGCGCAGACATCCGTACCGCGTTGCGCATGTAGTCGGAGAACACGAGAAACGTTCCGCCGTAGACACGGGTGTTGCCGTGCAGGGCGATGCCGTTCATCTCCGCTGCCATCGAGAACTCGCGGATGCCGAAGTGCACGGTACGACCGTACGGGTTGGCCTCGGGCAGCGGGTTGCCCTTCGGCAGGAACGAGCTGTTCTTGTCGATGGTCGTGTTGTTCGAGCCGGCGAGGTCGGCGGAGCCGCCCCACAGCTCCGGGAGCACCGGGCCGAGCGCCTGGAGCACCTTGCCGGAGGCGGCACGCGTCGCGACGGACCTGCCCTCCTCGAACACCGGCAGGGCGTCCTCCCAGCCCTCGGGCAGCTCACCCCTGCCGATCCGGTCGAAGAGCGCGGCCCGCTCGGGGCCGGCGGCGCGCCACTCGGCGATCCGCTGGTCCCAGGCCGCATGTGCCTGCGCGCCCCGGTCCAGGGCCTGGCGGGTGTGCTTCAGGACCTCGTCCGTGACCTCGAAGGTCTGCTCCGGGTCGAAGCCGAGGACGCGCTTGGTGGCGGCGATCTCGTCCTCGCCGAGCGCCGAGCCGTGGGAGGCCTCGGTGTTCTGCGCGTTCGGAGCGGGCCAGGCGATGATCGTGCGCATCGCGATGATCGAGGGCCGCCCGGTCTCGGCCTGCGCGGCCTTCAGCGCCGCGTACAGGGCGGGGACGTCGACGTCGCCGTCGGCGGTGGGCTCGATCCGCTGGGTGTGCCAGCCGTAGGCCTCGTACCGCTTCAGCACGTCCTCGGAGAACGCGGTCGCGGTGTCGCCCTCGATGGAGATGTGGTTGTCGTCGTAGAGGAAGACCAGGTTGCCGAGCTTCTGGTGGCCCGCGAGGGAGGAGGCCTCGGCGGAGACGCCCTCCTCCAGGTCGCCGTCGGAGACGATCGCCCAGACGGTGTGGTCGAAGGGGGAGCTGCCCTCGGGGGCGTCCGGGTCGAACAGGCCGCGCTCGTAGCGGGCGGCCATCGCCATGCCCACCGCGTTGGCCACGCCCTGACCGAGCGGGCCGGTGGTCGTCTCGACGCCTGCCGTGTGCCCGTACTCGGGGTGGCCGGGCGTCTTCGAGCCGTGCGTGCGGAACGCCTTCAGGTCGTCCAGCTCCAGCTCGTAGCCGGCGAGGAACAGCTGGGTGTAGAGGGTCAGCGAGGTGTGACCGGGGGACAGCACGAAGCGGTCGCGGCCGGCCCACTCCGGGTCGGCGGGGTCATGACGCATCACCTTCTGAAAGATCGTGTACGCGGCAGGAGCCAGGCTCATCGCGGTGCCGGGGTGACCGTTGCCGACCCGCTGGACGGCATCCGCGGCCAGGATGCGCGCGGTGTCGACGGCACGCCGGTCGAGTTCGGTCCATTCGAGACTGTCGGGCGTCTGCGTGCTCATCTGATAACAGTCCACTTCAAGAGGTCATGGAACTTAAGGCTCTGCTGGTTAACCGCGTTCGACCTTAAAAGTCTGACTTTTAAGCGGGAAGGGCAGGGTGTGTCAGCCTGTGGTGAAAGTGGGACACCCCCGCGCCGGGTCCGAGCGCCTTGAGCGGGGCGAGCGACAGAAGAGCGGCGCGAGTAGGACATGGCAGACAGAACCGACCCCGGCGAGATCAGAACGTTCCCCTTCCCCGTCGACCTGAGCGTCGGCGGCGTGGGCATGCAGGTCGGCCCGATGAGCACCGAGCGCAGATGGCACGCCGACGCCCCGCTGGACCGTGTCCACCGCATCGAGTTCCACGTCGTCATGCTCTTCACCGGGGGCCCCGTACGGCACATGATCGACTTTACCGAGTACGAGGCCGGCGCCGGTGACCTGCTGTGGATCCGCCCCGGACAGGTCCACCGCTTCTCGCGCGAGTGCGAGTACCGCGGAACCGTCCTGACCATGCAGCCCGGCTTCCTGCCCCGCGCCACCGTCGAGGCCGCCGGGCTCTACCGCTACGACCAGCCGCCCCTGCTGCACCCCGATCCGGCCCAGCTCACCGCGCTGCGCGCGTCCCTCGAACAACTGCGCCGCGAGTACGAGGACACCGCCACGCTCCCGCTGAGCCTGCACACGGCCGTCCTCAGGCACAGCCTGACCGCGTTCCTGCTGCGCCTCGCCCACCTCGCGGCCAGCTCGGCCGAGGCCTCCCAGCAGCAGAGCGACACCACGTTCACCCTGTTCCGGGACGCCGTGGAGCAGAGCTTCGCCACCAACCACAGCGTCAGCTCCTACGCCGACGCGCTCGGCTACTCCCGCCGCACCCTCGTCCGCGCGGTCCGCGCGGCCACCGGCGAGACCCCCAAGGGCTTCATCGACAAACGCGTGACCCTGGAGGCCAAGCGCCTCCTCGCCCACACCGACCTGCCGATCGGCCGCGTCGGCGTGGCCGTGGGCTTCCCCGACGCGGCGAACTTCTCCAAGTTCTTCCACCTGCACACCGGCCGGACACCGGCGGCCTTCCGGGCGGAGCTGCGCTAGGGGCGTCTCCCCGATGCAGCGCCGCCCGGGGGCGGGGTCAGTGACCGAAGTCGAACCAGTTCACGTTCACGAAGTCGGCCGGCTGGCCGCTGGTGAAGGTCAGATAGACGTCGTGCGTGCCGGTCACCGAGCTGATGTTGGCCGGGACCGTCCGCCAGGTCTGCCAGCCGCCGGTGTTGCCCACCGCGAAGCTGCCGACGGGTGGGTTGCTCCGGCTGTCCAGGCGCACCTCGACCAGCCCGCTCACCCCGGACGCGGCCCCGCTCGCCACGCGCGCGTAGAACTGCGTGGCCGGCGTCGACCCGAAGTCGACCCCCTTGTACAGCGCCCAGTCGCCGCCCGCGATGTATCCGATATCCAGTCCACCGCCGACGTCCGTCGTGGTCTCGGTGCTCACGCCGGACTGGCCGTCGTAGGACTCGGCCTGGATCGCGCTGTAGGCGTTCCGCCCGCCGGACGGCGGGGGAGTGGTGCCGCCCCCGCCGCCCGAGGACTGCAGCACCTGTACGTAGTCGACGGCCATCGGGTGGTTCGGCTCGGTCCCGCTGTCCGGGCCGCCGCCGAACGCGCCAGGGAAGCCGCCGCCCATCGCCACGTTCAGGATGAGGAAGTAGCCGTGACTGGTGGCGTTCGCCCATGTCGTCGCGTCGACCTGGGTCGCCTTCACGGTGTGGAAGTTGACGCCGTCGAGGTAGAAGCGGATCTCCTCGGGGCTGGTCGAGCGGTCCCACTCCATCGCGTAGGTGTGGAAACCGGCCTGACAGGTCGTCCCGGCGCACGCGGTCGAACCGCCGATGCCGGACGTCTCGTTGCACGGGCCGCCAGGGTTGGTGCCGCAGTGCATCGTCGCCCAGTCGGTGTTCAGGCCCTGGACGTTCTCCATGATGTCCAGCTCGCCGATGCTCGGCCAGTTCCAGTAGTTGCCGCGGAACGGCGCGCCCAGCATCCAGAACGCCGGCCAGTAGCCCTTGGCGGCGGCGCCCGTGACGTTCGGCATCTGGATCCGGGCCTGCACGTGCAGCTTGCCGCCGGCCGGGGGCTGGAAGTCGGTGCGCGTGCTCTCGATCCGGCCGGAGGTCCAGTTGCCGGAGGCGTCGCGGCGCGGGGTGATGAGCAGGTTTCCGTTGCCGTCCAGCGCCACGTTGCTGGTGCTCGACGTCATCGACTCGACCTCGCCGGTGCCCCAGTTCGCTGCCCCGCCGGGGTAAGAAGTCCCGGTGTCGTACTGCCAGTCGGCCGCATTGACGGGGGAGCCGGCCGCGCCGTCGAAGTCGTCCGCGAAGACCTGCGTCCAGCCGGTGGGGGGTGTGGGCGCGGAGGCGTGCGCGGGCGCGGTGACGGCGCCGGCGACGGCCGCGGCCAGGCCGAACGAGGCGACGACGGCGACGAGCGCGCGCCGCAGGGGACGGGAGCGGGGTCCGGATCTCGATGTGCCGGAGGAATCATGCATGGGGGGGCCTCTCGGTTACGGGGTGAGGTGCGGGAGCCCCGGCAGAGCGCCCTCCGCGGTTCTGAGAGCGCTCTCAGGGTGTCGCCAATGTGCTCCCCGGCCCTGCGGCCGTCAAGGCTTGAAGCGAGGAAAGTCCTTTGTTCTCACGGGAGTTCACGCGGTGAAGCTGCCCGGATCGGCTGGTGTCCGCTTCGAGGAGATCTCTCATTCGGCGACCGGAATCGTGCGCCGCTGCCCGCACGGGGCGTCGGGTGAGCAGAATCGAGCGTCTAGGTGAGCGAAAGGGTGCAGGCGTGAGACTGACGATTCTGGGCGGCGGCGGATTCCGGGTGCCGCTTGTGTACGGTGCGCTGTTGACCGACCGGGGTGAAGGGCGGGTGACGGACGTCGTTCTGCACGATACGGACGACAGTCGACTGTATGCAGTCTCCCGCGTACTGGATGAGCAGGCGTCGGCGGTGCCCGACGCCCCCCGGGTGACCACCACCACCGACCTCGACGAGGCCCTGCGCGGCGCCGACTTCGTCTTCTCCGCGATTCGCGTCGGCGGCCTGGAGGGCCGGGCGGACGACGAGCGCGTCGCGCTGGCGCAAGGTGTCCTCGGGCAGGAGACCGTCGGCGCGGGAGGTATCGCATACGGTCTGCGAACCGTTCCCGTCGCCGTCGACATCGCGCGGCGTGTCGCCCGCCTCGCCCCCGACGCCTGGGTCATCAACTTCACCAACCCCGCCGGCCTGGTCACCGAGGCGATGTCCCGCCACCTCGGCGACCGCGTCCTCGGCATCTGCGACTCGCCGATCGGGCTGGGCCGCCGTATCGCCCGGGTGCTCGGCGCCGACCCGCGGGAGGCGTGGATCGACTACGTCGGCCTCAACCACCTCGGCTGGGTGCGCGGGCTGCACGTCGGCGGGCGGGACGAACTCCCGCGCCTGCTGGCCGACCCACGCCTGCTCGGCTCCTTCGAGGAGGGCAGGCTCTTCGGCGCCGACTGGCTGCAGTCGCTCGGCGCGATCCCCAACGAGTACCTGCACTACTACTACTTCAACCGGGAGACCGTCCGCGCCTACCAGGAGGCCGAGAAGACCCGCGGCGCCTTCCTGCGCGACCAGCAGGCGGACTTCTACGCGCAGGCCCGGCGCCCGGACGTCTGCGCCCTCGACGTCTGGGACCGCACCCGCGCCGAGCGCGAGGCGACGTACATGGCCGAGAACCGGGAGACGGCCGGCGCCGGCGAACGCGCGGCGGACGACCTGTCCGGCGGCTACGAGAAGGTGGCGCTCGCGCTGATGCGGGCCATCGCGCGCGACGAGCGGACGACCCTGATCCTCAACGTCCGCAACCGCGGCACGCTCTGCGTCCTGGACTCCGAGGCGGTCATCGAGGTGCCCTGCCTGGTCGACGCCAACGGCGCCCACCCGGTCGCGGTCGACCCGCTGCCCGGCCATGCCACCGGCCTGGTCTGCGCGGTCAAGGCGGTCGAGCGGGAGGTCCTCGCCGCCGCCGCGTCCGGCTCCCGTGCGGCGGCCGTGAAGGCCTTCGCGCTGCACCCGCTCGTCGACTCGGTGAACGTGGCCCGGCGCCTGGTCGAGGACTACACCGCCGTCCACCCCGGTCTGGCCTACCTCACGTAGGTTCCGGCAGCTGCGGCACGCTCTCCGGGCCGGCCGGCCGCTCCCCGTGACAGCGGCCGGCCGGCCCGATCCCCCGTTCCCCCGTGGCTCCCCCGTTTCCCCCTGCGTTCCCCCGTGGCTCCCCCGTTGTGCCTCACCATGTAGAGCCCGCGGGACGGCTCCTGATACACCCCCGTCGGAAAGAAAAGAAAAAAAGCCGACCGCGACAGAAGGGGGCAGCGACAGGACGTCCCCCCGGCCCGGAAGCCGGAGGGACGTCGAGACCTGGTGCGGGGTGTGCTCAGCCGGTGAAGCCGGAAGTGATGGACGTGAACTGCCAGTTGTTCTGGCTGATCCCGGAGCAGTTGCTCACCACGCCGCCGCCGGGGCACGGCCGGTCGCGGTTGACGGACCAGAAGGCGAGCCGTGCGATGTGGTGCGTGTTCGCCCAGTCGCGGATCTGGGTCCAGATCGCCGGGGTGGTGTTCTCCTGCTGGTCGGACAGGCCGTTCATGCCGGAGATGCCGATGTGGGAGTACGCGGTCGCGTCGTCCCAGCCGAAGGCCGACTTGAGCTTGGCCTTCAGGCCCTCCGCCGCGTTCACGGTGTTGCCGTACATGTCCGAGCCGCCGCCGAAGTCGAACGGCATGATGGTGAAGACGTCGATGTTCGCGCCGAGCGACTGCGCCTGCTCGATCAGCCGGTTGCCGTAGTAGGTCGGACCGGTGGTCGAGGTGCCGAAGGTGACGATCGTCTTCAGACCAGGGTTGTTGGCCTTGACGGTCTTCAGCGCGGTGAGGATCTTCGCCTGCACGGCCTCGTTCTCGAACTCGTCCGTGTTCTCGATGTCCATGTCGACGGCCTTCAGGCCGTAGGCGTCGATCACCTTCTGGATCGCCCCCGAGAGGGCGCTCGCGGAGGAGCAGTTGGCGCCGAGCTTGCTGCCCTGCCAGCCGCCGAACGACGGGACGACATCACCGCCTGCGGAGCGGACGGCGTTGATGGTGGACTGGTCGACGCCGCCGGTCAGCGCCCGGCTGCCGTCCCAGGCGGGGGTGCAGCCGCCCGAGTCCAGCACGAACGCCATCGTGAACCACTTGATCCCGGTCGCGCTCATCACCGTCGTCGGGCTCGGCGGATCGCCCCACCCCTCGTACAGGTACGGCGCCGCCTGCTTGAACCCGGTGCCGCCGCCGCTGCCGGCGTCCGTCGTGACGGTCACGGCGTTGGAGGCCGCCGACACGTTCCCGGCCGCGTCCCGTGCCTTCACGGTGAAGGTGTAACCCGTGCTCGGCGAGAGCCCGCCGACCGTGGCCGTCGTACCGGAGACGCTGAGCACCTGGCTGGAGCCGCTGTAGATGTCGTACGCCGTCACGCCCACGTTGTCCGTGGAGGCGTTCCACTTCAGCGACACGCTGGAGGACGTCTTGCCGGTCGAGGCGAGCCCGCTGGGCGCGGTCGGCGCCTGGGTGTCGCCGCCGCCTCCGCCGCCGCCCGGTCCGTCGAGGCTGATGTCGTCGGCGTAGTAGGTGCCCTGGGCGTACCAGCCGTGCACGTAGATCGTGGCGCTCGTCTGGCTGGCCCCGGTGGTGAAGGAGACGCTGAGCCGGCTGTACGCCGACGGGGATGTCGTCCAGGTGGAGGCGCCGCCGTCGACGCCGAGGAACACGTACGAGCCGCGTACCCAGCCGCTGAGGGTGTACGTCGTGTTCGGCTGCACCGAAACGGTCTGGCTGCACTGTGCGTTGTCGCTCGACGTCACCGCGCCCTGGAGCGCCTTGGTGCCGCCGTGCACGGGGGAGGAGACGACCGAACCGAGGTTGCCGGTGCAGGTCCAGGGGGAGAGGCTGCCCGACTCGAAGCCGGGGTTGGTGAGGATGTCGGCGGCCTCGGCCGTGCCCGGCAGGGCGATGGTCCCGCCGAGCGCGAGAGCGGCGGAGCCGAGGAGGGCGAGGAGCCGGCGTCTGGGACGCCCGGATGTATGGCGCACGCGATCTCCCTGTGGGGATGGGGGTGTTCGGGAGTGCACGGAGGTGCTGAGGGTGCGTTGCGGTGCGTGGGGTGCACCAGGGTGTGGGGGAGTGCGGGGAGTGCGGAGAAGTACTGAGTGGTGCGACAACCAAGGTGGTATGGACCAATCCAACTGTCAAGGAGTGGAACGGGATTGGTCCATACCGGAAACGGGATGCGCTTCGTGCGACGCGTACGGCCTGGAGCGGCAGGGTCCAGAGCGCCAGGTTCTGGAGCGCCAGGTTCTGGAGCGGCAGGTTCTGGAGCGGCAGGTTCTAGAGCGGCAGGTTCTGGAGCGGCAGGTTCTGGAGCGGCAGAGCCTCGGTCGCCACCCCGGCCGTCTGTGCAGGAACCGCCGGCAGCACGAGCTCCGCCTCCCCGGCCCGCTGCCGCGGAAGCGTCGCGGGCAGCAGCGGGCGCGGGCCGGACACCACCGTGTAGTCCTGGCCCAGGAACGGCGGCTCGATCACCCCCGGGTCCTCGCCGAGCGCCAACTGCACTGCCGCCCATGGGGCGTTGATTCCGCACAGCGACAGCTGGTGCAGGCCTCCGGCGGGCCGGGTGTTGACGTCGAGCAGCACCGGACGGTCGCCGTACATGCGGAACTGGATGTTGGACAGGTGGTGCAGCCCGAAACCCTCCGCGATCAGCCGGGCCGGCTCCAGCCACTGCTCGTGCAGCGTGAAGCCGCGGCGGCGGCCGTTCTTGGTGCGGCCCACCGCGAGCCGGACCCGGTTGTCCGGGCCGGTCAGGCAGTCGACGGACACCTCCGGCTGCTCCAGGCGCGGCATCACCAGCCAGTCCACGGGCTGCTCGGCCCGCCGCAGCGCCCCGACGACCAGGTCTAGCTGTACGTACGGGCCCGGGAAGCCGTCCAGATGGGTGAGTGAGAACGGGGCGCGCGTGATCACCCGGAAACCGACCCCGCCGGCGCCGGAGGCGGGCTTGAAGCACGCACGGTGCCCGCCTGCCTCCAGCTCCTCGACGGCTGCGACGAGTTCGTCCGCCGTGCGCACCCGCCACCAGGGCGGCACCGGCACGCCGACCGAACGGACCGCCTCGTACGCGGTCACTTTGTCCTCGAACACGGCCACCGCCTGCGGGGTCGGCGCCAGCAGTGCCGTACCGGCCGCCGCGAACTCCGCGCGGTGCGCGACGATCGCCGCCTGGTGCAGCCGGGGCACGAACACGTCGATGCCTCGCCGGGCGCACTGGTCGAGGGCGTACTCCACATAGCCGGCCGGGGACAGGCCCTCCGGTTCCAGGTCGGCGGTGTCGGCGGCGGCCAGCACGGGGGAGTCGGCGTCGCCGTGCGTCGCATGGATCTCCACCGCGCGGTCGCTGGGATTCCTCCGCAGCTGATCCATGAAGAACACGTTCTCCGCGTACGTGCGGTTGAGCCAGACGCGTACGCGAGAGGGCATGCAGGCCGCCTTTCGGGGGTTTTCGGGCACGGTGCAGCGGCCCGTGCCCGGGCAGGAGGAAGGAAGGGTCACCAAACGGCCCTGTGAGAGGGGAGGTTGGGGCGTCGATGGTGGGGCGATCATACGGCTTTCACAGAGATCCGCGTGCAACGCGCGTGTTACGGAATTCCCGGGGTGCGGCAGCGCTTTCGATCGCCGCTCGACACGGCCTCGAATCCCCTTGCCCTGTTTGGGAACGTGTGTTCTTGTGGTGCGGACGACATGATCGAAAGGGGTGCGGGGTGGAGCCTGCGGCCGGGGCCGGACAGCTGTTGGCCATCAGTGACCTGCACATCACCTATCCGGAGAACCGAGCCCTCGTCGAGGAGCTGCGTCCCGGCACGGACGACGACTGGCTGATCGTCGCCGGTGACGTCGCCGACAGCGTCGCCGACATCCGCTGGACCCTCGCCACCCTCGCCGGCCGTTTCCGCAAGGTCCTGTGGACGCCCGGCAACCACGACCTGTGGACCCACCCGGCAGACCCGGTCACCCTCCGCGGCGTCGCCCGCTACGAACACCTGGTCGAAGTGTGCCGGGAACTGGGCGTGGTCACGCCCGAGGACCCGTACCCGGTGTGGCAGGGAGCGGGCGGCCCGGTCGCCGTCGCCCCGCTCTTCCTCGGGTACGACTACTCCTTCCTGCCGGCCGGCTGCGCCACCAAGGAGGAGGGCCTGGCCTACGCGCACGGCACCGGGATCGTCTGCAACGACGAGTACCTGCTGCACCCCGACCCCTACCCGACCCGCGAGGACTGGTGCCGGGCCCGGGTCGCCGAGACCGAGCGCAGGCTCGCCGAGCTGCCCGCGGATCTGCCGACCGTGCTGGCCAACCACTATCCGCTGGACCGGCACCCGATGGACGTGCTGTGGTACCCGGAGTTCGCCATGTGGTGCGGCACCGAACTGACCGCCGACTGGCACCGCCGGTTCCGCGTCGCCACGATGGTCTACGGCCATCTGCACATCCCCCGCACCACCTGGCACGACGGAGTCCGCTTCGAAGAGGTCTCCGTGGGATACCCCCGAGAGTGGCGCAAGCGCCCCGGGCCCCCGGGACGACCGCGCCGCATCCTGCCGACGGAGGACGAAACCGGTGATCGAGGAACTGCTGCCCGCGTCGGTCGTGGCCGTGGCGGCACACCGTGACGACCCGCTGTGGGAGGACGCCCCGCTCTACCCGGAGGAGGAGGCGCTCGTAGCGCGCGCGGTGCCCAAGCGCCGCCGCGAGTTCGCCGCCGTACGTGCCTGCGCCCGGCGCGCCATGGAGAAGCTCGGCGTGCCCCCGCAGCCCGTCGTCAGCGGCGTACGGGGCGCACCGCGCTGGCCCGCCGGGGTCATCGGCAGCATGACCCACAGCGACGGCTACTGCGCCGCCGCCCTGGTCCGCGCCACCGACCTGGCTTCCCTCGGCATCGACGCCGAACCGCACGGGCCGCTCCCGGAGGGCGTCGGCGACGCCGTGTTCCTGCCCGCCGAGGCCCAGCGGCTCGGCCGGCTCGCCGCGCAGTGGCCCGCCGTGCACTGGGACCGCATCCTGTTCAGCGCCAAGGAGTCCGTCTACAAGGCGTGGTTCCCGCTGACCGGCGAGTGGCTGGACTTCTCCGAGGCCGACATCACCCTGCACGCCGCTCCCGACGGCGCGTGGCACGGCACCCTGCGCGCCGAACTCCTCGTCCCCGGCCCCGAGGTCGGCGGCCGTCGGCTCCAGGCCTTCGACGGCCGGTGGGGCGTGCGCGACGGAGTGGTGACCACCACCGTCGTCGTCCCGCACTCCTGACGACGGCGGCGTCGGCCCGGCGCACGCTCCCGCACGATCACCCGCGGCCGGCTCAGGCGGGCGGGCACCAGCCGCGCAGCAGCCGGAAGAACTCCGCCTCGTTTCCCGCCAGCCCCGCCCGGTCCAGGGCCTGTTCGGCCTCGGCGAGCACGGCGGGCGGCACGACGACGGGCCGGCCGCCGTCCGGTGGCCCGTCGAAGGCTGCGCGCACGGTATGCAGCAGCCGCAGATAGGCCTGTACGGCAGCACGCTCACGGTCGGTCATTACGGCGGTGGGCATCGGTCGGCTCTCCCCGAGTCGGCGTCACGGTCACGCGCCCTGCGGCGCCGCGCGCCGCGTCGCACGGCGCGCATCCCCAGCTTGCCGCCCACCACTGACAACGCCGTTGCGCGCTGTCCCGGTTCCCCCGCTCAGCGGAGGCGAAAACGTTCCCGCGACTTTCGCGAGCCCCGCGGGCGGCGCGCAGAAGGGCTGACGGAGTGCGACGTGCGCCCGGCGTACGCCGCCCGTCTACCGGCGCGGCTTGCGCGGCGCGGGACGGGGCGGGCCCGAATCCCGGCACCGCTCGTCGTCCACCGCGCAGGGCGTGCCGAACCTGCCGCCGTGGTGACCCTGCGGCCGTGGCGGCTTCGGCAGCGCCGTACCGGCGTACCGCCCGGCACGCATCAGCCCTGCGGCCCCGGGTAGCCCAGTGACGCCTCGATGCGTCCGGCCACGTCGTCCCGCTGCACGCGCCCGCGCAACGCCGAACCGGCCAGCCAGGTACGGCACTTGCTGGCCAGGAGCAGCCCGAAGGTCTCGGCCTGCCGCTCCTCCGCCTCGTCGTGCTGGGGACGGGTGCGGGCGGCCACACCGCGCACCGCGGCCCGCAGCGCCGCCGGGTCGGTGTCGTCGCCCAGCAGCCGCGTGGCCACGCCGGCGTCGGTGTCGTCGACGTGATGACCGTGGTGACCCGCGTGCAGATGCCACAGCTCGTGGCCGAGGATCACCAACTGGTGGTCGGGGGCGGTGCGTTCCTCCACCACGACCAGATCGCGGTCGGCCATGTCCAGCCACATCCCGCTGGCCGTTTCGGGCGGGAAGACGGCCGTACGGAAGAGGACCGGTCGGCCGCGGCGGTGGCTCATCGCCTCGCACAGCGCGTGGTACAGCTCCTGCGGCGGCGCCGGTGCGTGCAGGTCCAGCCCGCCCACCAGCTCGCCGCACAGCCGGCGCATGTCCCTGCCGATGCCCACAGTTCTCCACCGATCCCGGATCACGACTCTGGCCGCTTGACGCTCTCCAGGAGCATGTCGAGCCATTCGGCGACCTTGTCCCGGTGCTGGTCGGTGGGGAGTTGAGCGGCCCGCCAGGCGATCCCGCGCACCCCGTGGTCCTGCAGCAGCCGTTCCAGCGGATCCTCGGCCGTATCGGCGGCCTCGGCCACGGCCCGCTCGCGGTCGGCGAGCTTCTGCAGCAGCTCCTGCTCGGCGCGCTGCAGCGCACCCGCCAGCGCCTCGGCGTCCTCCGCCGTCAGGAAGCCGGCGTGCACGCGGAAGAACCGCTGCAATGCGTCGCAGTGCTCCATGGTGGGCCGCCGGTCGCCGTTGATGAGGGCCCCGGCCTGCTGCCGGGACATGCCCGCCCCGTCGGCGATCTCCTGCTGGGTGTACTTGCGGCCGTTCGGCTTCAGCCGGGTGCGGCGCAGCAGGTCGAGCCGCTGCAGAAAGCGTGCCTGGACGTCCGGTTCACCCGCTGGCCGGCCGCTGAGCAGGGCCTTGACCACGGCCTCCGGGACACCACAGGCGACGGAGAGCCGGCCGACGGCGAAGACCTCGGCGTGCGGTACACCGAGCCGGTCGGCGAGCGCGGTGACGCGGGCGACGACGGCCGAAAGCTCAGCGGTCCCCGTGGCGCCCGGATCCTCAAAGCCATCCGTCACCGACAGAACTCCTGTGTCTCTCAAGGGCTTCGGGTGCGTCCGTGGTTCTCACAAGCGGTTGTCGTGAACTTCCCGGAGAGTAGCGGGTGCCTCGAACTCACATCCAGGTGTCGCCACAACTGTGGCGAATTCCGGCCGTCAACAGGCATGAAATGCCACGATAGTTGACATGACTCTTGTCGGGGCAGCAGGATCGCATCGCCGCGTGAAGGCCGCAGAGGCAAGAGGGGTGACCTCCCGATGGCACATCAGGCAGGTGGGCAGCGGCCGGCGCCGCGGCCCGTCCCCGACGCCCGCGAGACCCAGGCGTATCTCCAGGATTACGCCGCGCTGCTGGAGGCCGTCCCCTTCCCGTCGCTGATCGTCGACCACCGCTGGAACGTGGCGGCGGCCAACCGCGCTTTCGAGACACTCTTCCGCGGGTTGCGCCCGCACCCGGGCGCCATGCCCACGGACAACTTCCTGCGGTTCGTCCTCTTCCACCCGGATGCCGGTGACGTACTCGGCCAGCACGAGTGTGGCTGGTGCCTGCCGATGCTGGCCCACCTCAGGGTCGCCCTGGAGTGCTACGGCCACGACCTCGAACTCCAGGCGATCCGGCGGGACATCGCCCAGGACCCGATCATGGAGGCAGCCTACCGGTGCGGCCTGCCGCACTGGATCAGCGCGGTCGGCGAAGGCGCCACGGACCTCGACGGAGCCGTCCGCCTGCTGTTCCCGCCCGACCCGGGGCGGGGTCCCACCGAGTGCCGCATCGTGGACGAGACCACCAGGACGCTGCGGGAGTTCGGCCACCGGCGCCTGACGATGATCCCGCGCGAGGCCCGCCGCCCCGCCGCGCCCACCACTCGCCGCGCGCGCCGGTCCCGGGACGCGGGCGCGCACCTGACGGTCGTCCCCGCAGCGGAGGGCTGACCGGCCGCAGGGTCGCGCCCACGCCGTACACCGACCTCACTTGTACGGACAACTTTCACATGGGCGCCTCCAGACCCTTCCCTGGCGTTTGTTGCTCTTGGAACACTCGCACCGCGCAGATTCACGCAAGTTCCAGACCATGCAGCTCGTCAGGATGAGAGGTCTCTCACACATGTCCGAAGTCAACCGGCGCAGGTTCCTGCAACTGGCGGGTGCGACCACGGCGTTCACGGCGCTGTCCAGCAGCATCCAGCGCGCCGCCGCCTTGCCCGCCCGCTACGCCACCGGCTCGGTGCAGGACGTCGAGCACATCGTCGTCCTCATGCAGGAGAACCGTTCCTTCGATCACTACTTCGGTTCGATGAACGGCGTCCGCGGTTACGGTGACCCGCGCGCGGTCACGCAGAACGGCAAGTCCGTCTGGAAGCAGTCCGACGGCACGAAGGACATCCTGCCCTTCCACCCCGACGCCGACGACCTGGGCATGGCCTTCATCCAGGACCTTCCGCACGGCTGGAACGATGGGCACTCCGCCTTCAATCAGGGCAAGTACGACAAATGGGTGCCCGCCAAGTCGTCGACGACGATGGCGTACCTGCAGCGCGCCGACATCCCGTTCCACTATGCGCTCGCCGACGCCTTCACCATCTGCGACGCCTACCACTGCTCGTTCATCGGTTCCACCGACCCCAACCGCTACTACATGTGGACCGGGTTCACCGGCAACGACGGCAAGGGTGGCGGGCCGGTCCTCGGCAACGACGAGAAGGGCTACGGCTGGACGACGTACCCCGAGCGCCTGGAGCAGGCCGGCATCTCCTGGAAGATCTACCAGGACGTCGGTGACGGCCTCGACGCGAACGGCGGCTGGGGCTGGATCAACGACGCCTACCGCGGCAACTACGGCGACAACGCCCTCCTCTACTTCAACCAGTACCGGGGCGCCAAGCCCGGCGACCCGCTGTACGACAAGGCCCGCACCGGCACCGACGCGCGCAAGGGCGAGGGCTTCTTCGACCAGCTGAAGGCCGACGTGCAGGCGGACAAGCTGCCGCAGGTCTCCTGGATCGTCGCCCCCGAGGCCTTCACCGAGCACCCCAACTGGCCCGCCAACTACGGCGCCTGGTACGTCTCCCAGGTGCTGGACGCGCTCACCTCCAACCCCGACGTGTGGGGCAGGACGGCGCTGTTCATCACCTACGACGAGAACGACGGCTTCTTCGACCACGTCATCCCGCCCTACCCACCGGCCTCCGCCGCCCAGGGCAAGTCGACGGTCGACCCCACGCTCGACCTGTTCAAGGGCGACGCCGGCCACGTCGCCGGCCCCTACGGACTCGGCCAGCGCGTGCCGATGCTCGTCATCTCCCCGTGGAGCAAGGGCGGTTACGTCTGCTCCGAGACCCTCGACCACACCTCCATCATCCGGTTCATAGAGAAGCGCTTCGGCGTGCAGGAGCCGAACATCTCGCCCTGGCGGCGCGCCATATGCGGCGACCTGACCAGCGCCTTCGACTTCTCCCGGCAGGACACCGCGCCGGTCGCGCTGCCGTCCACCACGAGCTACCAGCCGCCGGACCGGGTCCGCCACCCCGACTACGTCCCCACCCCGCCCGCAATCCCCTCCCTGCCCAGGCAGGAGCGCGGCAGCCGCCCCACCCGGCCGCTCAAGTACGCGCCGACGGTGGACGGTTCGGCCGACACGAAGCAGGGCAAGTTCACGCTCACCTTCGCCTCCGGCGCGCAGGCGGGTGCCGCCTTCCTCGTCACGTCCAACAGCCGTACCGACGGCCCCTGGACCTACACCACCGAGGCCGGCAAGACCGTCTCCGACACCTGGAACTCGGTCTACTCCGGCGGCAATTACGACCTGACCGTGCACGGCCCGAACGGCTTCGTGCGCGCCTTCAAGGGTCGCAACCGGGTCGCCGGGCCCGAGGTCACCGCCCGGCACGCCGGCGACGACATCGAGCTCACCTTCACCAACAAGGGTTCCGGCACCGCGAAGCTGAAGCTGGCCGACGGCTACGGTGGCAGCCCCGTCGCCGTGACGGTGGCGCCCGGCGCGACCGTGCGCAAGACGGTTTGCCTCGCGGCGAGCAAGCGCTGGTACGACCTCACCGTCACCTCGGACGCCGACCCGGCCTATCTGCGCGGCTTCGCAGGTCACGTGGAGAACGGGCTTCCCGGCGTCAGCGACCCGGCGCTCATCACGGAGTGAACGGGCAATGAACACCGCTCCGTGCGGACTGGTCAGGTACCGGTCACATCAGGATAGTGTGCCTCGGTGACCACGCAATCAAACACTCCTGCAGGCTGGTACCCCGATCCGCACGGGGCGCCCCAGACGCTCCGGTACTGGGACGGCACGCAGTGGACCGAGCACACGAACCCGGCGCAGCAGGCCGCCGGGCAGGCTCCGCAGCATGCCGTTCCGCAGCAGCATGCCGTTCCGCAGCAGCAGTCCGTCGACCCCAAGGTGCAGCGCCAGGTGCAGCAGCAGGCCGGCGTCGCGGCGCACGGCCCCGGTGGCGGCACCCTCTTCACCGAGCCGGTCCTGGTGGTGAACCAGAAGGCCAAGCTGATCGAGCTGACCAACGAGTACAAGGTCATGGATCAGAACGGCCGCGAGATCGGCTCGGTCACCGAGGTCGGCCAGGGCGCGCTGAGGAAGATCCTGCGCTTCCTCTCCAGCATCGACCAGTTCCTGACCCACAAGCTGGAGATCCGCGACGCCTACGGTCAGCCGGTGCTGATGCTGACCCGGCCCGCGAAGATCTTCAAGTCCCGGGTCATCGTGACGCGTCCGGACGGTTCGCCGGTCGGTGAGATCGTCCAGAAGAACATGATCGGCAAGATCAACTTCGCGATGAACGCGAACGGCCAGCAGGTCGGCGCGATCAAGGCGGAGAACTGGCGGGCATGGAACTTCGCCATCGTCGACCACGCGGACAACGAGGTCGCCCGGATCACCAAGACCTGGGAAGGCCTTGCCAAGACGCTGTTCACGACGGCGGACAACTACGTCCTGCAGATCCACTACCAGCTCCCCGAGCCGCTGCTGAGCCTCGTCGTGGCGACGGCGCTGACGGTCGACACCGCGCTGAAGCAGGACTCGCGCGGCCTCGGCTGAGCCGGGCGGTCCGGCGCATACGAGATACGGCATCAGGCATACGCCATTGCGCAGCTGCCCTACGCAATGCGGCAGCTGCCGTATGCAAACGGCGGCCGACGCGTCCGATGGGACGGCGTCGGCCGCCGGTTTGCGATATGCGGTCGACCGTTTTCTGTATGCAGTCGCCCGGCTACAGCGCGCTGAGGTGCCCCGGCTCCGCTTGCTCGGGTACCAGCACCGGTTCCGTGGCCGCCGCCTGCGCCTCCAGTGCGAGGACCGCGGCGACCGGGTGCTCCTCGTGTTCGTCGGAGCGGTCGGGTTCCGGAGCCGAGCGGGTGAGCACGATCACGCCCCAGGAGGCCAGGCCGGCCCCGGCCAGCGCCAGCAGTATCCCGGCGGGGCCGCCCTTGAGGCCCTGGCCGAGCAGGGTCAGGCCGATGACCGCCGCGGCCACCGGGTTGGCCAACGTCACCAGGGCCAGCGGGGCGCCCAGGCCCTCGCGGTAGGCGGTCTGGGAGAGCAGCAGCCCGCCGGTGGCGAACGCGGCGACGAGGAGGGCGACCACCATCACCTCGACGCTCAGCACCGGACCGGAGCGGTCCGTGGCCGCCACGGTGACCGTCTGGGTGAGCGCGGAGGCGACGCCCGAGGCGAATCCGGAGGCGGTCGCGTGCCTCAGGCCCGGCCGGGCACCGGGCCGGGCGAGCAGGCCGACCAGCGCGGCGGTCGTACCGGCGACGGTCAGCGCTTCGGTGAGTGTGAGCGCCCGCTCGGGCGCCGGACCCGACGCGGAGACCAGCAGTGCGGCGAGACCGAGCAGCGTGAGCGCGGTCCCGCGCCACTCCGCGCCGGTCACCCGGCGGCCGGCGGCCCGCGCCCCCAGCGGCACGGCCGCCACCAGGGTGAGTGCGCCCAGCGGCTGCACCACTGTCAGCGGGCCGTACTTCAGGGCGATCACGTGCAGCAGCGCGGCGACGGCGTTCAGGCCGACCGCCGACCACCAGGCACCGGTGAACAGCAGCCGTACCAGGCCGGCGTCGGCATTGCGGGAGGCGAGGCGCTCCTGGGCGACGGCGGCGAGAGCGTAGGCGACGGCCGAGACCAGCGACAGGGCCACGGCGGCCAGGGTGGCGGCGCTCATCGGCCCGCTCCCGCCAGGGCGGTCTCGCGCGGGGTGAGCCGGCCGGTGCCGCGCTTCCCGGCGGGGCCGGGCATGCGGTCCGGCGGGCGGATCACCGCGAGGGCCACGCCGAGCATGGCCGTGGCGACGATGGCGTCGAGCCAGTAGTGGTTCGCGGTGCCCACGATCACCACCAGGGTGATCAGCGGGTGCAGCAGCCACAGCCCGCGCCACCGCGACCGGGTGGCCGCCATCAGCCCGATCGCCACCATCAGGGCCCAGCCGAAGTGCAGCGACGGCATGGCCGCGAACTGGTTGGAGAGGTGGTCGCTGGACGGTGGACCGTACACGGACGGGCCGTAGATCCGGGCGGTGTCCACCAGGCCCGTCCCGGTCAGCATCCGCGGCGGCGCCAGCGGGAACGTGAACGGCAGCACCAGGGCGGCGGCGGTGACCACGGCGAGGACCCGGCGGGCCCACACGTAGTGCGCGGGGCGCCGCAGGTACATCCAGACCAGGAAGGCCAGCGTGGCCGGGAAGTGGACGGTCGCGTAGTAGGTGTTCGCCAGGCGGACGAGGGTGTGGCCGTGCAGCAGTGCCGACTGTATGGAGGTCTCGTCGGGGAGGTGCAGGGTCCGTTCCAGGTCCCACACGCGGTGCGCGTTGTGGAAGGCACCCGCGCTGTGGCCGGTGGCCAGCTGCCGGCCGAGCTTGTAGACGAGGAAGAGTCCGGCGACGAGCAGGAACTCGCGCAGCAGCGGCGGACGGGCTATCGCGTCCGGCGCCGCTTCTGCCTGTGCAGGCTCGGTTCGGGTGGTCATCCCCCGGCCCCTTCGCTGACGGTCGTGAAGTCATCGATACGTTTCCGTACCGATACGGCAGTGTACCGATACGGTCCAGTACCGGTACACTGGCGTATCGATTGATGTGCGACACACTGGAGCCAGGCGCCCGTTCTTGATGGATGCAGCAGTGGGCCGTACACGAGTAGTGACAAACAGCAGCAGCCAGTTGTGACACACACGTGGCGTACACGAGCAGTGAGGGGAAGCAGCGCATGACGTCGCAGGCCGCGGACGGACCGGAGTCGGTCGTCGCCTCGCGCCGCTCCAAGATCACGCCTGAGCGTGAGCGGGAGTTCTTCGACGCCGTGCTGGACCAGATCCGCGAGTGCGGGTACGAGTCCGTGACCATGGACGGCGTCGCCGCGACCACCCGGTGCAGCAAGTCCACGCTCTACCGGCAGTGGAAGACCAAGCCCCAGTTCGTCGCAGCCGCGCTGCGGGCCAGCAGCCGGGTGCGCATCGGCGGCATCGACACCGGCTCGCTGGCCGAGGACCTGCGGCAGGCCGCACGGTGCGTGGGTGACTGGTCCGGCAAGGACACCCAGCTGCACCAGGCGCTCGCGCACGCGATGACGGTGGACCAGGAGCTGGCCCAGGCGCTGCGCGAGGCGCTCGTCGAGCCCGAGATCGCGGCGCTCCAGGAGATACTCAGGCGGGGCGTGGAGCGGGGCGAGGTCCCGGCCGGCCATCCCGCGCTGGAGTACGTCCCCGCCATGATGTTCGGCGTCCTGCGCGTCCGGCCGGTCCTGTGCGGCCGGTACGCCGACTCCGACTACCTCGTCCGGTTCGTGGAGGCAGCCGTGCTGCCCGCGCTCGGACTGACCTGAGACTCAGGCCGCCGTTCACGGGATGACTGAACGGCGGCCTGCCCGCGCCGCACCGTGGGGACGGGGGCGGCGCGCACCCCGGCCGGGTGGGGCTCCTCTTGAGCGGAGGGGCGCCCCACCCGGCCGTCGTCTGTCACACGTTCTGGCCGTTGCCGTCGCCGGACGACACCGTGATGCCCCGGGTGATCTCGTCGATGACGGACACCTCGTGCCCGACGTCGACGCCGAAGCGGACCACGACGATCTGCCCGGCGTCGTCGGGCGAGGGGAAGGCCAGCGACTCCACATAGCCGTCGGCGCCCTTGCTGGTGACCGTCTTCCAGCGCACCATGTAGCCCTTCAGCCCGGCCACCGTCACCGCCTTGGAGGCCAGCACCTGGTGCGAGGTGATGCCGCCGTAGGTGATGCCGCCGTAGGACTGCTTGGCGTTGGCCGCGATGTCGTTCTTGGCGACCTGCTCCGGGGTGGTGCCGCTGATGTGCAGCGTCTTGGAGGACGCCGAGTACGCGCCGCCCGGCGTGCACGTCTTGGAGGGGTCGCCGGGGCACTTGTAGTGGCTGTCGGAGGACAGCCCCGCGCCGATGTTGATCGGCTGCCCGCTCCAGCCCTCCGGTACGGGCAGGCTGATCCCGTTGAACGGGTCCGGGACCTTACCGCCGCCCTTGATCCTGGGCGCCTGCGGCCCGCTCGGCGAGGGCGAGGCGCCGCCCGAACCTCCGGAGCCGCCCGGCCCTCCGGACCCACCGGAATCGCCGGACCCTCCCGAACCACCCGAGCCGCCGCCGGAGGCGCCGTCCTGGCCGTCCGGCCCCTGGTGCGAACCGGCACGGTTCCCGCTGCCGCCGTCGTCCTTGGTCAGGGCGTACACCCCGACGCCGATGCTCGCCAGCACGGCCGCCGTCACGGCCACGGCTATACCCGTGCGCAGTCCGCGGCGGGGCACGGCAGGCGGCGGCGCGGGGTACGCCGGATAGCCGGAGTACGCCCCGTACGCCGGGGGAGCGGGCTGGGCCGGGGGAGCGGGTTGCGCCGGATAAGCCGGCTGCGGCGGGGGACCCCACGTGGCGGCGGCCCCGGTGGGGCGGGTCTGGTCCGTCCAGGCCGTGCCGTCCCACCAGCGCTCGGTGGGCGGACCGTCATTCGTCTGCCCGGGATCGGGGTACCACCCGGGAGGAGTCACCTGCGTCATGTCCCCACCGTATGAGGCATCGGTGCAAGTTCGTTGAGAGCATCCGCCGCCAATCCACTGGAACGGCACATTCCGCCCCAGGTTTTTCCGTCACATCCCCGCAACACCCGCCGCCGCACCTCCTCGGCGCCCTCCGCAGGCCCGGACACGGATCGCTCGTGATTCCAGGCCCCGCTGACGGACCGTCGGCCGCGCGGCGGCCGGTCCGCCCGTAGACGCGTCGCCTGCCCGCACGCTCTTTCACCCGGCGGGGCAACAGCTGCCCGGACAGGCCACCGCACACCCCACCGGAGGGCTACGCTCGTGCTCTGTACGTCATTCGGGCGGCCTGGGGAGGAAACGGGATGACGGAGGGACGGCCACCGGCGGACGCCTCGGCTTCCCTGTGGGAGCGGGACGCGGAGATCGCGGCCGTCTCACAGGCACTCGACGTCCTGTGCGCCGATCAGTCGTCCGCGGGCAGCCTGCTGCTCCTGCGCGGCGAGGCCGGACTCGGCAAGACCGCGCTGCTGGCCGAGACGCGCCGCATCGCCGAACGCCGCGGCTGCACCGTCTGGTCCGCGCGCGGCGGCGAGACCCTGAAGTCCGTTCCGTTCAACGTCGTACGGCAGCTGCTCCAGCCCGCGCTCGTCTCCTTACTCCCCGAGGAGGCTCGCGAGTACCTCGGCGACTGGTACGACATCGCCGGCCCCGCGCTCGGCATAGCCGACCCCGGCGGGCGCAGCGCCGACCCCCAGTACGTGTGCGACGGCCTCGTCGCCGCCGTACGCCGGCTCGCCCGGCGGGAGTGGCCGCTGGTGCTGCTCGTCGACGACGCCCACTGGGCCGACCAGGAGACGCTGCGCTGGCTCGCCGCCTTCGTCGAACGCCTGGACGAACTTTCCGTGCTGGTCGTGGTCGCCCGCAGGCCCGGCGAGGTGAGCGGCGACAGCGCCCGCCACCTCGACACGGTGGCCGCTGCGGCGGGCGTCAGCAACCTCAGCGCCCTCACTCCGGCCGCCACCGCCGGACTCACCCGCACCACCCTCGGCCGGTACGCCGACGACCCGTTCTGCCGCGAGGTGTGGGCCGTCACCGGCGGCAACCCCTACGAAACCGTCGAACTCCTCGCCAAAGTGCAGGACAGCGAACTCCGGCCGGTCGAGGCGCAGGCCGCCGAACTCCGTGCCCTGAACCGGTCCGCACGCGGCGGAGGGCTCGTCGACCGTCTCAAGGGACTCGGCCTGGAGGCCACCCAGTTCGCCTGGGCGGCTGCCATCCTCGGCACCGGGATCAGCGTCGACCTCGCCGCCCGGCTCGCCGGGCTGAGCCCCGAAGTGGCCCAGGACTGCGCGGAACTGCTCGGCACGGCTCGCATCCTCACCGAACCCGAACCCACGGGCCCAATGGGTCCCATGGGCCCCATCGGCCCCACGGGCACCGAACGGCGCACGGGCGAGCTGGAGTTCGTGCACCCGCTCATCGCGTCCGCCGTCTACAACTCCATCCCGCCCGGCATGCGAACCGCGATGCACGGCGTCGCCGCGCAGATCGTCACCGAGACGGGACGCGGCGCAGCCGAGGCCTCCCGGCATCTGCTCAAGGTCCACCCGGACGACGACGAGGAACTCGTCGAGCAGCTGCGCGAGGCCGCCCGCGAACACCTGGCCGTCGGCGCGCCCGACGCGGCCCGCCGCTGCCTGGAACGCGCCCTGCAGGAGCCGCCCCGCCCCGAGGTCCACGCGCACGTCCTCTACGAACTGGGCTGTGCCACGCTGCTGACCGCGCCCGCCGTCACCATCGACCACCTGCAGTTCGCGCTCGGCATGCCCGGGCTCGACGGCGACCGGCGTGTCGACGCCGTGGTCCGGCTGCCCCACGCGCTGCTCCACAACGACCAGTTGGAGGAGGCCGTCCGCACGGTCGAGGCCGAGGCCGCGCGGCATGAGCCCGGACCCGTGCGGATGCGGT
>NZ_JBSFVT010000016.1:0-96381 GCF_053592455.1 Streptomyces sp. NPDC002676 | reverse complement strand
CCCACGCGCTGCTCCACAACGACCAGTTGGAGGAGGCCGTCCGCACGGTCGAGGCCGAGGCCGCGCGGCATGAGCCCGGACCCGTGCGGATGCGGTTGCAGGCCGTGCAGTTCATGTGGGAGGGCATCCACGGTGAGACCGTCTCCCCGGCCCGCTCCCGGCGCCTCGCGGAACTCGCCGCCACCTGCACCGGCCGCGACAACTCCGAACGCGCCCTGCTGATCCTGCGCGGCTTCGACGCGATGACGCACGGCGAGAGCGCCCAGGAAGTCCTCGAACTGTGCGACCACGCCCTCGTCAACGGCCGCCTCGCGCCAGGCCTCGGCTGGACCGACCAGGAATGGGGCATGGAGCTGCTGATGATGCTCGGCAGTTCGTACGCCTACGCCGACCGGCTCGACCGCGCCGAGAGCCTCTTCGCCGAAGCCCTGCGCGCCTACACCAGCGCCGGCTGGCGCGGCGGCCACCTCTCCCTGGCCAACGCCTTCCTCGGTCTCGCGTACCGCAGGCAGGGCCGGCTCCGCGACGCCGAGACGAATCTCCGCGAGGCCCTGAGCCTGGCCGAACGCGTCGGCCGTGGCCTGCCGTTGTACTGGTCGGCGACGTGCGGACTGGTCGACACCCTGCTCGCGCGCGGCCACGTCGACGAGGCCTGGGCGATCGCCGAGCAGTACGGCTTCGCCCCGCCCTACCCGTCCACCATCGTGCTGCCCGACATCCGTACCGTCCGCGGCCGGCTCCTGCTCGCCGTCGGCCGTACCGAGGACGGCATCAACGAACTGGAGGCCGCCGAGAAGACCGCGGTCTCCCGTGGCGGCCACAACCCCGTCCTCGCACCCTGGTCCATCGAGCTCGCCAAGGCCCTCGCCACCCAGGACCCGGCCCGGGCGGCCCGACTCGCGGCGGACGCCCGCCGCCAGGCCGAGCGGTTCGGCACCGACACCGCCATCGGCGAGGTCCTGCGCTGCGCCGCCGCCCTGGAGACGGGCCAGCGCGCGGTGGGCCTCTCGGCCCAGGCCGTCGCCTACCTGGAGGCCTCACCCTGCCAGTACGAACACGCGGCGGCCCGCGTCGAGTACGGCATCGCCGCCCGCTCGGTCGCCGAGATCAACCGGGGCCTGGTGCTGGCGCGTTCCTGCGGGGCGGACGGGCTGGTGGCCCAGGCGAGGGAGGTGCTGGAGACGGGACGGGGGCTGCGGTAGCGCATACGGTCGGCTGTATACAGCCGACAGCAGCGGTGTGGCGTCGACTGTATGCAGTCGGCCGGCGGCCCCGGGACGTATCCCCGAGGCCGCCGTCCTTCACCTCTGTCTCATACGCCCAGCAGCTGATCGGTGACCGCGGCCAGCCGCTTGCGTACCTCCGGGTCGTACGTCGCCTCGTGTGCCCGTGCCGGGCGGGTGCCGTCGAAGTAGCCGCCGGTGCCCAGGTCGCGCGTGGCCAGTGCCAGTACGCCAGGGGCTCCGTCGGTGACCGAGTTCCACGGGGCGACGCCGGCCTCGCGGACCATGGCCGTGTCCATGAAGGTGGCGGGGTGCAGGACGTTCACCGAGACGCCGGTGCCCGCCAGCTCCTCGGCCAGGGTGAACGTGTGCGCGGCGAGGGCGAACTTGCTGCGGTAGTACGCCACCATGCCGCCGTAGCCGCGCGTGAGTTCGGGGTCGGCGAAGTCGAGAGGTTCCTGGCCGACCGAGCCGACGTTGACGATCCGGGCAGGCGGGTTGGCGCGCAGCACCGGCAGCAGGGACCGGGTCAGGGCGACGGGCGCGAGGTAGTTCACGGCGAGCCGCAATTCGTGCCCGTCGGCGCTCAGCTCGCGCCCGGTGCCGGGGGCGCCGCCGCCGACGCCCGCGTTGTTGATCAGGACGTCCAGCTCGGGATGCGCCTCGGCGACCCGGGCGCCCAGCTCGCGGACCTCGGCCAGCCGGGCCAGGTCGGCGACGAACCCCTCGGCCCGGCCCTCGGCGCGCAGCTCGGCGACCAGCTGCTCGGTGCGGGTCCGGTCGCGGCCGTGGACGAGGACGAGATGGCCGCAGCGGACGAGTTCGAAGGCGACGTACCGGCCGAGCCCGGAGGTGGCGCCGGTGATCAGAACAGTGGACATGCCGCCAGCGTAGGCACGGCCGGCGGTCCGTATGAAGGTGCTCCTGAAGCTACTACTGGCAGGGTCACCCTCGTCGTGGCAGGAGTACCGGTGGTTCTCAGGACGCGACCAGGTGGCGTCGAAGGACCGTCCGTCGCGCAGCACTTGGGCCGATCGGGTCGATGACGTGAGCGGGGCGGCGGCGGGGGTTCAGCCCTTGGTGCCCAGGATCTCCGCGAGGTCGTACCGCACCGGCTCCTCCAGCTGCGCATACGTGCAGCTCTGCGGTGTGCGGTCCGGGCGCCAGCGGCGGAAGCGGGCCGTGTGCCGGAAGCGCTGCCCGTTCTCCATGTGGTCGTAGGCCACCTCGGCGACCCGTTCCGGCCGCAGCGGCACCCAGGACAGGTCCTTCTTGCCCGACCAGCGGCTCGGCGCACCCGGCAGCCGGGCGCTCTCGTGCGCGTTCGCGTCCGACCAGGCCGCCCACGGATGCCCGGTCACGTCCTCCATACGCAGCGGCTCCAGCTCCTCGACCAGTTCGGCGCGCTTCTTCATGGAGAATGCGGCCGACACGCCCACATGCTGGAGCGCGCCCCGGTCGTCGTACAGGCCGAGCAGCAGCGAGCCCACGACCGGGCCGCTCTTGTGGAGGCGGTAGCCGGCGACGACCACATCGGCCGTGCGCTCGTGCTTGATCTTGAACATGGCCCGCTCGTCCTGGAGATAGTGCAGCGTGAGCGGCTTCGCCACGATCCCGTCGAGGCCGGCGCCCTCGTACTGCTCGAACCACCGCTCGGCCACCGCGATGTCGGTCGTCGCGGGCGCCAGATGGACCGGTGCCGTCACCCCGGCCAGGGCCCGGTCCAGCAGGGCCCGCCGGTCGGTCAGCGGCACGTCGAGCAGTGACTCGTCGTCCAGTGCCAGCAGGTCGAAGGCGACGAAGGAGGCCGGGGTCCGCTCGGCGAGTGTCCGCACCCGGGAGTCCGCCGGGTGGATACGCTCGGTCAGTGCGTCGAAGTCCAGCCGCCCCTCCCGCGCGATCACGATCTCCCCGTCCAGCACGCACCGTGGGGGCAGCCGCTCCACAAGCGCGTCCACCAGCTCGGGGAAATACCTGGTCAGCGGCTTTCCGGTACGGCTGCCCAACTCGACCTCCGGCCCGTCCCGGAACACGATCGAGCGGAACCCGTCCCACTTCGCCTCGTAGTGCATACCGGGCGGGATGCTCGCCACCGGCTTGGCGAGCATCGGCTTCACGGGCGGCATCACGGGCAGATCCATGCGTCTGATTCTGCTCGCATACGACCGTCGACGCCTACTTCTTCCTACTGTCGCCCGGTATGCGAGGTGTGCGTGGTGCGCCTACCGTGGCCGCATGGGTGCTGCGGTGGAACTGGAGGTGGCCGGGCGGACCGTACGGCTGTCCAGCCCGGACAAGGTCTTCTTCCCGGAGCGCGGTTTCACCAAGCTGGACCTCGCCCAGTACTACGTCGCCGTCGGCCCCGGCATCCTGCGCGCCCTGCGCGAACGGCCCACCACCCTCCAGCGCTACCCGGACGGCGTCGACGGTGAGTGGTTCTACCAGAAGCGCGCCCCCAAGGGCATGCCCGACTGGATCCCCACCGCGCACATCACCTTCCCCAGCGGGCGCAGCGCCGACGAGATGTGCCCCACCGAACAGGCCGCCGTGGTGTGGGCCGCGCAGTACGGCACGCTCACCTTCCACCCCTGGCCGGTGCGCGCCGCCGACGTCGACCACCCCGACGAACTCCGCCTCGACCTCGACCCGCAGCCCGGCACCGACTACGCCGACGCCGTCCGCGCCGCCTTCGAACTGCGCGCCGTCCTGGACGAGTTCGGCGGACTGCGCGGCTGGCCCAAGACCTCCGGCGGACGCGGCCTGCACGTCTTCGTGCCCATCGAACCGCGCTGGACCTTCACACAGGTCCGCCGCGCGGCGATCGCCGTCGGCCGGGAGCTGGCACGCCGGATGCCCGACCAGGTGACCATCAAGTGGTGGAAGGAGGAACGGGGGCGCCGTATCTTCTTGGACTACAATCAGACGGCGCGCGACCGCACCGTCGCCTCGGCCTACTCGGTACGGCCCCGCCCCCACGCCCCCGTCTCCGCGCCTCTGCGCTGGGAAGAGATCGGCAGCGCCCACCCCCAGGACTTCGACCTCGCCACCATGCCGGCCCGCTTCGCCGAACTCGGCGACGTCCACGCCGACATGGACGACCACGCCTACTCCCTCGAAGCCCTGCTGGAACTGGCCCGCCGTGACGAACACGACCACGGCCTGGGCGACCTCCCGTACCCGCCGGAGTACCCGAAGATGCCCGGCGAACCGAAACGCGTCCAGCCGAGCCGGGCCCGCCGCGAGCAGACGCCCTGACTCCCCGGTCTCAGCGCACGGGGGCGTCGATCCGCTCGCCGAATTCGGCCGGCACGCGCCGGCAGTCGGTCAGCAGAGCGACGTCGTCGGCGACGTCGTAGCGCATGTTGCCTCGGGAGTCGTCGTTGTTGTGGCGGCGGGACGAGGCCAGTTCGGTGCGTATCAGCGGCAGCGCCGGTGCGGCCGTCGGGCCCGTGCCCACCAGGCAGGCGGATGGCGGGGCGTTGCGCCGCAGTGGCCGACCACTCGTTCAGGAGCACGGGGAGTACCTCGGGGTGCGAGAGCGGCACCGGAGCGGCCCAGGGCCTCCGTCAGGTCGAGCGCGGCGTCCTCTCATAATCGCCGCACCAGCGGGGTGGCTTCGACGGCCCGCGGGCCGTAGGCGCACAGGGCGTGCAGGACCTCACGTGTCGTAGGACAACGGGCCGGGCCTGTGGATTTCTCCGTGCGGGCCTGTGGATTTCCCCGTGCGGTTATCCTGACCGCCAGCCGCCGCTGAGGAGTCCCGAGGAGTCCCGCCGTGTCCGAGGCAGTGTCGCGTCCCACGCTGGAGGCCGTGGCCGCGCGGGCCGGGGTGTCCCGGGCGACCGTGTCGCGGGTCGTCAACGGCGGGGACGGGGTGCGGGAGTCCCTGGTGGAGCGGGTCCGGCGGGCCGTGGACGAACTCGGGTACGTCCCCAACCAGGCGGCACGCAGCCTCGTCACCAAGCGGCACGACGCCGTCGCCGTCGTCATCGCCGAACCCGAGACCCGCGTCTTCGCCGACCCGTTCTTCGCGCTGCAACTGCGCGGTATCAGCAAGGAACTGACGGCCCAGGACAACCAGTTGGTGCTGCTGCTGACCGAGGGCCGGGGCGACCACGCGCGCGTGGCCCGCTATCTCGCCGGCGGGCATGTGGACGGCGCGCTCGTCTTCTCCTTGCACCTGGACGACCCGCTGCCCGGCCTGATCCAGGACGCGGGCGTCCCCACCGTCTTCGGCGGGCGGCCCGGTTGGAGCGACGGCACCCGGGACGCGGTGTACGTCGACAGTGACAACCGTGGCGGCGCCCGGCAGGCCGTACGGCATCTCGTCGGGCTCGGGCGCAGACGGATCGCGCACATCACCGGCGTCCTGGACCAGACCTCGGCGGTGGACCGGCTCGACGGCTACCGGGATGTCGTCGGGGACGGTGATCCGCGACTCGTGGCCGAGAGCGACTTCACGCCGGCCGGGGGCGAGCGTGCCATGCGGGAACTCCTCGACCGCTGCCCGGACACGGACGCGGTGTTCGCCGCCAACGACCTCACGGCGCTCGGCGCGCTGCGCGTGCTGCGGGAGAGCGGCCGGCGGGTCCCCGAGGACGTGGCCGTGATCGGGTTCGACGACATGCTGCCGCTCGCCGAGCAGGCGGACCCGCCGCTGACCACGGTCCGTCAGGGCATCGAGGAGATGGGCCGCCTGATGGCCCGCCTCCTGCTGCGCGGCGAGCCCACGGCCGACACGACGGACACCGCCGGCAGTCAGTCCGGCGCTGTGATCCTGCCGACCCTGCTGATACGACGTGCTTCGGCCTAGCAGCGCCTCCCTGAAGTGCCGCGGTCACACCGGGGGTTCGGCTTCGGTGTAGCGGAGCAGTACGCCCACGCCCTCGTGCAGTCTCAGCTGCCGCTCGGGTACGAGGACGAGTTCGGCCCGGGTGCCGACCAGGGCACGCGTGAGGACGGCGTCGGCACGCTCCTCGCGGACGTCCTCGATGCCGTAGGAGCGCAACTCCTGTTCGGTGAGGGCGAGTTGGCTGGGTTCGGGGCCGCTCCACAGCCGGAGCCGTGACTCGGGGTGGTTGTTGAGGAAGAGGGCTTTGACCTGGCCTCGTTGCAGGGCCGACACGGCCGCGGCGAGGCCTTCGGCCGACGCTCCGTCGTGGGCGCGCTGGGCGAGGAAGGCGGCCAGCAAGGACCGGTCGTGCGCGGCCATGCGCCCGCTGAAGACGTCTTCGAGCCGGTGCTCCAGCAGCGCCCGGCGCGGCTCGGACTCACCGGCGCCCTCGACGGTGGTGACCTGCCCGCGCAGGGTGACGGGAAGCCGCCGCACGAGGATGCCGCGCGCCCACACGTCCCCGGCCACCACGACCGCCTCGGCGTTGATGCGCCGCGCGTGGCCCTCCAGCTCCTGGCCGATCACCTCGGCGGCGTTCAGCCAGTCGGTCACCGGGATCTCCTCGTCGAGGCGGTGTCCCGGTGCGACCTTGGTCAGGGGCCACACGCCGACCTCGGCCTCGATCCGCACGATGCCCGGGGCGTCCGTGGAGTGCCGGCCGCTGTAGTGGACGTACGCCGCCACATAAGCGATCCCGGGAGAGTGCTGGACGACCAGCGGCAGGGTGTCCGGCAGCGTGCCGAAGTGCGCGCGGTCGCGTGCGGGCGGGACGGGCAGCTCGTCCAGCAGGGCCAGTCGGCCGTGCGCGGTGAACACTGCCTGCCCATGGGTGCCGGGGACGTCGGTGTCGCGGCCCACGGCCGACGCCGCCGCGGTGAGGGAGTCCTGATCGGCGCCTTCGGACGCCAGGGCGTCCCGCAGGCGCCGCCAGCGCAGTTCTATGGCGGCGTCGGGATCCTCGATCAGGCTGTCGCGGGAGGTGTCCAGATAGACCGACGCGAAGGGACCCTGCTGCTTGTACAGGGGTTCGAGGAAGGAAAGTCGCATGCTCCACCCCGCATGTTCCATGCGAGCGGCAGGATGCGGATGTCCGGGCCCCGCCGCTCTGACCAGCCATGCCGCCCGGGTTCCCGGGACCGTTGCCGACAAACGGCCCCCTCCGCCACCGCAGCGACGCCGGGGACGGGGTTCAGCCCTGCGGGGACTCGCTCCTGATCACCGCGAAGCGGATGCCGGAGGGGTCGGCGAGCCTGGCCATGCGGCCCACGCCCGCCATCGTCGTCGCCGGCACCCGGACCGTTCCGCCGAGCTGCTGTGCCTTCGCCACCACGGCGTCCGTGTCCTCGACCTCGAAGTACGGCAGCCAGTACGGGCCGCCCTCCGCCTCAGCCGGGTCGTCGGCCAGCGGGACCATCCCGCCGAACATCGACTCCGCTCTGCCGCCGCCCGGGTTGACGCACGTGTACGTGCCGCCGGGGAAGGGCACCGCCGAGGTCTCCAGGCCCAGCACCCGCTGGTAGAAGGCGGCAGCCGCCGCGACGTCCGGCGTGTACAGCTCGACCCAGCACAGCGCGCCGGGCTCGTTCGCCGCGTCCACACCCTTGGTCCGGCCCGGCTGCCAGATCCCGAACCGCCCGCCGGCCTGGTCGGCGAAGAGGGCCATGTGCCCCTCGCCCATCACGTCCATGGGCTGGAACAGCACGCTGCCGTGGGCCTGTTCGGCCGCCTTGGCCGTGGCCTGCGCGTCCTCGCTCTGGAAGTACACCGTCCAGGCCCCCGGGCCCTGCTCGGGGCCGGTCTGCACGCCGCCGGCCACCGTCCTGCCGTCCAGCTGGAAGAAGCCGTAGCCGCCGGCGTCCGGTCCCGCCGACTGGAACTGCCAGCCGAAGAGGCCGCCGTAGAAGGTGCAGGCGCCCTCGATGTCGGGAGTGCCGATGTCGAGCCAGTTCGGGGCGCCGTCGACGAAACGGGTGGTGAGCATTCTTGCCCTCCTCGGAAGGGATCCCGTTCTCTGCACAGCCGAGTCTGGCACCGCCCACCGACAATCGCCGCCGGAGAAACACCGCCCGCCGGAGCGCCGCCCGCCGTCACCCAGAGAAACCGGCCGCGTTCTCCCTGCTTTCACACCGGTTCCGCGCGCCGCCGTGCGCGCGGGTGTTCCCACGGTGGATGATCGGGGCGGCCGGAGGCCCTCAACGGCGTCGTTGATGCGGCGTTGATCGAACGTTTTTCGCCGCCCGGCACGATTCTGGCCATGCACATCGACACGATCATCCCGGCCGACTCCGCCTGGCAGGCCCAGGCCCTGTGCGCGCAGACCGGGGCGGACTTCTTCTTCCCCGAGCCCGGCAGCTCGGTGCGCGAGGCGAAGCGCATCTGCGGCATGTGCGAGATGCGCTCGGCCTGTCTGGAGTACGCCCTGGCCAACGACGAACGCTTCGGCGTATGGGGCGGCCTGTCCGAGAAGGAACGCCTCGCCCTCAGGCGCGCCTCACACTGAGGCGCGCCTCGCACTGAAGCGCGCCTCGCACTGAGGCGCGCCCCGGTCCGAGGCGCGCCAGGGCTTGAAGGACGTCAGGGCTTGAAGGACGTCAGGGCTGGAAGGGCGTCAGGCGCCCGCGCGTGCTGCCATCCGGGCCTTGCGGGCGGCCAGCCGCTCGTCGAACTTCAGGGCCTCCGCGTCGAGGCCGCCCATGAACAGACCCAGCTCCTCCTGGGCCTGGAGGCCCTCCGGGCCCAGGCCGTCGATGTCCATGACCTTCAGGTGGCGCAGCACCGGCTGCAGCACGTCGTCGTGGTGGATGCGCAGGTTGTACACCTCGCCGATGGCCATCTGCGCGGCGGCCCGCTCGAAGCCGGGGATGCCGTGGCCGGGCATG
Source organism: Streptomyces sp. NPDC002676 (assembly GCF_053592455.1). Taxonomy (NCBI): domain Bacteria; kingdom Bacillati; phylum Actinomycetota; class Actinomycetes; order Kitasatosporales; family Streptomycetaceae; genus Streptomyces; species Streptomyces sp. NPDC002676. The sequence continues at coordinate 87,385 of NZ_JBSFVT010000016.1, read as the reverse complement.
CGGAAGTTGACCACGACGTCCCGCACCGCCTGCATGGTGAGGTCGGGGGCGAGTTCGAAGGCGGCCTTCAGCAGGTTGCGGTAGAAGACCATGTGCAGGTTCTCGTCGGTCGCGATGCGGGCCAGCATGCGGTCGCAGACCGGGTCGCCGGACTGGTGGCCGGTGTTGCGGTGCGAGATCCGGGTCGCCAGCTCCTGGAAGGCGACGTACGCGATCGAGTGGAGCATCGAGTGCCGGTTGTCGGACTCGAAGCCCTCGCTCATGTGCGACATCCGGAACTGCTCCAGCTTGTCCGGGTCCACCGCGCGCGAGGCGAGCAGGTAGTCGCGCATGACGATGCCGTGGCGGCCCTCCTCGGCCGTCCAGCGGTGCACCCAGGTGCCCCAGGCGCCTTCGCGGCCGAAGAGCGTGGCGATCTCGTGGTGGTAGCTCGGCAGGTTGTCCTCGGTGAGCAGGTTGACCACGAGGGCGGTGCGGCCGATCTCCGTCACCTTGGACTGGTCCTTGGCCCAGGCCTCCCCGTCCTCGAACAGGCCGGGGAAGTTGCGGGCGTCGCTCCACGGCACGTACTCGTGCGGCATCCAGTCCTTGGCGACCTTCAGATGCCGGTTCAGCTCCTTCTCGACCACTTCCTCCAGCGCGTACAGCAGCCGCGCGTCGGTCCAGACGGACGGGCTGCCGAGGTGAGGGGAGGTGATCGTCACAGGAACTCCAGGGGGACGCCGTACTAAGGGGGAGCAAGGGGATGGTCCGGCGAGCGGGGCCGGGAAACCTACGTGATCGTAGGCTACGAATCCGTAGGTTACGAAGCCGTAGGTTAAGGGTGTCGTAAAGATCGCTGATCAGGCCGGTCAAGCCAGGTGCCGGAGGGTATGCAGAACAGCCCCGGGACCCGCAGGTCCCGGGGCTGTACGGGCGACACGATCATCCGGTCAGGAGTACAACTCGCGCATGCGCACCGAGAGGCAGGTCACACACCCCTCCAGCTTCTCGAACTCACTGATGTCCACGGTGACCACCTCGTGGCCGAGGTCGGTCAGCAGCTCCGCCGTCTTCGGGGCGCTCGACGCCATCAGGAGCTTGTGACCGCCGAGCAGCACCACGTGCGCGCCGGACTCCTCCGGCACCGACAGGAACCCCGGGAACAGCGACGGCCGGTCGACCTTCGGGATGTGCCCGATGACCGTCCCGTCGTGCAACGCGGTCACCGCCGACTTCAGGTGCAGCACCTTGCTCACCGGTACGGCCACCACGCGCGCGCCCAGCGGCTCGAACGCGGCCCGCACCTGCCGCACGCCCTCCGCGTTGGTGCGCCCGCCCCGGCCGACATAGACGGTGTCGCCGACCTTCAGGACGTCACCGCCGTCGAGCGTGCCCGGCTCCCAGATCCAGTTCACCGAGCAGCCGAGGCCGGCCACCGCCTCCTCGACGCCGGCGGTCTCCGCCCGCCGGGACTGGGCGCCGGGCCGGGTGATCAGCGCGACGTTCTTGTACATGACGACGGTGTCCTCGACGAACACCGAGTCCGGGCAGTCGTCCTCCGGGGCGACCTCGATCGTCTGCCAGTCGTGCTCGCGCAGCGCCTCGACGTACGCCTCCCACTGCTCGACGGCGAGTTCGACGTCGACCTTCTCCCGCTCGATGTGCGTCACCAGGCCTTCGGCGAGGCGGGGGCTGGGTCGGCGGACGAGGGCCTTCTTGCTGGGCACGAGGGGCCTTTCGAATCGGTGGCACGGCCACGGCGCCCGTGTTGCGCCGCTGGTCCGCCATCATGCAGGGCGCCCGGGCCAGGGCAAAACCCTCGTTGTCAGGCTGTGGCTCTCCTGAGATGCGCCATGTCTCCACGCCCTGCCCGGACCGCTGACCGCATACGGCTACTCAAGGCTCGCGATCGTCTCGGGCGTGACCTCCCTCAGTTCTCCCTCCTCCATCAGCAGCCAGCGCGTGATGCCGGCCGACTCCAGGAACGGCAGATCGTGGCTGGCCACGATCAGGGCGCCCGCGTACGACTCCAGAGCGCTGGTCAGCTGCCGCACGCTCGCCATGTCCAGGTTGTTGGTCGGCTCGTCCAGCAGCAGCAACTGGGGCGCCGGCTCGGCCAGCATCAGCGCGGCCAGGGCGGCGCGGAAGCGCTCGCCGCCGGAGAGCGTGGCCGCCTGCTGGTCGGCGCGGGCGCCCCGGAACAGGAAGCGGGCCAGGCGCGCCCGGATCCGGTTGTTGGTGGCGCCCGGCGCGAACCGGGCGACGTTCTGGGCGACGGTCAGTTCGTCGTCCAGCACATCGAGCCGCTGTGGCAGGAACCGCAGCGGGACGTGGGCCGTCGCCTCGCCGGCCGTCGGTGCCAGCTGCCCGGCGACGGTCCGCAGCAGCGTGGTCTTGCCGGCGCCGTTGCGGCCGATCAGCGCGATCCGCTCCGGACCGCGCAGGTCGAACACCCCGTTCACGCGCGCCCCGTGGGCCAACTCCAGGTTCTCCAGGGTGAGCACCTGCCGGCCGGGCGGTACGGCGGTGTACGGCAGGTCGACGCGGATCTCGTCGTCGTCCCGTACGGCCTCCGCCGCCTCGTCCAGCCGTTCCCTGGCCTCGGCGAGCTTCTCCTCGTGCATGATGCGGTGCTTGCCGGCCGCGACCTGGGCCTGGCGTTTGCGCTCGCCCATGACGATCTTCGGCTCGCGCTTGTTGTCCCACATCTTCTGCCCGTACCGCTTGCGACGGGCCAACTTGACCTGAGCATCGGCCAGTTCGCGTTTCTGCTTGCGCAGGTCCGCCTCGGCGACGCGCACCATCCGTTCGGCTGCCTCCTGTTCGACGGCGAGGGCTTCCTCGTAGGCCGAGAAGTTGCCGCCGTACCAGGTGACCCCGCCGGTGCGCAGTTCCGCGATCTGGTCGACCAGGTCGAGGAGTTCGCGGTCGTGGCTGACCACGACCAGCACGCCCGGCCAGGAGGTGACGGCCGCGTACAGCCGCCGGCGCGCGTACAGGTCGAGGTTGTTGGTGGGTTCGTCGAGGAGCAGCACGTCGGGGCGGCGCAGCAGCAGCGCGGCAAGGCGCAGCAGCACCGACTCGCCGCCGGACACCTCGCCGACGGTGCGGTCCAGGCCGATGTGGCCGAGGCCGAGCTCGCCGAGGGTGACCAGGGCGCGCTCCTCGACGTCCCAGTCGTCGCCGACCGTCTCGAAGTGCTCCTCGGCGACGTCGCCCGCCTCGATGGCGTGCAGCGCGGCCCGCCGGGCGGCGATGCCGAGTGCCTCGTCGACGCGGAGCGCGGTGTCGAGGGTGACGTTCTGCGGGAGGCAGCCGATCTCGCCGGCCGCCTTGACCGTGCCGTCGACGGGGGTGAGTTCCCCGGCGAGCAGCTTCAACAGGGTCGATTTCCCCGACCCGTTGACGCCGACGAGCCCGGTCCTGCCGGGTCCGAAGGCGATGTCGAGGCCGTCGAACACGGGCGTGCCGTCGGGCCAGTTGAAGGACAGGGACGTGGCGGAGAGGGAAGCAGAGGAAGCAGAGGAAGCAGAGGAAGCAGACGAAGTAGACATGGAGGCCTCGCGGTTGCTGGGTGCGGTCTGGACGGGTGCGTGTCGAGACACCGCGAGGCGGAAACCGAGGACCAAAGGCACGGGTTGGCCGGCACATCAGGCCAAAGGGCCATGGAAAAGGGCCTGTGCCCGTCGGAGGACGGCTCGGACGCCGAGGTCGCACGCCACGCACACCTCACCGGTGTGAACGCGGTGTCTCGGGACCTCAGACGAGCAACGTCCTTCTCCAATCGACGGCAACAGGACCGATGTACACGGTAGGAGAGGCCGGGAGGGGCGTCAACGCAATTGATCCCGGCTCCCGCGGTCTCTCAGCAGGCGTCCCGCATCAGCTCGGCCAGATCGCGGTCGAGGTCGAACTGGAGGTGCTCCAGACCGACCGGCACCAGCGCGCCGGTCGCCTCCAGGAACCGCCGGATCTCACCCGAGCGCACATGCACGACCGCGGTGCCCTCGGGGGCGTGGAACTCCAGCACCGTGCGGTCGTAGCCGTACGGCCGCACCCGGACGTCCCCGTGCCCCTCGGGGCCCTCCAGCCCGGCGGCGAGCAGCTCCCGGGAGAAGGTCCAGCAGACGTCGACGCCCTCCAGGGTGGCCGGCGCCGGGAACGTCATCCGGACGGCGAACGGGTCGCGCCGGTCGTAGCACAGCGTGGCCGGAATGTTCGGCATGCGCGGCGCGGCGGCGACGAGGCGGGCCTCTACTGGCTGCTCGATGACGGTGGACAACGCCTTGCTCCCTTGTGACGGCTGGACTGCTTCCGGGCGGGTGAGGCCCGGTACTGGATGAGACGACGGAATCCCTGGATCCGTGCGTACAGGACGAGTGACCTCGGTCACCGTTTTCATGCACGGAAGCGACTCGGCTGTCCTGCCGTGCCGGGCGCGGCAGTTGGGGCGGCCGGGGCTCTGGACGGCGCCGGGGGAGTGGGCTAGCTTCGCCCGCCATGAGGCGCTTGGGGAGCACGCGACGCAGGGGACGGGCGAACAGACTGGTGGCGGCGGGGGCGGCGTGCGGGGCGGTGCTGGCCGCGCTGACGGGTCCGGCCGCCGCGGCCGGGCCACTCGGCCACGAGGGCGTGCACTGGGCGCCGAAGGACAGCGGCGCCCCGCAGGTACGTTTCCGGGGGCTGGCCGCCATCGACCGGGACACCGCCTGGCTGGCGGGCACCGGCGGCACGGTGCTGCGCACCACGGACGGCGGGGCGAGCTGGCGGAACGTCTCTCCGCCGGGTGCGGCGGAACTCCAGTTCCGGGACGTCCAGGCGTTCGACGCGCGCCGCGCGGTGGTGCTGGCCATCGGCGAGGGCGAGGCGTCCCGGGTCTACCGCACCGACGACGGCGGAGCGACCTGGACGGAGTCCTTCCGCAACACCGACCCGCGGGCGTTCTACGACTGCCTCGCCTTCTTCGACCGCCGTCACGGCCTCGCCGTGAGCGACCCGGTGGACGGCAGGTTCCGCATCCTGTCGACCGGTGACGGCGGGCGCACCTGGCGTGTCCTGCCCGCCGACGGCATGCCGGCCGCCCTGGACGGCGAGGCGGGCTTCGCGGCGAGCGGCCAGTGCCTGGTCACCTCCGGCCCGGCGGACGCATGGCTGGCCACCGGCGGCGGCGCCCACGCGCGGGTGCTGCACTCCGCCGACCGCGGACTGACCTGGACGGCCGCCGACACACCGGTCCCGGCCGGCGACCCGGCGCGCGGCGTCTTCGCGCTCGCCTTCCGCGACCGCACCCACGGCCTCGCCGTCGGCGGCGACTACCGCGCCGACCAGCCCTCGCCGCAGGCCGCCGCGGTCAGCGCCGACGGCGGTCGCAGCTGGCAGCCCGCCGCCGCACCCCCACCCGCCTACCGCTCCGGTGCCGCCTGGCTCCCGCACAGCCGCACCACCGCGCTCGCCGTCGGCCCCACCGGCACCGACCTGACCACCGACGGCGGCCGGACCTGGCGCACGATCGACGCCGGCTCCTACGACACCGTCACCTGCACACCCGACCTGAGCTGCTGGGCGGCGGGCGAGCGGGGTCGGGTGGCCCGGCTGGAACGCTGAGACGGAGCCACACGGGTACTCGTCCGCTGTCCCACCACGAGAACGAGGCAGCGAAAGGAAGCGAGCGATCATGCCGAGGGGTTCCAGCTCCAAGCGTGAGCGCCAGTACGAACACATCAAGGAGAGCGCCCAGGAGCGGGGCGAGAGCGCCGGACGGGCCAAGGAGATCGCGGCACGGACGGTCAACAAGGAACGCGCCCGCTCCGGCGAGGCCAAGACCGCCAGCCGCAGCTCGACCCAGGACATGTCCTCCGGCGAGCGCGGCGGCAAGCGGTCCGGGAAGGGCTCCGGGGGCCCGACCTACGACCAGCTGTACAACGAGGCCAAACAGCGCGGCATCGAGGGCCGCTCCGACATGAACAAGGCCCAGCTGCAGCGCGCGCTGAACGCGAAGAAGGGCTGAACCCGCCGGGCTCAGCCCAGCGTCTGCCGGTGGTGTGCCAGCTCGGGGGCCGTCTTCGTGGCGATGAACTCCGTGACGCGGTACGCGCACACCCCGGCGGCGACGAACGGGTCGCCCGCGACGAGCTCCTCGATGCGGGCCCGGTCCTCCGCGACGGCCAGGATCACCCCGCCGTCGCGCGGGTCCTTGCGCCCCGAGGCGAGGAAGAAGCCGTTGTCGTACTGCTCTTCCAGCCACGTCACATGGTCCGGCAGCACGGCGTCCACGGCGTCGAGCGGCGCGGTGTAGGTCAGCTCCAGTACGAACATGATCGCGAGCCTACCCCCACGGCCCCGCGCGCCGCCGTGGGCCGTACAGTCGGGCCCACCATGACGACCGTACGCGTACCCGCGGGCTGGCCCGCGACCGAGGAAGAGGCCCGCGCCGTACAGGACGAACTGCGCGGGCGGGTGGTGCTCGACGAGCCGGGACCGCCGCCCGGGGCGGGCCGGGTCACGGGCGTGGACGTCGCCTACGACGACGAGCGCGACCTCGTCGCCGCGGCGGCCGTGGTGCTGGACGCGGCGACCCTGGAGGTCGTGGCCGAGACGACGGCCGTCGGCCGGGTGTCCTTCCCGTACGTGCCCGGACTCCTCGCCTTCCGTGAACTGCCCACCGTCCGGGCCGCCCTGGACGCGCTGCCCTGCCCGCCCGGCCTCGTCGTGTGCGACGGCTACGGCCTCGCCCACCCGCGCCGCTTCGGTCTCGCCAGCCACCTCGGCGTGCTCACCGGCCTGCCCACCATCGGCGTCGCCAAGAACCCGTTCACCTTCACCTACGACGACCCGGACCCCGCGCGGGGCAGCTCCACGCCGCTCCTCGCGGGCACCGAGGAGGTCGGCCGCGCCCTGCGCACCCAGGACGGCATCAAGCCGGTCTTCGTCTCCGTCGGCCACCGCGTGAGCCTCGGCAACGCCCTGGCGCACACCCTCGCGCTGACCCCGCGCTACCGGCTGCCGGAGACCACCCGCAGGGCGGACGCCCTGTGCCGGCGGGCGCTTCAGGAGGCGGTGACGGGCCAGGCGCCGGCCTCCTGACACGGCGGGCCGTCAGCGCGTCGCGGCCACCCGGAAGGTGATGCCCGCCGCGCGCAGCCGCCGGGTCAGCGCGTCGCCCATGGCCTGTGCCGTGGTGACCTGGCCGGCCGTGGGCGGGAGGTCGTCGCAGAGCAGGGCGAGGGCCGCCTCGGCGAACATCTTCGCCGTCTCGTCGTAGCCGGGGTCGCCGCCCGCGACCTCCGTGAACACGCGCCGGCCGCCGCCCTCGCCGACGAAGCGCACCGTGAACCAGCTCTTCGCCCGCTTCTCGGCGCTCGGGCCGTCCCCGGGCCGGAGCCGGTCCGACAACCAGCGCCGGGCGGGCGGCAGTTGTGCCGCCACCGCCACCGTGCCGACGGCCGCGACCCCGCCGAGGGCGACCGGCAGGTGCCGTACGGCGGCGTAGTGCCGGTACCGGAAGTCCGGGCCGTACCGGTCCAGGGCCGCCGCCGAGCGGCGCACGATCTGCGGGTCGACGGTGGGCAGCGGCAGCGCCCACGCGCCGATCTCCTTGGCGAACTTCGGCGCGCCCGCCGGCGCCGAGGCCCGGCGTCCCATCAGGCGCGGCTCGTTCCGGCGGCGGTCGCGCGCGGCGGCGGCCATCTGCCGTCCGCGCGCGAACTGGTTCAGCGCGGAGGCCAGGGTTCCGCCGGAGAGGGCCGCGTCGGCGGTGACGTACCCCTCCACGGTCAGCGGCACCCCCTCCGGCAGCTGCTGGACGGTGAAGTACGCGCCCAGGTCGTGCGGGACCGAGTCGAAGCCGCAGGCGTGCAGCAGGCGGGCGCCCGTCTCCCGCGCGCGTGCGTCGTGCCGGACGTACATCAGGTCCACGAACTCGGGCTCGCCGGTCAGATCGAGGTAGTCGGTGCCGGCGTCCGCGCAGGCGGCGACCAGTTCCTCGCCGTAGAGGATGTACGGCCCCACGGTCGTGGCCACCACGCGCGCGTGCCCGGCGAGGGCGCGCAGGGTGGCCGGTTCGGCGACGTCGGCGCGCAGCACCCCGATGCCGGGGCCGCCCGGCAGCCGGTCGCGCAACCGCTCCAGCTTGCGCTCGTCACGGCCCGCGATCGCCCAGCGCAGCCCCTCGGGGGCGTGGGCCGCGAGGTACTCGGCCGTGAGCGTGCCGACGAAGCCGGTGGCTCCGAAGAGCACGAGGTCGTAGGGACGGTCCGTCCTTTTCAGTCTGCTCATGACACCCCTTGGTCGTGCTGCCCGCGCCGTTGTCGGTGGCCGAGGCTAGCGTGTGGAGCACGGAGCCGGACGACCGCCCCGGACGCAACCGTGGCGCTTCCCGGGCACTTGGCTAAGCGCTTGCTCGTTAGGTCTTGTGTCCGGTGGAACGCGTTCTTAGCATCACCGGTGTTACATCAGTTGTGTCACACGCGTTTGGGGGCTGGACGGCATGACCACGGCAAAGACGCCAGGGGCGCCGAGCACGACGGGCGACGGCCCGCTCAGCGGCGTGCGCGTGGTGGAGCTGGCCGGTATCGGGCCGGGCCCGTTCGCCGCCATGCTCCTCGCCGACCTGGGCGCCGACGTGGTGCGCGTGGACCGCCCGGGCGGCCCGGGCCTCGGGATCGACCCCGCGCACGACGTGACGAACCGCAACAAGCGCTCCGTGATCGTCGACCTCAAGGCACCGGACGGCCCCGCGCGCGTCCTGGACCTCGCCGAACGGGCCGACATCCTCATCGAGGGCTACCGCCCCGGCGTGGCCGAGCGCCTCGGCGTCGGCCCCGACGCCTGCCACGCCCGCAACCCCCGTCTGGTCTACGGCCGGATGACCGGCTGGGGCCAGGAAGGCCCCCTCGCCGACCGCGCCGGGCACGACGTGGCGTACATCGCCCTCACCGGCACCCTCGGCATGATCGGCCACCCGGACGAGCCCCCGGCCGTCCCCGTCAACCTGCTCGGCGACTACGCGGGCGGCTCCCTCTACCTGGTCGTCGGCGTCCTCGCCGCCCTGCACCACGCGCGCGCGACCGGCACCGGGCAGGTCGTGGACGCGGCCATCGTGGACGGCACCGCGCACCTGTCCGCGATGATCCACGGCATGCTGGCCGCCGGCTCCTGGCAGGACCGGCGCGGCGCCAACCTCCTGGACGGCGGCTGCCCGTACTACGGCACCTACGAGACCGCCGACGGCCGGTACATGGCGGTCGGCGCCCTGGAGGGGCAGTTCTACGCGGAGTTCCTGCGCCTGATGGACCTGGACGACCTGGCCCCGGCGCACCACGACTGGACCCGCTGGGGTGAGGTGCGCGAGCGCGTCGCCGCCCGTTTCAAGTCCCGCACCCGTCAAGAGTGGACGGCCCTCTTCGAGGGCTCGGACGCCTGTGTGGCCCCCGTGCTGTCCCTGGGCGAGGCCCCGCACCACCCGCACCTGGCCGCGCGCGGCACCTTCACCGACCACGGCGGCCTCACCCAGCCGGCCCCCGCCCCCCGCTTCTCGGCGACCCCGACCACCGTCCGCACCGGCCCGGCCCTGCCGGGCGCCGACAAGGAGACGGTGGCGCGGGACTGGGGAATACCGGAACTGGCGAACGACCCCGCAGCCCCGCACACCCACTGATCCGCCCGGCACCCACCCTCCCGAAAGGCACCTCCGTGAGCACCGAAGCGTACGTGTACGACGCGATCCGCACCCCGCGTGGCCGCGGCAAGGCGAACGGCGCCCTGCACGGCACGAAGCCCATCGACCTGGTCGTCGGCCTCATCCACGAGCTCCAAGGCCGCTTCCCGGGCCTCGACCCGGCCGCGATCGACGACATCGTGCTCGGCGTCGTCGGCCCGGTCGGCGACCAGGGCTCCGACATCGCCCGGATCGCCGCGATCGCCGCGGGCCTGCCGGACACCGTCGCCGGCGTCCAGGAGAACCGCTTCTGTGCCTCCGGCCTGGAGGCCGTCAACCTGGCCGCCGCCAAGGTCCGTTCGGGCTGGGAGGACCTGGTCCTGGCCGGCGGCGTGGAGTCCATGTCCCGCGTGCCGATGGCCTCCGACGGCGGCGCCTGGTTCAACGACCCGATGACGAACCTCGCCGTCAACTTCGTGCCGCAGGGCATCGGCGCCGACCTGATCGCCACCATCGGGGGCTTCACCCGCCGGGACGTCGACGAGTACGCCGCCCTGTCCCAGGAGCGCGCCGCGACCGCCTGGAAGGAGGGCCGCTTCGACCGCTCCGTCGTCCCCGTCAAGGACCGCAGCGGCCTGGTCGTCCTCGACCACGACGAGCACCTGCGCCCCGGCACCACCGCCGACTCCCTCGCCAAGCTGAAGCCGTCGTTCGCGGACATCGGCGAGCTGGGCGGCTTCGACGCCGTCGCGCTGCAGAAGTACCACTGGGTGGAGAAGATCGACCACGTCCACCACGCGGGCAACTCCTCCGGCATCGTGGACGGCGCCTCGCTGGTCGCGATCGGCTCCAAGGAGGTCGGCGAGCGCTACGGCCTCACCCCGCGCGCGCGGATCGTCTCCGCCGCCGTCTCCGGCTCCGAGCCCACCATCATGCTCACCGGTCCCGCCCCCGCCACGCGCAAGGCGCTCGCCAAGGCCGGGCTGACCATCGACGACATCGACCTGGTCGAGATCAACGAGGCGTTCGCCGCGGTCGTGCTGCGTTTCGTGGAGGACATGGGCCTCAGCCTGGACAAGGTCAACGTCAACGGCGGCGCCATCGCCCTCGGCCACCCGCTGGGCGCGACCGGCGCGATGATCCTCGGCTCGCTCATCGACGAGCTGGAGCGCCAGGACAAGCGCTACGGCCTCGCCACCCTGTGCGTGGGCGGCGGCATGGGCATCGCCACGATCGTCGAGCGCATCTGAACTCCCCGCGGAACCAAGAGACTTCAGACTTCAACGGAGACGAAGACATGACCGAGAGCACCACCATCCGCTGGGAGCAGGACGACACCGGTGTCGTCACCCTCGTCCTGGACGACCCCAACCAGTCCGCGAACACCATGAACCAGGCGTTCCGCGACTCCCTCGCCGCGATCACCGACCGCCTGGAGGCGGAGCAGGAGTCCGTCCGCGGCATCATCTTCACCTCCGCGAAGAAGACCTTCTTCGCGGGCGGCGACCTGCGCGACCTGATCCGGGTCACCCCAGAGACCGCACAGGACCTGTTCGACGGCGGCCTCGCCATCAAGCGCAACCTGCGCCGCATCGAGACCCTCGGCAAGCCGGTCGTCGCCGCGATCAACGGCGCCGCCCTGGGCGGCGGCTTCGAACTGGCCCTCGCCTGCCACCACCGGGTCGCCCTCGACACCTCCGGCACCAAGATCGGCTGCCCGGAGGTCACCCTCGGCCTGCTCCCCGGCGGCGGCGGAGTCGTCCGCACCGTACGGCTGCTGGGCATCACGGACGCCCTGCTGAAGGTGCTCCTCCAGGGCCAGCAGTACAACGCCCGGCGCGCCCAGGAGAACGGCCTCGTCCACGAGGTCGCCGCCACGCCCGAGGAACTGCTCGCCAAGGCGCGCGCCTTCATCGACGCCAACCCCGCCTCGCAGCAGCCCTGGGACAAGCCCGGCTACAAGATCCCCGGCGGCACTCCCGCCAACCCGAAGTTCGCCGCCAACCTGCCCGCCTTCCCGGCCAGCCTGCGCAAGCAGACGAACGGCGCCCCCTACCCGGCCCCGCGGGGCATCCTCGCCGCGGCCGTCGAGGGCGCCCAGGTCGACTTCGAGACCGCCCAGGTCATCGAGGCCCGCTACTTCGTGGAGCTGGCCGCCGGCCAGACCTCGAAGAACATGATCCAGGCGTTCTTCTTCGACCTCCAGGCCGTCAACTCCGGCGCCAACCGGCCCAAGGGCATCGAGCCCCGCCCGGTCCGCAAGGTCGCCGTGCTCGGCGCCGGCATGATGGGCGCGGGCATCGCCTACTCGTGCGCCCGCGCGGGCATCGACGTCGTCCTCAAGGACGTCTCCGCGGAGGCCGCCGCCAAGGGCAAGGGCTACTCCGAGCAGCTGTGCGCCAAGGCCGTCGCCAAGGGCCGTACCACCCAGGAGAAGGCCGACGCGCTGCTCGCCCGCATCACGCCCACCGGCGAGGCGGCCGACCTCGCGGGCTGCGACGCGGTCATCGAGGCCGTCTTCGAGGACACCTCCCTCAAGCACAAGGTCTTCCAGGAGATCGAGTCCGTCGTCGCCCCCGACGCGCTGCTGTGCTCCAACACCTCCACGCTCCCCATCACCACCCTCGCCGAAGGTGTGGAGCGCCAGGCCGACTTCATCGGGCTGCACTTCTTCTCGCCGGTCGACAAGATGCCGCTCGTCGAGATCATCAAGGGCGAGCGCACCGGCGACGAGGCGCTCGCGCGCGCCTTCGACCTGGTCCGGCAGATCAACAAGACGCCGATCGTCGTGAACGACTCGCGCGGCTTCTTCACCTCCCGGGTGATCGGCCACTTCATCAACGAGGGCGTCGCCATGGTCGGCGAGGGCATCGAGCCCGCCTCCGTGGAGCAGGCCGCCGCGCAGGCCGGCTACCCCGCGAAGGTCCTCTCCCTCATGGACGAGCTGACCCTCACCCTCCCGCGCAAGATCCGAAACGAGAGCCGGCGGGCCGTCGAGGAGGCGGGCGGCACCTGGACCGCGCACCCGGCGGAGACGGTCATCGACCGCATGGTCGACGAGTTCGGCCGCCCGGGCCGCAGCGGCGGCGCCGGCTTCTACGACTACACGGCGGACGGCAAGCGCGCCGGACTGTGGCCGGGGCTGCGCGAGCACTTCACGAAGCCCGGGTACGAGGTCCCGTTCCGCGACATGCAGGAGCGGATGCTCTTCGCCGAGGCGCTCGACACCGTACGGCTCCTCGAAGAGGGGGTCCTGACCTCCGTCGCCGACGCCAACATCGGCTCGATCTTCGGCATCGGCTTCCCGGGCTGGACCGGCGGTGTGCTCCAGTACATCAACGGCTACGAAGGCGGCCTGCCCGGATTCGTGGCCCGCGCGCGTGAACTCGCCGAGCGCTACGGCGAGCGGTTCACGCCCCCCGCGCTGCTGGTGCAGAAGTCCGAGCAGGGGGAGCCCTTCAGCGACTCAGCCCGCTCCTGACCCGGTGAGCCACTCGCTCAGCTCTTCCCGCAGCGAGCGCTGGAACGTCGTCAGCAGCGCCTGCACCACCAGGGGGTGCATGTGCGCCGACAGGGACTTCACGTCCCGGGCGTCACGCTCCGCCACCTCGCCGCGGAAGAGCTGGGCCAGCTCGTGAGCCGCGGCGCGCGAGTGCTCCACGAGCACCTTGCGCGCCGCGAGGATCACCTCCTGAGACAGCGGTACGTCGAGGAGCTGGAGACCTAGGCGGAGCAGCCCGGCGTCGACGCGGACCTCGTCCTCGTCCCCGTCTCCTGGCACGAGGACGTTCATCGCCGCCAGCCGCTCCAGGTCCTCGGCGGCGAGGCGCCGTCCCGCCCGCCGTTCCAGCTCCCGCAGGGACACCGTCTCCACCGCGTCCGGCGCCCAGGACGCGACCACCGCGCGGTGGATCGCCAGGTCGTGCGGGGTGAGGTCCGGCGGCAGCTGCCGCAGGTACCGCTCGATCGCCGCCAGGGTCATGCCCTGCTGCTGAAGCTCCTCGATGAGGGCCAGCCGCGCCACGTGCCCGGGACCGTAGTGACCCACCCGCCGCGGACCGATCACCGGCGGCGGAAGCAGCCCCTTGCTGCCGTAGAAGCGGACGGTGCGGACCGTGACGCCCGCCTGCGCGGCCAGCTCGTCGATGGTGAGCGCGGGCTCCTCGGTACCGGTCGTCGCGTCGGTCGTCATGTGCAGCAGTATCGCTGTCTCACCAAAAGTGTGAAACCCGGGGAGGTCGTGTGAGAAGTAACGCTCTGTGACCTGGACCACCGTGTATCCGGCATGCTCTCTGGGAAGCTGCTGGCTTGGTCTGTACCGCGACTCACCAAGGTGGTGCGGGCCGAGAACACACGGACACCCGGGCCCACGAGGTCCGGGCGCACCAGGAAAGTGGTACCACCTTTGAGCAAGGACGCCCTGGACACGGCACAGGCCGTGGCCTCCCCCCAGGCGACCGCGAAGCCCGCGGACGCGGGCGACGCCGGTTACAGCAAGGACCTCAAGGCCCGCCACGTCAACATGATCGCCATCGGCGGCGCCATCGGTACCGGCCTCCTCCTGGGCGCCGGCGGACGGCTGCACAACGCGGGCCCCGCGCTCGCGCTGGCCTACCTGGTCTGCGGCGTCTTCGCCTTCTTCGTCGTCCGGGCCCTCGGCGAGCTGGTCCTGTACCGGCCGTCCTCCGGTTCCTTCGTGTCGTACGCGCGCGAGTTCCTCGGCGAGAAGGGCGCCTACGTCGCCGGCTGGATGTACTTCCTGAACTGGTCGACGACCGGCATCGCCGACATCACCGCGATCGCGCTCTACACGCACTACTGGAGCATGTTCACGAGCATCCCCCAGTGGGTGCTCGCGCTGATCGCCCTCGCGGTGGTCCTGGCCGTGAACCTGATCTCCGTGAAGATCTTCGGTGAACTGGAGTTCTGGTTCGCGATCATCAAGGTCGCCACCATCGTCGGCTTCATGCTGATCGGCATCTTCCTGGTCGCCACCCAGCACAAGGTCGGCGGCCACACTCCCGGCCTGAACATGATCACCGACCACGGCGGGTTCTTCCCGCACGGCGTGATGCCGGTCGTCCTGGTCATGCAGGGCGTGATCTTCGCGTACGCCGCGCTGGAGCTGGTCGGCGTCGCCGCCGGCGAGACCGCCGAGCCGGAGAAGGTCGTCCCGCGCGCGGTGAACTCGATCATGTGGCGCGTGGGCCTGTTCTACGTCGGCTCGGTCGTTCTGCTCGCCCTGCTGCTGCCCGGTTCGGTCTACCAGGCCGGCGAGAGCCCGTTCGTGACGGTCCTGTCGAAGATCGGCGTCTCGGGCGCCGGTGACGTGATGAACCTGGTGGTCCTCACCGCCGCCATGTCCTCGCTGAACTCCGGCCTGTACTCCACCGGCCGCATCCTGCGCTCCATGGCCATGTCCGGCTCCGCGCCGAAGTTCACCGCCCGGATGAACCGCAACCAGGTCCCCTACGGCGGCATCCTGCTGACCTGCGCGGTCTGCGTGCTCGGCGTCGGCCTGAACTACCTGATGCCCAGCCAGGCCTTCGAGATCGTGCTGGAGGTCGCCTCGCTCGGCATCATCAGCACCTGGGTGATCATCATGCTCTGTCACATGATCTTCGTCCGGCGCGCCAAGGCCGGCCTGGTCACCCGGCCGAACTTCCGCCTGAAGGGCAGCCCGGTCACGGAGATCGCCACGATCGCCTTCCTGCTGGTCTGCCTCGGCATGATGTGGAACGACCCCGAGGTCGGCCGCAAGACGCTGCTCCTGATCCCGGTGATCGCCGTCCTGCTGGTCGCCGGCTGGTTCGCGGTACGCCGCCGGGTCGACCAGAGCACCGACGAGGAACTGGCGCAGCTCACGAAGTAGCAGCTCACCGCCACTGTCAGTGGCAGCGCCTACGGTGGCGTCATGTCGGAGATCTCGTATGTCCGGGGTGACGCCACCGTTCCGTCCGTCAAGGGCGCCAAGGTGATCGCCCACGTCTGCAACGACCTCGGCGGCTGGGGGAAGGGCTTCGTCCTGGCACTCTCGCGGCGCTGGCCGGAGCCCGAGGCGGCGTACCGCGCCTGGCACCGCGCCCGCGCCAAGAACGACTTCGGCCTGGGCGCGGTCCTGCTCGTCAAGGTCGCCCCGGACGTGTGGGTCGCGAACATGATCGGCCAGCGCGGTATCCGGACGGCGCGCAGCAGCGGCGTTCCCGTGCGCTACGAGGCCATCGACTCCGCGCTGGCCCGGCTTGCCGACAAAGTGATCGAACTCGGCGCGTCCGTGCACATGCCCCGCATAGGCTGCGGTCTGGCGGGCGGCAAGTGGTCCCGCATCGAGCCGCTCGTCACCGAACGGCTGGTGAAGCGCGGGATCGCAGTCACGGTGTACGACCACGGGGGATGACCCCCCAGTGCCGGGAGGACCCACGGCGAGAGGACCCGGCCCACCCGGCGGTGGCCCCGCCCGCGCCGGTGGTCGACTTCAACCGTGCGGGCGACGCCTTTGCCGCCGGGTTCCTCTACGGCCGCCTGCACCGTCCCGGCCTCCCGCACGGAGGCGACAGGCCGGGACGGGCTGGTGAGGCCCCCAGGGGTCAGTGCCCGTGGATGTCGTTCGTCGCCTCGATCTGCTTCCACGACTTCGGCTGGGCGACGGATGTACCCGCCTTCACGAGGGACGCCGCGCGTGCCGCGGGCGCGGCCGGCTTCGACGGCTGGAACAGCCAGGTGTCGAACAGCGCGGACAGCGACTTGCCGGAGACCTGCTCGGCGTACGCGCGGAAGTCGGCCACCGACGCGTTGCCGTACGCGTGCTCCTTCGGCCAGCCCTTCAGGATGGCGAAGAACGCGTCGTCGCCGACCTCGCCCCGCAGCGCCTGGATGGCGAGCGCGCCCCGGTCGTAGACGGGCAGCTCGAACTGGTCGTCCGGTCCCGGGTCACCGGGCTTGACCGTCCAGAACGGGTCGTCGGCCGGGTGCGAGGCGTACACGTAGTCGGCGAGTTCCTGCGTGGTGCCCTCGCCCTCGTGCTCCGACCACAGCCACTGCGCGTACCGCGCGAAGCCCTCGTTGATCCAGATGTCCTTCCAGCCCTTGAGCGACACGTCGTCGCCGTACCACTGGTGGGCCAGTTCGTGCACGACCACCGAGGTGTTGGCGCCGTTCGCGAACTGCCGCGGGCTGTAGTAGACGCGGGTCTGCGTCTCCAGCGCGTACCCGGTGGTGGTGTTCGGCACGTACCCGCCGGCCGTGCTGAACGGATACGGCCCGAAGTAGCCGCTCAGCCAGTCCACGAGCTCCCCGGTGCGCTCCACGCTCGCCCGCGCCGCCCCGTCGTTGTCGCCGAGGTCCTGGCTGTAGGCGTTGATGACCGGCACCCCGCCCTCGGAGGTGCTCGTGGTGATGTCGAACTTGCCGACCGCGAGAGTGGCGAGATAGGTCGCCTGCGGCTTGTTCTGCCGCCAGTTGTAGCGGGTCCAGCCGAGCCGCGAACTGGTCGACTGGAGCGTGCCGTTGGAGAGGGCCTGGGTGCCGTCCGGGACGGACACGGACACGTCGTAGCTGGCCTTGTCGCTCGGGTGGTCGTTGCTCGGGAACCACCACCAGGCGGCCTCGGGCTCGTCGGCGGCGACCGCGCCGTCCGGCGTGCGGTGCCAGGTGGTGAAGCCGTACGCGCTCTTGGTGGACGGCACCCCGCTGTAGCGGACCACCACGGTGATGGTCTGGCCCTTGCCCAGCGGCGTCTTCGGCGTGACGACGAGTTCGTGCTGGCCCGAGGTGGCGAAGGACGCCTTGGTGCCGTTGACCCGCACCTCGCTCACGTCCAGCAGGAAGTCCAGGTCGAAGCTGGACAGGTCCTCGGTGGTCTTGGCCAGGATCGTCGCCGTGCCCTGCAGCTCGTCCGTCTGCGGCTGGTAACGCAGCCTCAGATCGTAGTGGGAGACGTCGTAGCCGCCGTTTCCGTAGTACGGGTAGTAGGGGTCGCCGATGCCCGGTGCGCCGGGGGCGTAGCTCGCGGCCGATGCCGGGATCGCCAGCAGGAGGGAGGCCGCCGCGAGTGCGCCCGGCGCGAAGATTCTGCGGTGCACGTGTCAGCTCCAAGTCGTCTGGACAGGAAGTCTGTTCGCAGCCTATTCAGTCCCTGTGGCCCCTGCCTTGTCCATGGCCTCGCTTGTCACACGAACGCCATTCAGCCGACATGAACACTCTGGGGCGCCGTTTGGCCTCTTCTGTACGGGAGTTGGCCGGGGTACCGTCCGCGCATGCCGATAAGCACCCGCTTCACGATCTGGAGAACGCTCGCGACCGCGGCCGTCGCCACCCTGACCGCCGCACTCCTCACCCCGGCCTCAGCCCAGGCGGCCGGCCACCCCTCCGCCCAGGCCGCGCCCCGCGAGAGCCGGCCCGTGTACTCGTACGCGGACGCCGTCCGCGAGTCCGTGTGGGTGGACACCGGCCTCGACGCCGACGGCGACGGGAGGTCCGACCGCGTCGCCGCCGACATCGTCCGGCCCGCCGAACCCGCCCGGCAGGGCCGCAAGGTGCCGGTCATCATGGACGCCAGCCCGTACTACTCCTGCTGCGGGCGCGGCAACGAGCACCAGCTGAAGACGTACGACGCAAACGGCCACGTCGTCCAGATGCCGCTGTTCCTCGACAACTACTTCGTGCCGCGCGGCTACGCCTTCGTCGGCGTCGACCTCGCCGGCACCAACCGCTCCGACGGCTGCGTCGACGTCGGCGGACGCTCCGACATCCAGTCCGCGAAGGCCGTCGTCGACTGGCTGAACGGCCGCGCGAAGGCGTACACGAGCCGGACCGGCACTACGGCCGTCAAGGCGAGCTGGACCAACGGCAGAACCGGCATGATCGGCAAGAGCTGGGACGGCACGATCGCCAACGGCGTCGCCGCCACCGGCGTCAGGGGCCTGAAGACCGTCGTGCCGATCAGCGCGATCTCCTCCTGGTACGACTACTACTTCGCCCAGGGCGCCCCGCTCTACGACGGCGGCCCCGACGAACTGGCCGGCTACGTCGAGAGCGACGCCGCGCAGGCCCACTGCGCGGCCGTACAGAAGCAACTCGCCGACGGCTCACCGCGCTCCGGCGACTGGACCCCGCTGTGGACCGAGCGCGACTACGTCAAGGACGCGGCCAAGGTGCGCGCGAGCGTGTTCGTCGTGCACGGCATGCAGGACCTCAACGTCCGCACCAAGCACTTCGGCCAGTGGTGGGACGCCCTAGCGAAGCACGGCGTGCACCGCAAGATCTGGCTCTCCCAGACCGGTCACGTCGACCCCTTCGACTACCGGCGCGGCGCCTGGGTCGACACCCTGCACCGCTGGTTCGACCACGAACTCCTCGGCTACGACAACGGCATCGACCGCCGGCCGATGGCCGACATCGAACGCCACCCCGACCACTGGGTCACCTCGACGGCCTGGCCGCCGCACACCACCCGCACCACCACCCTGCACCCGGCCCCCGGGACCGACGCGGGCGTCGGCACCCTCGGCACGCGGACGGCCGCCGGCACCGAGACCTTCACCGACGACCCGGGACTGAGCGAGACCGACTGGGCCGCGCACCTGACCACGTCCACCCCGGAGAAGGCCGGCTTCCTCACCGCGCCGCTCACCCGCGACCTGCGCCTGTCCGGCTCCGCCCGGGTGACCGTGACCGCCACCCCGACCACCGCCTCGGCCCACCTGTCCGCCGTCCTGGTGGACCTCGGCCCGGACACCATCCGCGACTACGCCGACGCCGCCGAGGGCATCACCACGCTCACCGACCGCACCTGCTGGGGCGAGAGCACGGCCGGCGACAGCGCCTGCTTCAAGGAGACCCGCGCGAAGACGGCCAAGGTCGACTCCACGGTGTTCAGCCGCGGCTGGGCCGACCTCGGCCACTACGCCTCGCTCGGCCACGGCGTCCCGCTCGTCCCGGGCAAGGCGTACACCATCACTCTGGACCTGGCGGCCACCGACCACGTCGTACCCAAGGGCCACCGCCTGGCGCTGATCGTCGCCGGCACGGACAAGGACCTGATCGATCCTCCGTCCACCCGGCCGACCCTGACCCTGGACCTGTCCCGTACGACGGCCGGCCTGCCGCTCGTCGGCGGCGCGCCAGCGTTCGAGCGCGCCACCTCCGGCAGCACGCCGCCCGCCGCTCCCGAGCCGGGGACCCGGGCCGGCGTCCGCGCCCCGCACACCGCCCGGCACCTCCCGCAGGGCTGACCCTCAGGCGGCCGGGTCCACCAGCCCGGCCGCCTCACGGGCGCAGCCCCACGCCACGGTGACCCCGGCCCCGCCGTGCCCGTAGTTGTGCACCAGCACCCCGCCGCCCGGCAGGGGCTGCCGTTCCAGCCGTACCGCGTCGCGGGCCGGCCGCAGCCCCACCCGGTGGGCCAGCACCCGCGCCCCGGCGATCTCCGGCCGGACGGCCGCGCAGCGGGCGACGATCGCGGCGGCCGTGTCCGGGTCCGGCTCCAGCGACCAGGCGTCGTCCTCCGCCGTACCGCCCAGGAGCAGCCCGTACGGCTGCGGCATGAAGTAGGTGGAGACGGCCGAGACGTGGTCGACGGACGTGTACCAGGTCGTGATGCCCGGGTTCTCCACCACGACCAGCTGCCCGCGCACCGGCCGCACCGCCGGATCCGGTACGAGCGAACGGGCGCCCAGCCCCGTGCAGTTGACCACGACCGGCGCGGGCACGGCGGCCAGATCCGCGACCGTACGCCCCTCGACCGTGCCGCCCGCCTTGACGAGCCGCTCGCGCAGCCACGCCAGATGGACCGGCATGTCGATGAGCGGCAGCCGCGCCGCCAGCCCGTCGGCCGTCTCCCGCAGTCCCGGCACCCGGCCGGCCCAGTCGCCCAGCTCGTCGAGCCGCGTTCCCCGGTGCACGCCCTCGACCAGGCGGATGCCCGTCTCCTCGGGACGGCCCGCCAGCTCTTCGTACACCGCGAGGGACGCCAGCGCCCACGCTCCGACCAGCGCCTCGGGCTCGATGCGGTACGGCCACCACAGGCCGCCCGCCACCGCCGAGGTCGTGCGCTCGGCGGGCTCACGCGCCCACACGCGGACCCGCCGCCCGGACTCGGCCAGCACCACGGCCGTCGTCAGCCCGGCGACCCCGCCCCCGACCACGATCACTTCGTCACGCGACTCGCTGTCCATGCCAGGACCATAGAGCCACCGGTGACCGGGGGAAATCCGGCTGAGCGGCACTCCCGCGGCCCATTAGGATCGGCGTTCTGATGACTGCCACTCTCGTCGCCAAGAACCTCGCCGCCGGACACGGCGACCGCTCCCTCTTCACCGGGCTGGATCTCGTCGTCGCGCCCGGCGACGTGATCGGGCTGGTCGGTGCCAACGGCGCGGGCAAGTCCACCCTGCTGCGCCTGCTCGCCGGGCTCACCGCGCCCGAGCAGGGCGAGCTCAGGCTCTCCCCGCCGACCGCGACCGTCGGTCACCTGCCGCAGGAGCCGGAGCGCAGGCCGGGGGAGACCGTCCGGGACTTCCTCGCCCGCCGCACGGGCGTGGCCGAGGCCCAGCGGGTCATGGACGAGGCGACCCAGGCCCTGGTGGACGGCGCACCCGGCGCCGACGACGCCTACGCGGTGAGCCTGGAGCGCTGGCTGAACCTGGGCGGCGCCGACCTGGAGGAGCGCGCCGAGGAGGTCGCCGACTCCCTCGGCCTCGCCGTGGACCTGGACCAGCCTATGACCGCCCTCTCCGGCGGCCAGGCGGCCCGCGCCGGCCTCGCCTCCCTCCTGCTGTCCCGCTACGACGTCTTCCTCCTGGACGAGCCCACCAACGACCTCGACCTGGACGGTCTGGAGCGCCTGGAGCGCTTCGTCACCGGCCTGCGCGCGGGCACGGTCGTCGTCAGCCACGACCGCGAGTTCCTCACCCGCACGGTCACCAAGGTCCTCGAACTCGACCTCGCCCAGCGGCAGATCAACCTCTACGGCGGCGGCTACGAGGCCTACCTGGAGGAACGGGACGTCGCCCGCAGGCACGCCCGCGAGGAGTTCGAGGAGTACGCCGACAAGAAGTCCGCCCTCCAGGACCGCGCGCAGATGCAGCGCTCCTGGATGGACAAGGGTGTGAAGAACGCCCGGCGCAAGGCGAACAACGACAACGACAAGATCGGCCGCAAGTTCCGCAGCGAGGCCAGCGAGAAGCAGGCCGCCAAGGCCCGGCAGACCCAGCGCATGATCGAGCGCCTGGAGGTGGTCGAGGAGCCGCGCAAGGAGTGGGAGCTGCGCATGGAGATCGCGGCGGCCCCGCGCTCGGGCGCGGTCGTGGCGACCCTGCGCGACGCCGAGGTCCGGCGCGGCGACTTCACCTTCGGCCCGGTCTCCCTGCAGATCGACTGGGCGGACCGGGTCGCCGTCACCGGGGCCAACGGCGCCGGCAAGTCCACCCTGCTGGGCGCGCTGCTCGGCCGCGTCCCGCTCGACTCCGGGCACGCGGCCCTCGGCTCGGGCGTCCTGGTCGGCGAGGTCGACCAGGCCCGCAAGCTCTTCCACGGCCCCGAGACCCTGCTCGACGCGTTCTGCGCGGACGTCCCCGACACCGAGCCGGTCGAGGTCCGCACCCTCCTGGCCAAGTTCGGCCTGAAGTCCGACCACGTGCTGCGCCCGGCCGCGACCCTCTCCCCGGGCGAACGCACCCGCGCGGCCCTGGCGCTGCTCCAGGGCCGGGGCGTGAACCTCCTCGTCCTGGACGAGCCGACCAACCACCTCGACCTGCCCGCCATCGAGCAGCTGGAGTCCGCCCTCGACTCCTACGAGGGCACGCTCCTCCTGGTCACCCACGACCGGCGGATGCTGGACGCGGTCCGGGTGACCAGACGCCTGGAGGTGGCGGACGGCAAGCTGACCGAACGCTAGGACCTAGACCCCCGTCACATCGACGTAGTCGCCGGAGGCCTTGGCCGGTCCGGTCGTACTGGTGCCGGCGAAGCTCCAGCGCCAGTAGCCGTCCTCGGTGGCCGTCGTGGTGGCCGTGAGGGCGCCGTCGGTGCCGCTGGTCACCGTCTTCACGGTGGTGTACGTCGTGCTGCCGGCCTTGCGGAACTGGAGCTTCACCGACTGGCCCGCGTAGCCGCTGTAGGTGCCGCCCTTGCCCCAGTTGGCGCGGGTCAGCGCGCCCTTGACGGTGAGGACGCCACCCTTGGCCACCGGCTCGGGGGTGGCGTCGGCGGTCAGCCTGGCGGCACGCTTCATCAGGAAGGTGCCCGCGCTCTCCTTGTTGACGTAGTCGAAGTCGTTGGCGTCCACGGACGTCCAGATGTGCCAGGTACCCGCGTTGGCGTTGATCAGCATCGCGTTCGGGTCGATGACGATGTCGGCGGTGCAGGTGGAGGTGGTGGTGCTTCCGGAGACCGGGGTGCAGGTCAGCGGAGTGTCGGAACCGGGCCCCACGCCGCCGTCGGGGTTGTCCCACGTGCCGTGCCAGAGGAAGCCATAGGCGTCCTTGATCCCCGAGTCGTCGCTCGCGCTGATGGTGAGTGTGACCGTCTTCTTCGTCATGGCGCCGAGCACGACCGGCTGGCCGCCGTTGACGACGGCCAGCAGGACCTGGGTGTCTCCTTCACCGGAATCGGCCCGGGCGGCCGTCACGGTGAGGGCGGTGAGGGCCAGCGCGCCCGACAGGGCGGCGACGGCGGAGCGTCTGAACATGTGTCCCCATAAAGATGAGTTGTCCGCCCGGAATCAGGGCAGAGGCCGAAACCGATCGAATAGTAGTGATCCGACCGTTCTCCCGGCCAACGTTTCCGTCAAGCCCCCTTGGCGGCCCGCTCCACCCGCTCCCGGTGCGCCGCCCAGGCGGCCCGGCCCCCGGGGGCCATGTTGGTGCCGTCCGGGCGCTGCCCCGTCGTGCCGTCGATCAACTCCCGCACGATGTCGGCGTGTCCGGCGTGCCGCTGGGTCTCGGCGATCATGTGGGTGAGGCTGTTGTGCAGCGTGACCTCGCTGCCTCTGTCTCCGGGGATCCGGCCGACCGCGTCCAGCGGCAGTGCGGCGATGGTCTCGTCGGAGTGCGCGCAGGCCGCGCGGTACAGGCCGACGATGTCCTCCCGGCTCTCGTCCGGCCGGGCCCACAGGTCGGCGTTGGGTTCCGCGTCCCCGGTGATCCACAGGGGCGTCCCGCCGAAGGGCCGCCCGTAGGTCGCCCCGAAGTACAGGGCTTCGGCGCCGGCGAGATGCTTGACCAGGCCCAGCAGATTGGTCCCCGTCGGAGTCAGGGGGCGCCGGACGTCGTACTCGGGCAGGCCTTCCAGCTTCCACAGGAGGACGTCACGGGCGTCCTGGAGATATGTCTGGAGGTCGTGTTTGGGATCAGTGATGGCCATGGCGCGAGTCTGGCAATCAAGTGCCCTTCGGGCACACGGTTTTGCGCGCCCGGGCCGCGACGCGACTCGCCCGGCCCGGACCCCGTCTCTCAGCGCTTCTTCGGATCCAGCAGCCCGGCCCGCCGCAACGCGTCGGCCATCGCGCTGTTGGCCGGCGGCGGCGCCTGACGCCCGCCCCGGTCGCCACCGCGGCCCTGACGCTGTCCCTGTCCCTGTCCCTGTCCCTGGCCCTGGCGCTGCTGGGGCGGCCGGCCCCCGCCACCACGCTGCTGGCGGCCCTGTCCCTGGCCCCCCTGCCCCTGGCCGGAGGCACCCGCGGCCTCGTCGTCCAGGCGCAGCGTCAGCGCGATCCGCTTGCGAGGGATGTCCACGTCGAGGACCTTCACCTTGACGATGTCACCGGGCTTCGCGACGTCGCGCGGGTCCTTGACGAACGTCTTCGACATCGCCGAGACGTGCACCAGCCCGTCCTGGTGCACACCGATGTCCACGAACGCCCCGAACGCGGCCACGTTCGTCACCACGCCCTCCAGCACCATCCCCGCGGACAGGTCGGAGATCTTCTCCACGCCCTCCTTGAAGGTGGCCGTCTTGAAGGCGGGCCGCGGGTCGCGTCCCGGCTTCTCCAGCTCCTTCAGGATGTCCGTGACGGTCGGCAGACCGAAGCTGTCGTCCACGAAGTCGGCGGGCCGCAGCGAGCGCAGCACACCCGTGTTGCCGATGAGGGCGGCCACCTCCTGCCCGGACGTCTTCACCATGCGCCGCACCACCGGGTACGCCTCCGGGTGCACGCTGGACGAGTCCAGCGGGTCGTCGCCGCCCCGGATGCGCAGGAAGCCCGCGCACTGCTCGTACGCCTTCGGGCCCAGCCGGGACACCTTCTTCAGCTCGGAGCGCGACCTGAAGGGTCCGTTGGCGTCCCGGTGCGACACGATGTTCTCGGCGAGCCCGGAGGAGATGCCCGACACCCGCGAAAGCAGCGGCACGGACGCGGTGTTGACGTCCACACCGACGCCGTTCACACAGTCCTCGACGACCGCGTCCAGCGAGCGGGACAGCTTCACCTCGGACAGATCGTGCTGGTACTGGCCGACACCGATCGACTTCGGGTCGATCTTCACCAGCTCGGCCAGCGGGTCCTGGAGCCGGCGGGCGATGGACACCGCGCCGCGCAGCGACACGTCCATGCCGGGCAGCTCCTGCGAGGCGTACTGCGACGCCGAGTACACGGACGCGCCCGCCTCGGACACCATCACCTTGGTGAGCTTCAACTCCGGGTGCCTGGAGATCAGTTCACCGGCGAGCTTGTCGGTCTCCCGGGACGCCGTGCCGTTGCCGATCGCGACCAGCTCGACCGCGTGCTCCTTCGCCAGCCGGGCCAGCTTCGCGAGGGCCTCGTCCCACTTGTTGGCCGGGACGTGCGGATAGATGACGTCGGTCGCCACCGCCTTGCCCGTCGCGTCGACCACGGCCACCTTCACGCCGGTGCGGAAACCGGGGTCCAGGCCCAGCGTCGCGCGCGTACCCGCCGGGGCGGCGAGCAGCAGGTCGCGCAGGTTTGCGGCGAAGACGTCGACCGCCTCGTCCTCGGCGGCCGTACGCAGCCTCAGCCGCAGGTCGATGCCGAGATGGACCAGGATCCGGGTGCGCCAGGCCCAGCGGACCGTGTCCGTCAGCCACTTGTCGGCGGGACGCCCCCGGTCGGCGATGCCGAACTTCGAGGCGACGATCCCCTCGTACGACGACGGGACCGATGCGGACTCGGCAGGCTCCTCCGGCTCCAGGACGAGGTCGAGGACCTCCTCCTTCTCGCCGCGCAGCATCGCCAGGATCCGGTGCGAGGGCAGCTCGGTGAAGGGCTCGGCGAAGTCGAAGTAGTCGGCGAACTTGGCGCCCGCCTCCTCCTTGCCCTCCCGCACCTTGGCGGCCAGCCGCCCGCGCACCCACATGCGCTCGCGCAGCTCGCCGATGAGGTCGGCGTCCTCCGAGAACCGCTCGGTCAGGATGGCCCGCGCGCCCTCCAGTGCGCCCTGCGGATCGGCCACGCCCTTGTCGGCGTCGACGAAGGCGGCGGCAGCGGCCAGCGGCTCCACCGTCGGGTCGCCCAGCAGCCCCTCCGCGAGCGGCTCCAGGCCCGCCTCGCGCGCGATCTGCGCCTTGGTGCGCCGCTTCGGCTTGTACGGGAGGTAGATGTCCTCCAGGCGCGCCTTGGTCTCGGCGCCGCGGATCCGGGCCTCCAGCTCCTCGGTGAGCTTGCCCTGCTCGCGCACCGACTCCAGGATGGCGGTCCGCCGCTCCTCCAGCTCCCGCAGGTAGCGCAGCCGCTCCTCGATCGTGCGCAGCTGCGCGTCGTCGAGCATCTCGGTCGCTTCCTTGCGGTAGCGGGCGATGAAGGGCACCGTCGAACCGCCGTCGAGCAGCTCCACCGCGGCCTTCACCTGCCGCTCCCGTACGCCGAGTTCCTCGGCGATCCTGCCTTCGATGGACCCTACTTCGAGTGACTCGGGTGTCGTCACGATCCCGTACCGCCTTATCCACGTCAGCTTGCGCCGCAATTGTGGCAGGTGGCACCGACAACCGGGGATCAGGGCCGCGCCGCGTCGTTGCGCGCCGCGTGCCGTGCCGTGCGTACCGGCAGCCGGTTCAGCCGGTTCAGCCGGACGCGGGCGTGCCGGGCACGGTCCAGGTGAAGTGCGGCTGCCTGCGCTCCAGGAAGGCGGCGACGCCCTCCGTGGTGTCGCCGTTGCCGCGTGCCTGTTCGGTCCAGTAGGCGTCCCGGTCGGTGCGGCCGTCGGCGAACTCCTTCGCGGCGGCCTGCGTCAGCTGCGAGCGCGACACCAGGATCCGGGTCAGCTCGGTGATCCGCTTGTCCAGTTCGCCCTCCGGCAGCACCTCGTCCACGAGCCCGGTGCGCAACGCCCGCTGCGTGTCGATCAACTCGCCGCTGAACAGCAGGTACTTGGCGGTGGCCGGACCCACCAGCGAGACCAGCCGGCGGGTCGAGGACGCCGGGTAGACGATGCCGAGCTTCGCGGGCGTCACCCCGAACAGCGCGCCCTCTTCCGTCAGCCGCAGATCGCAGGCCGCCGCGAGCTGGGATCCGCCGCCCACGCAGTGACCGCGCACGGCCGCGAGGGTCGGCTTGGGGAACGCGGCCAGCGCCTCCTCGGCTGCCACCGCCAGCCCCTGCGCATCCTCCCGGGACTCCCGGAGCGTGGAGATGTCCGCGCCCGCGCAGAAGGTCGCGCCCGCCCCGGTCAGCACCAGCGCCCGCACTCCCGGATCGCCCGCCAGCTCGGCCAGGAGCGGCGGCAGTGCCCGCCACATCGCGGCCGTCATGGCGTTGCGCTTCGCCGGATGGCAGATGACGACGGTGGCGACGGAGTCGGCGACCTGGTGCGACAGCTGGGGCTCCATGCGCCGGATGTTATCGGCCCGCCACCCGTGGTGATCAGGACGGGCCCGGTGAGTTACGACACCCCGCACAGGGGGACATAAATGAACAAGTGACGCAAAAGTGGCTATTGAGGAGGCGGCGATGGCCAGGTCCGGCAAGCCCCAGGACGGGGCGGCGAAGAACAGGGCGACGAGCCTGCACCGCCGCTTCGGCATGCTCGCGGCGCTCGGTGTGATCCTCGTGCTCGCCGGACTCGTCGGGCTCGTCTACACCGGCCTCGCCACGCTGACCTCGATGCTGCTGTTCGGCTGGCTGCTGCTGATCGGCGGCATCGTCGGCCTGCTGCACGCGATCCAGGCCCGCGGGAGCAGCTACTTCTGGCTCGGCGTCGTCGTCGCCGGCCTGAACGTCGCGGCCGGCATCGTCGTCATCCGGCTGCCCCACGCGGCAGCCGCCGCGCTCACCATGTTCGCCGCGCTGCTCTTCCTGTCGGGCGGGTTCTTCCGGCTGGTCGGCAGCCTGGTGGTGCGCGGCCCCCAGTTCGGTCTGACCCTGCTGCTCGGCGCCTTCGACCTGATGCTCGGGATCCTGGTCCTCGGCTCCTGGCCGAGCAGCAGCCAGTACGTCATCGGCACCTTCATCTCGCTCGCGCTGCTCTTCGACGGCCTCGGCCTGATCGCCACCGGCTACGGCGGCCGGCGCGTCGTCGGTCTCGTCTCGGAGAAGCCGCACGTCTAACCCGTACAACCCGAATAGTTCGCGAATCGGCGGTTCCGGAGACAGGAACGGTCCCACACATGACCTTGTCATACCCAGGCGGTCAGAAAGCGTCCGATACTGGCTGACTTGTGTTCAGTTCCGGGGAGCGGAGCCGATCGTTATCAACACTCGACGTGTGGTGACAATCGAGCGCGAGGGCGGCGACCGGACGATGGACGACCACGGGCGCGGGGACGGCCCGCGCCCGGCGGGGGCCGCCGGGCCGCCGCCCGACCCACTGCCCTACGAGGGCGTCTGGCGGTTCACCGCCGCTGCCGAGGACTCCTCGGTCCCGCAGGCCCGGCACGCCGTACGGGACCTGCTGCTGCGCCAGGGCGTACCGGTCTGCGACGACGTGCTCCACGGGCTGCTGCTCATCGTCTCCGAACTGGTCACCAACGCGGTCCGGCACGCGGCGCTGCTCTCGCCGATGCTGGCCGTGGAGGTCGCCGTCGGGGCCGAGTGGGTGCGGGTGTCGGTGGAGGACAACCACCCCTACCGGCCGAGCGCCCTGGAGGCCGACCACGGCCGGACCGGCGGCCGGGGGCTGCTCCTGGTCCGCGAGGTGGCCCGGGAGGCGGGCGGGGTGGTCGATGTGGAGCACACGGCGAGCGGCGGCAAGGTCATCTGGGCCGCCCTGCCGCTCAAACCGGCCGGGCTGCCGTGAGGTACGGCGGCGCACCGCCGGGCCGCTCGTCGGCCGCGCGGGCTGCGGAAACGTTCAGGTGACGGCTGCGGCTACGGCTGCGGGTGTGGCGCTGAAACGTTTAGCTGGCGCCTGAGCTGCCGAAACGGCCGAGTTGTCGGAACGGCCGAGTTGCCGGAACGGCATACGGTCGGGCGGCAGCCGGAGTGCTCCCATGCTGCCGCCCGGCCGCCGCCGAACGTCATGGCGCCGGCCGGTGTCCTCACCAGCCGGCCGACGCGCCCGTCAGCTCCCTGATCGCCGGACGGGCCGCGTCCAGCACGGTCATGAACCAGGCCGAGAATGTGTCCCGGGCGTGCCGCTCCGCCAGCTCGGCCGCCGTCACGAAGGCGGTCGCCCCGACCTCCTCCGCATCCGGCGCGAGCGGCGCCTGCACCAGGCCGACGAACAGGTGGTTGTACTCCTGCTCGACCAGGCCCGAGGCCGGGTCCGGGTGGTTGTAGCGGACCGTGCCCGCCTCCGCCAGCAGCGACGGCGAGACGCCCAGCTCCTCGAAGGTGCGCCGGGCCGCCGCCGCGAACGGCGCCTCGCCGGGGTAGGGGTGGCCGCAGCAGGTGTTGGACCACACACCGGGGGAGTGGTACTTGCCCAGCGCGCGCTGCTGGAGCAGCAGCCGCCCCTGCTCGTCGAAGAGGAACACGGAGAACGCGCGGTGCAGCTGCCCCGGCGGCTGATGGGCGGCGAGCTTCTCCGCCGTGCCGATCGTCACACCCTTCTCGTCGACCAGTTCCAGCAAGATCGCCTCTGCGGTGCCATCGGACGAGCTGTGCGTCGTGCTGGCAGGTGTGATCGGCATACCCATCCTTCGCCTCGGTCTTCGCACCCCAAGTCTGCCGTACGAATCCGGCACTCCCGGCACTTTCACCCGGTCCGGGAGGGAGACCCGGTAGGTGATCATGCCCGGTCCGGCGCCCCGAAACCGTCCCAACGCACCGGGAACCGGGCCGCCGCACGGAAACCCGTCAGTGGCAGAGCTTCGCCTCGTGCTCCGCGTGCCCGCTCGGCTCCAGCTGGAAGGTGCAGTGCTCCACGTCGAAGTGGACGCCCAGGCAGCCCTGAAGCTCGTGCAGCATCTTCTCGTGGCCGATGGCGTTCAGCACTTCCGGGCTGACCACCACGTGCGCCGACAGCACGGGCATCCCCGAGGTGATCGTCCAGGCGTGCAGGTCGTGCACGTCCTCCACGCCGTCCAGCGCCAGGATGTGTGCCCGCACCTCGGCCATGTCGACGTTCTTCGGCGCGGCCTCCAGCAGCACGTCCAGCGTCTCGCGCAGCAGCTTCAGCGTCCTCGGCACGATCATCAGCCCGATGACCAGCGAGGCGACCGGGTCGGCGGCCTGCCAGCCGGTGGCCAGGATCACGGACGCCGAGATCAGCACCGCCACCGAGCCCAGCGCGTCCGCGGCCACCTCCAGGAACGCGCCGCGCACGTTCAGGCTCTCCTTCTGCCCGCGCATCAGCAGGGTGAGCGAGATCATGTTGGCGACCAGGCCGAACAGGCCGAACCAGATCATCAGGCCGCCCTCGGTCTGCGCGGGCGTGACGAACCGCTGGACCGCCTCGAACAGCACGTATCCGCCGACCCCGAGCAGCAGCAGGCAGTTGGCCAGTGCGGCGAGGATCTCGGCGCGGGCGTAGCCGAAGGTGCGGTTCGTGCTCGGCGGGCGGTTCGCGAAGTGGATGGCGAGCAGCGCCATGCCGAGGCCCACCGCGTCGGTCGCCATGTGCGCCGCGTCCGCGATCAGCGCGAGCGAGTCCGCGACGAGTCCGCCGACGATCTCCACCACCATGATCGTGAGCGTGATGCCCAGCGCGATCCGCAGCCGGCCGCGGTACGCAGCCGCGGCCGTACCCGTGGCGGGCGCATGGCTGTGCGCGTGCCCGTGGTCGTGCCCTGCCCCCATGACAACCGCCCTTCCGTCTCGTTCCGGTAGTCAGTGAACTACGGGTGGGGGGTATCGGGCAACGCGGCACTGAACACCGTTGTCATCTCCCCTGACCTGCGGAAACGATGTGCAGGTCAGGGCGCTGCCGCGCACACCGGACACGCGCCGGCGGCATGGTCTTGCCGTAGGGTTCACCGGTACGTCTCCCGGCTCCGAAGGCCCCTGTGTCCTTCATGCCCGGGGATGCCCGGCTCTGCGACCGCGGTTTGTGAGGCGGGCCCCGGATCCCCGATGATGATCGCGGCAAAGGCCGGGGCAGTCCCCGTGGGCCGGGCCATGAACGGCCGGTGAACACGGGCTCCGCGCCATCGGATAGCCTCTGCCGACATGCCGCCCGGGTGTGCCGCTGGCAAGGGCGCCCCACCATGCAGAAGACCGGCGCCCGCGCGCCGGCACCCAGGGAGTGAGTTCGGTTGTCGACGGCCATCGTCACCGGTCAGCCGGTTCCCGGATCGTCACTGGACAGCGATCTGCGGGCCCTCGGCTTCGACGTGCGCGTGGCCGCCGACGCCGCCGAGGCGGAGACCCTGCTCGCGGCCGTCCCCGGTGACCGGCGCGTGGCCCTGGTCGACGCCCGCTTCGTGGGCCACCTGCACGCGCTGCGCCTCGGCCTCACCGACCCGCGCTTCCCGCTCGCCGCGCTCGCCGGCGCCGTCACCGCCCAGCCCGACGCCCGGCAGGCGCTGACCCGGGCCATGGCCCGCGAGACCTCCGCCGGCGGCGGCACGGCCGTCGCCGTGGACAGCCTCCCCGACCGGATCGTCACCGCCCTCGACGCCGACGGCGGCGACGTGCACCGCCCCGAGCTGGGCAGCCTGGTCGCCGCCGTCCCCACCGACCCGCAGGGCCGCAACGAGGCCCGGCAGGCCGTGGCCGCCGTCGACGAGGAGGCCGTACGCCTGAAGTCGGCCGTGAAGTCCCGCGACGGCTTCTTCACCACGTTCTTCATCAGCCCGTACTCGCGCTACATCGCCCGCTGGTGCGCCCGCCGGGGCCTGACCCCCAACCAGGTCACCACCGCCTCGCTGCTCACCGCACTGATAGCCGCGGGCTGCGCGGCCACCGGCACCCGTGCCGGGTTCGTCGCGGCCGGTGTGCTGCTGATCGCGTCCTTCGTGCTGGACTGCACCGACGGCCAGCTCGCCCGCTACGCCCTGAAGTACTCCACGCTCGGCGCCTGGCTGGACGCCACCTTCGACCGGGCCAAGGAGTACGCCTACTACGCCGGACTCGCGCTCGGCGCATCGGCCGCGAGCGGCAGGGGGGGAGGCGATGACGTGTGGGCCCTCGCCCTCGGTGCGATGATCCTCCAGACCTGCCGGCACGTGGTCGACTTCTCCTTCAACGAGGCCAACCACGACGCCACCGCCAACACCAGCCCGACCGCCGCCCTCTCCGGCAGGCTCGACAGTGTCGGCTGGACGGTCTGGGTGCGGCGGATGATAGTGCTGCCGATAGGCGAGCGGTGGGCGATGATGGCCGTCCTCACCGCGGCCACCACCCCGCGCATCACCTTCTACGCGCTCCTCGTGGGCTGCGCCTTCGCCGCGACCTACACCACCGCGGGCCGGGTGCTGCGATCGCTGACCCGCAAGGCACGACGGACCGACCGCGCGGCGCGGGCACTGGCGGACCTGGCCGACTCGGGCCCTCTCACCGAGGCCCTCACGCGCGGACTGGGGAAGGGACTGCCCGGTCTCGCCGTACCGGCCGCGGCCCTGCTCGGCGGCGCAGCCGTCGTGGCCTGCTCGGCCCTGACCGGCTTCGGCGGCGTGCTGCCCGTCGTCGGCGCCCTCGTCTACCTGCTGACCTCGGCCCTCGCCGTCGCCCGCCCCCTCAAGGGCGCCCTCGACTGGCTGGTCCCGCCCGTCTTCCGGGCCGCCGAGTACCTCACCGTGCTCGCCCTCGCAAGTAAATCCGGGGTAAACGGGGCCCTTCCTGCGGCTTTCGGCCTGGTGGCCGCCGTCGCCTACCATCACTACGACACGGTGTACCGCATCCGCGGCAACGCCGGAGCGAGCCCGGCCTGGCTGGTGCGCGCCATCGGGGGGCATGAGGGACGGACGCTGCTCGTCACCGTCCTGGCTGCGCTGCTCACCGCCTCGCAGTTCACGGTCGCGCTCACGGTTCTCGCCGTGTACGTGGCCCTCGTGGTGCTCGTCGAGAGCATCCGCTTCTGGGTGGCTGCCCACAAGGGCGGCGCGCCCGCCGTACACGACGAAGGAGAAACCGCATGATCGGCCTCGTGCTGGCGGCCGGCGCCGGACGGCGTCTGCGCCCCTACACCGACAGCCTTCCCAAGGCGCTGGTGCCGGTTGGCCCCGACGGCGCTGAGGACTCGCTCACGGTGCTCGACCTCACCCTCGGCAACTTCGCCGAGGTGGGGCTGACCGAGGTCGCGATCATCGTCGGCTACCGCAAGGAGGCCGTGTACGAGCGCAAGGAGGCCCTGGAGCAGAAGTACGGCCTCAAGCTCACCCTCATCGACAACGACAAGGCCGAGGAGTGGAACAACGCCTACTCCCTGTGGTGCGGCCGGGACGCCCTCAAGGACGGCGTGATCCTCGCCAACGGCGACACCGTGCACCCGGTCTCCGTCGAGAAGACGCTGCTCGCCGCCCGCGGCGAGGGCAAGAAGATCATCCTCGCCCTGGACACGGTGAAGAACCTGGCCGACGAGGAGATGAAGGTCGTCGTCGACCCCGCCAAGGGCATGACGAAGATCACCAAGCTGATGGACCCCGCCGAGGCGACCGGCGAGTACATCGGCGTCACCCTGATCGAGGGCGACGCCGCCCCCGAGCTGGCCGACGCGCTGAAGACGGTCTGGGAGACCGACCCGCAGCAGTTCTACGAGCACGGTTACCAGGAGCTGGTCAACCGCGGCTTCAAGATCGACGTGGCGCCGATCGGCGACGTCCAGTGGGTCGAGATCGACAACCACGACGACCTCGCCCGGGGACGGGAGATCGCGTGCCAGTACTGACCCGGCTGATTCCCTCGCCGGTCGTCGTGGACATCCGCCCGGGTGCCCTGGACGACCTGGCGAGCGTCCTCGCCGACCAGCGGATCTCGCACTCCGGGCGGCTCGCGGTCGCCGTCAGCGGCGGCTCCGGCGCCAAGCTGCGCGAGCGCATCGCGCCGTCCCTGCCGGGCGCCTCCTGGTTCGAGGTGGGCGGCGGCACCCTGGACGACGCGATCCGGCTGGCCGGCGAGATGAAGGCCGACCACTACGACGCCGTGGTCGGCCTCGGCGGCGGCAAGATCATCGACTGCGCCAAGTTCGCCGCGGCCCGCGTCGGCCTGCCCCTGGTCGCCGTGCCGACGAACCTCGCGCACGACGGCCTGTGCTCGCCCGTCGCCACCCTCGACAACGACGCCGGGCGCGGGTCCTACGGCGTGCCGAACCCGATCGCCGTCGTGATCGACCTGGACGTCATCCGGGAGGCTCCGGCGCGCTTCGTGCGCGCGGGAATCGGCGACGCCGTGTCGAACATCTCCGCGGTCGCGGACTGGGAACTGGCCAACCGCGTCAACGGCGAGAAGATCGACGGACTCGCCGCCGCCATGGCCCGCCAGGCCGGCGAGGCCGTGCTCCGGCACCCGGGCGGCATCGGGGACAACGACTTCCTCCAGGTGCTCGCCGAGGCGCTGGTCCTCACCGGTGTCGCGATGTCGGTCTCGGGCGACTCACGGCCCGCCTCGGGCGCCTGTCACGAGATCAACCACGCCTTCGACCTGCTCTTCCCCAAGCGCGCCGCGAGCCACGGCGAGCAGTGCGGGCTCGGGGCCGCCTTCGCGATGTACCTTCGCGGAGCCCACGAGCAGTCCGCGTTCATGGCCGAGGTGCTGCGCCGGCACGGGCTTCCGGTGCTGCCGGAGGAGATCGGCTTCACGGTGGACGAGTTCGTCCGCGCCGTGGAGTTCGCTCCGGAGACCAGGCCCGGCCGGTACACGATCCTCGAGCACCTCGACCTCAAGACGAACCAGATCAAGGACATCTACGCCGACTATGTCAAGGCCATCGGTAGCTGAACTCCGTCCGGTCGTCCACCCCGCGGGGGTCAAGGACCGGCGCAGCGGTGAGCACTGGGCGGGACGCCTCTACATGCGCGAGGTGTCCCTGCGCGTCGACCGCTACCTGGTGAACACCAGGGTCACGCCCAACCAGCTCACGTACCTGATGACCGTCTGCGGCGTGCTCGCGGCCCCGGCCCTGCTGGTGCCGGGGATCTGGGGCGCCGTCCTCGGCGTCGTGGCCACCCAGCTGTACCTGCTGCTGGACTGTGTCGACGGCGAGATCGCCCGTTGGCGCAAGCAGTACTCGCTCGGCGGGGTCTACCTGGACCGCGTCGGTGCCTACCTCACCGACGCGGCCGTCCTGGTCGGGCTCGGCCTGCGCGCCGCCGACCTGTGGGGCAGCGGCCGGATCGACTGGCTGTGGGCCTTCCTCGGCACGCTCGCCGCGCTCGGCGCCATCCTGATCAAGGCCGAGACCGACCTGGTCGGCGTCGCCCGGCACCAGACCGGGATGGCGCCCGTGAAGGAGGCGGCCTCCGAGCCGCGCTCCTCGGGCATGGCGCTGGCCCGCCGGGCCGCCTCGGCGCTGAAGTTCCACCGGCTGATCCTCGGCATCGAGGCCTCGCTGCTGATCGTGGTCCTCGCGATCGCGGACCAGATCCACGGCGACCTCTTCTTCACCCGCCTCGGCACGGCCGTCCTCGCCGGCATCGCCCTGCTGCAGACTCTGCTGCACCTGGTGTCCATCCTCGCCTCCAGCAGGCTGAGGTGAGCGGCATGAAGGCCGGCGCCGTCATCATCACCATGGGCAACCGTCCCGAGGAGCTGCGTGCCCTGATCGACTCGGTCGCGGGGCAGGAGGGCGACCCGGTCGAGGTGGTCGTCGTCGGCAACGGCTCGCCCGTCCCGGACGTCCCCGAGGGCGTCCGCACGGTCGAGCTGCCCGAGAACCTGGGCATCCCCGGCGGCCGAAACGTCGGCATCGAGGCCTTCGGGCCCGGCGGCCGTGACGTCGACCTGCTGCTCTTCCTCGACGACGACGGCCTGCTGGCCCGCCACGACACCGCCGAGCTGTGCCGCGAGGCGTTCGCCGCGGACCCGAGCCTCGGCATCATCAGCTTCCGCATCGCCGACCCGGAGACGGGCGAGACCCAGCGCCGGCACGTGCCCCGGCTGCGCGCCTCCGACCCGATGCGCTCCTCCCGGGTCACCACCTTCCTGGGCGGCGCCAACGCCGTCCGTACGAAGGTCTTCGCCGAGGTCGGCGGGCTGCCGGGCGACTTCTTCTACGCCCACGAGGAGACCGACCTGGCCTGGCGCGCCCTCGACGCGGGCTGGATGATCGACTACCGGTCCGACATGGTGCTGTACCACCCGACGACCGCGCCCTCGCGGCACGCGGTCTACCACCGGATGGTCGCCCGCAACCGGGTCTGGCTGGCCCGCCGTAACCTGCCCGCCCTGCTGGTCCCCGTCTACCTCGGGGTCTGGATGCTGCTCACGCTGCTGCGCCGCCCCTCCCGGCCGGCCCTGCGGGCCTGGTTCGGCGGCTTCAAGGAGGGCTGGACGACGCCCTGCGGCCCCCGCCGCCCGATGCGCTGGCGCACGGTGTGGCGGCTCACGCGGCTGGGCCGTCCCCCGGTCATCTGACAAGCTCGACGTGAGCCCGCCCCGGCCGGCCCCCCGCCGGCCACCCGAGACGACCCGCACAGACGTACCCGAAGACGAAAGTTTCCACCTGTGAGTGAGACCACCCAGGACGGCACCGTCGCGGTGACCGCGGCCCCTTCGCCCGACGAGGGACTGACGGCCGCGCAGCTCGCCGCCAAGTACGGGCTCGCCGTGAGCGGAGCCCGGCCCTCGCTCGCGGAGTACGTCCGTCAGCTGTGGGGGCGGCGCCACTTCATCCTCGCCTTCTCCCAGGCGAAGCTGACGGCGCAGTACAGCCAGGCCAAGCTCGGCCAGCTGTGGCAGGTGGCGACCCCGTTGCTCAACGCGGGCGTCTACTACTTCATCTTCGGCGTCATCCTGCACGCCAGCCGGGGCATGTCCAAGGAGGTGTACATCCCGTTCCTGGTGACGGGCGTGTTCGTCTTCACCTTCACGCAGAGCTCGCTCATGTCGGGCGTCCGCGCGATCTCCGGCAACCTGGGCCTGGTGCGCGCCCTGCACTTCCCGCGCGCCTCGCTGCCCATCTCCTTCGCGCTGCAGCAGCTCCAGCAGCTGCTCTTCTCGATGGTCGTGCTGTTCGTCTTCGCGATCGGCTTCGGCAGCTACCCGAGCCTGTCCTGGCTGCTGATCCTGCCGGTCCTGCTGCTGCAGTTCCTGTTCAACACCGGGCTCGCGCTGATCGTGGCGCGCATGGGCGCGAAGACCCCGGACCTCGCCCAGCTGATGCCGTTCGTGCTGCGCACCTGGATGTACGCCTCCGGCGTCATGTTCTCCATCAGCAAGATGATGGAGGGCCGCCCCGAGTGGGCGGTGCGGCTGCTGCAGGTCAACCCGGCCGCGGTCTACATGGACCTGATGCGCTTCGCGCTGATCGACGGGTACGGTGCCGCCAACCTGCCGCCGCACGTGTGGGCCATCGCCCTGTTCTGGGCCGTGGTCGTCTTCGCCGGTGGCTTCGTGTACTTCTGGAAGGCTGAGGAGCGGTACGGCCGTGGCTGAGCAGAACAACCAGGCGAGCGCGGACCGGCGCCCGACGGTCATCGCGGACGACCTGCACATCGTCTACCGGGTCAACGGCGCCAAGACCGGCAAGGGCAGCGCCACCGCCGCGCTGAGCCGCATACTCAAGCGGGGGGAAGAGCGCGGGGTGCGCAAGGTGCATGCCGTGCGCGGTGTGTCCTTCGTCGCCTACCGCGGCGAGGCCATCGGCCTCATCGGCTCCAACGGCTCCGGCAAGTCCACCCTGCTGCGCGCCATCGCCGGCCTGCTGCCCGCGGAGAAGGGCAAGGTCTACACCGACGGTCAGCCGTCCCTGCTCGGTGTCAACGCGGCCCTGATGAACGACCTGACCGGCGAGCGCAACGTCATCCTCGGCGGCCTCGCCATGGGCATGTCCCGCGAGCAGGTCAAGGAGCGCTACCAGAGCATCGTCGACTTCTCCGGGATCAACGAGAAGGGCGACTTCATCACGCTGCCCATGCGCACGTACTCCTCCGGTATGGCCGCGCGCCTGCGGTTCTCCATCGCCGCCGCCAAGGACCACGACGTCCTCATGATCGACGAGGCGCTGGCCACCGGCGACCGCTCCTTCCAGAAGCGCTCCGAGGAGCGCATCCGGGAACTGCGCAAGGAAGCCGGCACGGTGTTCCTGGTCAGCCACAACAACAAGTCCATCCGCGACACCTGCAACCGCGTCCTGTGGCTGGAACGCGGCGAACTCCGCATGGACGGGCCCACCGAAGAGGTCCTCAAGGAGTACGAGAAGTTCACGGGCAAGTAAGGGACCCCACCGGTTTCGGCCACGGTCCGTCCGGAACGATTTCCGCGGGGCTCTACATCCGCAAGGGAATCGTCAACTCGGTCTGGTTCAAGGAATCTTGACGCCAATCGGTGTGTTGTTGTGATGTGCAGGACACCCCGACGAACGGCCTTGCGTTGTACAACGTAAGCTGTACCAGTGCCGGAAAGCGGCAACTAGGGCCATAATGCGCGTCACCTCTGGCCGGGTCGGCCCGCGGATTGCCGGGCGGCGTGTCCGAAATAGTGTGTATTGGGTCGGCAGTGTAGAACGGGAGATGTGACGGCGATGGCTACGGAAACTCCCCAGCTCAACGCAGCACGCGCCGTCCCCGCCCCGGGCAGCGCGCGGTGACGGGCACCGTCACGGCGCCCGGCCTGGAGCGCACCACACTGGACAAGGCCGCGAGCGAGAACTTCCCCGTGGCCCCGTTCTTCCTGCCCAGGGCCTGGCGCGACGACCTCATGGCGGTCTACGGCTTCGCCCGCCTCGTGGACGACATCGGCGACGGCGACCTGGCCCTCGGCGGGGCCGACGCCCGCATCCTCGGCGTGTCGGCTGCCGAGGCCGAAGACCGCCTGCTCCTCCTCGACGCCTTCGAGGCCGACCTGCGCCGCGTCTTCGACGGCAGCCCCCGCCACCCCCTGCTGCGCCGCCTCCAGCCCACCGTCCGCCGCCGCTGCCTCACCCCCGAGCCCTTCCTCGGCCTGATCGCCGCCAACCGCCAGGACCAGCTCGTCACCCGGTACGAGACCTACGACGACCTCCTTGCCTACTGCGAACTGTCCGCCAACCCCGTCGGCCGCCTCGTCCTCGCCGTCACCGGCACCGCGAGCCCCGAACGGATCCGTCTGTCCGACAAGATCTGCACCGCCCTGCAGGTCGTGGAGCACCTCCAGGACGTCGCCGAGGACCTCGGCCGTGACCGGATCTATCTCCCCGCCGAGGACATGTTGCGCTTCCACGTCCGCGAAACCGACCTCGCCGCGGAATCCGCGGGCGCATCGGTGCGCGCCCTGGTCGCGTACGAAGCGGAACGCGCCCGGAATCTGCTGAATGAAGGCGCCCCCCTCGTGGGTAGCGTCCACGGCAGGCTCAGGCTGCTGCTCGCGGGGTTCGTGGCAGGGGGAAGGGCGGCGGTCCGCGCGATCGCCGCCGCCGAATACGACGTACTTCCCGGCCCGCCCAGACCCGGCAAGGGCCGGCTGCTGCGTGAGGCGGGCGTGATTCTGCGAGGAGAGGGGTGATCCGGACCGTGGATTCTCCGCCGTACGTGTCCGCGCCGGTACTCGCCGCCTACAGCTACTGCGAGGCCGTCACCGGGCAGCAGGCCCGCAACTTCGCCTACGGCATCCGGCTGCTGCCGACACCCAAGCGCCGCGCCATGTCGGCGCTGTACGCGTTCTCCCGGCGAGTGGACGACATCGGCGACGGCGACCTGCCCCGTGCCACCAAGCAGGCGCGCCTCGAGGACACCCGGGCGCTGCTCGCGC
Organism: Streptomyces sp. NPDC002676; assembly: GCF_053592455.1. Taxonomy (NCBI): domain Bacteria; kingdom Bacillati; phylum Actinomycetota; class Actinomycetes; order Kitasatosporales; family Streptomycetaceae; genus Streptomyces; species Streptomyces sp. NPDC002676. Next base: position 47,597 of record NZ_JBSFVT010000016.1, on the reverse strand, counting down.
GCATGCGCGAGGGCGCGGTCGCGGACGACGACATCGACCCGGTCGCCGTCGCCCTCGACCATGCCGCGCGTGCCTTCCCGATCCCGCTCGACGGCCTGGACGAGCTGATCGACGGCGTCCAGATGGACGTGCGCGGGGAGACCTACGAGACCTGGGACGACCTGAAGGTCTACTGCCGGTGTGTCGCCGGGGCCATCGGCCGGCTCTCGCTCGGCGTGTTCGGTACGGAACCGGGCGCGCGCGGCGCCGAGCGCGCCGCCGAGTACGCCGACACGCTCGGCCTCGCGCTGCAGCTGACCAACATCCTCAGGGACATCCGCGAGGACGCCGAGGGCGGCCGTACCTACCTGCCCGCCGACGACCTGGCCAAGTTCGGCTGCTCGGCCGGGTTCCACGGGCCGACCCCACCGGAGGGCTCCGACTTCGCGGGCCTCGTGCACTTCGAAGTACGACGGGCCCGCGCCCTCTTCGCCGAGGGCTACCGGCTGCTGCCCATGCTCGACCGGCGCAGCGGCGCCTGTGTGGCCGCCATGGCCGGCATCTACCGTCGACTGCTCGACCGCATCGAGCGCGACCCGGAGGCCGTGCTGCGCGGCCGGGTCTCGCTGCCCGGACGCGAGAAGGCCTACGTCGCCGTGCGCGGCCTGTCCGGCCTCGACGCCCGGCACGTGTCCCGGCAGACCGTCAGGAGGCGTGCCTGATGGGCCCCGTGGATCCGGGCGGTCCGACCGGCCCGGCCCGGCAGGCAACCCCGTGCCGCGGCGTGGCGTCCCTGTCTCGGACGACCGCTCGTGCACCGTTCCACCAACATGGCCGGCACGCACGGAAGGACGCACGATGAGCGACGGTTCGCGCCCCGTGGGGGCGCCCGCTGACACCCAGGCGACCGCGGGACGCAGTGCCGTCGTGGTCGGCGGCGGGCTGGCCGGGATCACCGCGGCGCTCGCGCTCGCCGACGCGGGCGTCAAGGTCACCCTCCTCGAAGGCAGGCCCAGGCTCGGCGGGCTCGCCTGCTCCTTCCAGCGCGGCGAACTGACCGTCGACAACGGCCAGCACGTGTACCTGCGCTGCTGCACCGCCTACCGCTGGTTCCTCGACCGGATCGAGGGCGCGGCACTGGCACCGCTGCAGGAGCGCCTGAACGTACCCGTCGTGGACGCCGCCAAGCCCGAGGGGCGGCGGCTCGGCCGGATCAGCCGCGACCCGCTGCCCGTCCCCCTGCACCTGGGGCGCAGCCTGGCCGTCTACCCGCACCTCTCGCTCGCCGAGCGTGTCGCGGTCGGCCGGGCCGCGCTCGCGCTCAAGAGGCTCGACCTCGCCGATCCGGCCCTGGACGCCCAGAACTTCGGCAGCTGGCTGGCCGCGCACGGCCAGTCGGCGCGCGCCGTCGAAGCCCTGTGGAACCTGGTCGGGATCGCCAGCCTCAACGCGGTCGCGGGCGACTCCTCGCTGGGGCTCGCCGCGATGGTGTTCAAGACCGGTCTGCTGTCCGACCCGGGCGCGGCCGACATCGGCTTCGCGCGCGTCCCGCTGGGCGAACTGCACGACCGGCTGGCCCGCAGGGCGCTCGACTCCGCCGGCGTGCGTACCGAGGTCCGTGCACGCGTCACCTCCCTCTCTCTCAACGAAAACGGGGCCTGGAGCGTTCAGGTTCCCGGCGAGACGCTCGACGCCGACGCCGTCGTCCTCGCCGTACCGCAGCGCGAGGCCCACGACCTGCTGCCGCCCGGCGCCCTCGACGCCCCCGAACGGCTCCTGGAGATCGGCACCGCGCCCATCCTCAACGTGCACGTCGTCTACGACCGCAAGGTGCTCGCCCGGCCCTTCTTCGCCGCCCTCGGCACCCCCGTGCAGTGGGTCTTCGACCGCACCGACGCGTCCGGACTGCGCACCGGGCAGTACCTGGCGCTGTCCCAGTCGGCCGCGCACGGCGACATCGACGCGCCCGTGGCAGCGCTCCGCGAGCGCTACCTGCCCGAGCTGGAGCGGCTGATCCCGGGCACGCGCGGCGCCGAGGTGAAGGACTTCTTCGTGACCCGGGAGCGCACGGCGACGTTCGCCCCCAGCCCCGGCGTCGGGCGGCTGCGGCCCGGCGCCCGCACCAAGACCCCCGGCCTGTACCTGGCCGGAGCGTGGACCGCCACCGGGTGGCCCGCGACCTTGGAGAGTGCGGTCCGCAGTGGCGTGAGCGCGGCCGACGCCGCCCTCGCCGCCCTGGGCCGGCCCCGCCCCAGCCGACTCCCGGCTTTCGAGGAGGCGGCCTGATGCTCGATCAGCAGTCCGCGGCGGGCCCCCGCACCTCCGGTACCGCAGAAAGAGGAGAGACTGTGCCCGCTGTGCCCCCGGCCTCGACGGCCGCCGACGCGGTGGACGTGCTCGCGCTCCTGGAGCGCGGCCGGACCCTGGCCACACCGGTCCTGCGTGCGGCCGTCGAGCGCCTGGCGCCGCCGATAGACACTGTCGCCGCCTACCACTTCGGCTGGATCGACGCGGCCGGCAACCCCGCCGACGGCGACGGCGGCAAGGCCGTCCGACCGGCCCTCGCCGTGCTCTCCGCCGAGGTCGCGGGCGCCGCGCCGGAGGTCGGTGTCCCGGGCGCCGTCGCCGTCGAACTCGTGCACAACTTCTCGCTGCTGCACGACGACCTGATGGACGGCGACGAGCAGCGCCGGCACCGCGACACCGTCTGGAAGCTGCACGGCCCCGCCCAGGCCATCCTGGTCGGCGACGCCCTGTTCGCCCTCGCCAACGAGCTGCTGCTGGAGATCGGCAGCGCCGAGGCGGCCCGAGCCACCCGCCGGCTGACCGCCGCCTCCCGCGCCCTGATCGACGGTCAGGCGCAGGACATCTCCTACGAGCACCGCGACCGCGTCAGCGTCGAGGAGTGCCTGGAGATGGAGGGCAACAAGACCGGCGCGCTGCTCGCCAGCGCCTCGTCCATCGGCGCCGTCCTCGGCGGCGCGGACGACCGGACCGCCGACGCGCTGGAAAGGTACGGCTACCACCTCGGCCTCGCCTTCCAGGCCATCGACGACCTGCTCGGCATCTGGGGCGACCCGGTGGCCACCGGCAAGCAGACCTGGAGCGACCTGCGCCAGCGCAAGAAGTCCCTGCCGGTGGTGGCCGCTCTCGCGGCGGGCGGCAGCGCCTCCGACCAGCTCGGCGAGATCCTCGCGGCCGACGCGAAGAGCAGCGACTTCGAGAACTTCTCCGAGGAGGAGTTCGCGGCCCGCGCCGCCCTCATCGAGCAGGCGGGCGGCCGTGAGTGGACGGCGCAGGAGGCGCGCCGTCAGCACGCCGTCGCGATCGAGGCCCTCGGCGCGGTCGACATGCCCGACCGGGTACGGGCCTCCTTCGTGGCGCTCGCCGACTTCGTCGTCGTACGGAAGAGATGAGCACCATCGGTCGAAGGACTCTCGCGTAGTCGCCGGCCGGTGTCCGGAGGTGACGGACACCGGCCGACGGCGGACCCACAGCAGCACGACTCGCACGACTGCACGAAGGGGAAGCCATGACAGCGACGACCGACGGAAGCACCGGAGCGGCCCTGCCGCCACACGCTTCCGCGGCCAGCGACACCGACATCACGAACCCCGAGGCGGCCGGGGTGCCCGAAGCCGCCGCACGCGCCGCGCGGCGCGCCACCGACTTCCTGCTCGCGCGGCAGGACGCCGAGGGCTGGTGGAAGGGCGACCTGGAGACCAACGTCACCATGGACGCCGAGGACCTGCTCCTGCGTCAGTTCCTGGGCATCCGCGACGAGGCCACGACCAGGGCCGCCGCCCTGTTCATCCGCGGCGAGCAGCGCGAGGACGGCGCCTGGGCCACCTTCTACGGCGGTCCCGGCGAACTGTCCGCCACCATCGAGGCGTACGTCGCGTTGCGCCTGGCCGGTGACGCGCCCGGCGCCCCGCACATGGCGCGGGCCTCGGCCTGGATCCGCGAGCGCGGCGGCATCGCCGCGGCCCGGGTCTTCACCCGGATCTGGCTCGCCCTGTTCGGCTGGTGGAAGTGGGAGGACCTGCCCGAACTCCCGCCGGAGCTGATCTGGTTCCCCTCCTGGATGCCTCTCAACATCTACGACTTCGGGTGCTGGGCCCGGCAGACGATCGTCCCGCTCACCATCGTCTCCGCCAAGCGTCCGGTCCGCCCGGCGCCCTTCCCGCTGGACGAGCTGCACACCGACCCCGAGCACCCCAACCCGCCCAAGCCGCTTGCTCCCGCAGCCAGTTGGGACGGTGCCTTCCAGCGCCTGGACAAGGCACTGCACCAGCTGCGCAAGCTCGCCCCGCGCGGGCTGCGCAGGGCCGCGATGAACTCCGCCGCCCGCTGGATCATCGAGCGGCAGGAGAACGACGGCTGCTGGGGCGGCATCCAGCCGCCGGCTGTGTACTCGGTCATCGCCCTGCACCTGCTCGGCTACGACCTCGAACACCCCGTGATGCGCGCGGGACTTGAGTCGCTGGACCGTTTCGCCGTATGGCGCGAGGACGGCGCCCGGATGATCGAGGCCTGCCAGTCCCCGGTGTGGGACACCTGCCTCGCCACCATCGCACTCGTCGACGCGGGGCTGCCCGCCGACCACCCGCAACTGGTCAAGGCGGCCGACTGGATGCTCGGCGAGGAGATCGTCCGGCCCGGCGACTGGGCCGTGAAGCGCCCCGGGCTGCCGCCGGGCGGCTGGGCGTTCGAGTTCCACAACGACAACTACCCCGACATCGACGACACCGCCGAGGTCGCCCTCGCGCTGCGCCGGGTCCGGCACCACGATCCGGAGCGCGTGGACGGGGCGATCGGCCGGGCGGTGCGCTGGAACCTCGGGATGCAGTCGCGGAACGGCGCGTGGGGCGCCTTCGACGTCGACAACACCAGCCCGTTCCCGAACCGGCTGCCGTTCTGCGACTTCGGCGAGGTCATCGACCCGCCGTCCGCGGACGTCACCGCGCACGTGGTGGAGATGCTCGCCGCCGAGGGCCTCGCGCACGACCCGCGCACCCGGCGGGGCATCGACTGGCTGCTCGCCGAACAGGAGCCGGACGGCTCGTGGTTCGGCCGCTGGGGCGTCAACTACCTCTACGGCACCGGCTCGGTGGTGCCCGCGCTGACCGCGGCCGGCCTGCCCGGCTCCCACCCGGCGATCCGGCGGGCGGTGGCCTGGCTGGAGAGCGTCCAGAACGACGACGGCGGCTGGGGCGAGGACCTGCGCTCCTACAAGTACGTCAAGGAGTGGAGCGGTCGCGGCGCCTCCACCGCCTCGCAGACCGCGTGGGCGCTGATGGCGCTGCTCGCGGCGGGGGAGAAGGGCTCCAAGGCCGTCGAGCGCGGCGTCCAGTGGCTCGCCGAGACCCAGCGGGCGGACGGCAGCTGGGACGAGCCGTACTTCACGGGCACCGGCTTCCCCTGGGACTTCTCCATCAACTACCACCTCTACCGGCAGGTCTTCCCGCTCACCGCGCTCGGCCGGTACCTGCACGGCGACCCCTTCGAGCGCGACCTCCTCGCCAGGAAGCCGCTGTCCGCGAAGTCGCTGTCCGGCAAGCCCCTCTCCGAGGTCAAGGGAGCCGAATGAGCACCCAGCCCGCCCCGGCCCCGCTGCTGATCGCCTGCGCGCTCGGCATCGAGCACCTCGCCCTGCGCACCGGCGACCGGGGCGACGCGGGCGGGCCGGTCACCTTCCTCCGCACGGGCATGGGCCCCCGCGCGGCGGAACGCTCCCTCACCGGGCGGCTGGCCGACCCGGCGCTGGCCGACGCGGCCGTGCTGGCCACCGGGTTCTGCGCCGGGCTCGCCCCCGGCATGCACCCCGGCGACCTGGTCGTCGCCATGGAGACCCGCGACCCCCATGGCACCGTGCCCTGCGTGGGCACGGAGCTGCTGGTCAAGGAACTCGTGCGCATCCTGCCCGGGCGCACCGTCCACACCGGCCCGCTCACCGGCTCCGACCATGTGGTGCGGGGCCCGGAGCGGTCCGAGCTGCTCGCGACCGGCGCGATCGCGGTCGACATGGAATCGGCGGCCACGCTCCTGAGCGCCGTACGCGCCGGCGAGCGCCCGGTTGCGGCCGTACGGGTGGTCGTGGACGCTCCAGAACATGAACTCGTCAGAATCGGCACGGTGCGCGGTGGAATATCAGCTTTCCGCGTTCTTCGTTCTGTCCTTCCCGCTTTTTTCGAATGGCACCGTTCTTTGCTGCTCCCCCGGAGGTGAGCCAGATGGCCATGCCGTTGCGTCAGTCCATCAAGGTCGCTGCATACCTGGTTGAACAGAAGCTCCGCAGGCGGGACAAGTTCCCGCTGATCGTAGAGCTGGAGCCGCTCTTCGCCTGCAACCTGAAGTGCGAGGGCTGCGGCAAGATCCAGCATCCGGCAGGGGTGCTCAAGCAGCGCATGCCGGTCGCCCAGGCCGTGGGCGCGGTGCTGGAGTCCGGTGCGCCGATGGTGTCCATCGCCGGCGGCGAACCGCTGATGCACCCTCAGATCGACGAGATCGTACGCCAGCTGGTGGAGCGCAGGAAGTACGTCTTCCTGTGCACCAACGCCATGCTGCTGCGCAAGAAGATGGACAAGTTCAAGCCCTCCCCGTACTTCGCCTTCGCGGTGCACATCGACGGGCTGCGCGAGCGGCACGACGAGTCCGTGGCCAAGGAGGGTGTGTTCGACGAGGCCGTGGAGGCCATCAAGGAGGCCAAGCGGCGCGGCTTCCGGGTGACCACCAACTCGACCTTCTTCAACACCGACACCCCGCAGACGGTCGTCGAGGTGCTCAACTTCCTCAACGACGAGCTGAAGGTCGACGAGATGATGATCTCGCCCGCCTACGCCTACGAGAAGGCACCCGACCAGGAGCACTTCCTCGGCGTCGAGCAGACCCGCGAGCTGTTCAAGAAGGCCTTCGCGGGCGGCAACCGGGCGCGCTGGCGGCTCAACCACTCCCCGCTCTTCCTGGACTTCCTGGAGGGCAGGATCGATTTCCCCTGCACCGCCTGGGCGATCCCGAACTACTCGCTCTTCGGCTGGCAGCGCCCCTGCTACCTGATGAGCGACGGGTACGTGCCCACGTACCGCGAACTCATCGAGAAGACCGACTGGGACCAGTACGGCCGCGGCAAGGACCCTCGCTGCGCCAACTGCATGGCGCACTGCGGCTACGAACCCACCGCCGTCCTCGCCACCATGGGCTCCCTGAAGGAGTCGCTGCGGGCGATGCGCGAGACCGTCTCCGGGAACCGGGACTGAGGTCATGACCGCCGTTGCCTCGGGACTCCCCGGGGTACCGGCCCGGCCCATCGCGCCGCGACGCGTCTCGCGGCGGATCCAGGTCGGGCCGGCGGCGGTCGGGGGCGGAGCCCCGGTGCCATCGGCCGTCGCCTTCGGCGCGCTGCTCGGCCAGGGCATCGGCGGCACGATCCGGGTCTCCTGGAGTCGCTGGGGCTGCGTCTGCAAAAAGCGGATTGAGCCCCAAGTGAGTTGAGGCAAGGCACGGACCGAGAGGGGGCCCGAGCGTGACGATTCTGGAGAACATCCGGGGACCACGTGACCTGAAGGCGCTGTCCGAGGCGGAACTTCGCGAACTGTCCGACGAAATCAGGGAGTTCCTGGTGCAGGCGGTGGCCAGGACCGGCGGTCACCTCGGGCCCAATCTGGGGGTGGTGGAACTCTCCGTCGCGCTCCACCGGGTCTTCGAGTCACCGGTGGACCGCATCCTGTGGGACACCGGCCACCAGAGCTATGTCCACAAGCTGCTGACGGGGCGTCAGGACTTCTCCAAGCTGCGCGGCAAGGGCGGTCTGTCCGGCTATCCCTCGCGCGAGGAGTCCGAGCACGACGTCATCGAGAACAGCCACGCCTCCACGGCGCTCGGCTGGGCCGACGGCCTCGCCAAGGCCCACCAGGTACAGGGGGAGAAGGGCCACGTCGTCGCGGTCATCGGCGACGGCGCGCTGACCGGCGGCATGGCCTGGGAGGCCCTGAACAACATCGCGGCGGCCAAGAACCGGCCGCTGATCATCGTCGTCAACGACAACGAGCGGTCCTACGCCCCGACCATAGGCGGCCTCGCCAACCACCTCGCGACCCTGCGCACGACCGACAGCTACGAGAAGGTCCTCGCCTGGGGCAAGGACGTCCTGCTGCGCACGCCCGTCGTCGGCACCACCATCTACGAGTCCCTGCACGGCGCGAAGAAGGGCTTCAAGGACGCCTTCGCCCCGCAGGGCATGTTCGAGGATCTGGGCCTGAAGTACGTCGGCCCGATCGACGGGCACGACATCAGGGCCGTCGAGTCGGCGCTGCGCCGCGCCAAGCGGTTCCACGGCCCGGTCCTGGTCCACTGCCTCACGCTCAAGGGCCGCGGCTACGAACCCGCCCTCGCCCACGAGGAGGACCACTTCCACACCGTCGGCGTGATGGACCCGCTGACCTGCGAACCGCTCGCACCCTCCAACGGGCCTTCCTGGACCTCGGTGTTCGGCGAGGAGCTCGTGCGGATCGGGGAGGAGCGCGAGGACGTCGTCGCCGTCACGGCGGCCATGCTGCACCCGGTGGGCCTCGGCAAGTTCGCCGAACGCTTCCCCGACCGGGTGTGGGACGTGGGCATCGCCGAGCAGCATGCGACGGTCTCCGCGGCCGGACTCGCCACCGGCGGGCTGCACCCGGTCGTCGCCGTCTACGCCACCTTCCTCAACCGCGCCTTCGACCAGCTCCTGATGGACGTGGCCCTGCACCGCTGCGGGGTCACCTTCGTCCTCGACCGGGCCGGCGTGACCGGTGCGGACGGGGCCTCGCACAACGGGATGTGGGACCTGTCCGTCCTCCAGGTCGTACCGGGCCTGCGCATCGCCGCCCCGCGCGACCCCGACCAGCTGCGCGCCCAGTTGCGCGAGGCCGTCGCCGTGGACGACGCGCCCACCCTGGTCCGCTTCCCGAAGGAGTCCGTCGGCCCGGAGATTTCGGCCGTCGACCGCGTCGGTGGCATGGACGTCCTGCACCGCGCCGAGCACGCCGACGTGCTCCTGGTGGCCGTAGGCGTGATGGCGCCGGTGTGCCTCCAGGCCGCCGAGCTGCTGGCGGCACGGGGGATCAACTGCACGGTCGTGGACCCCCGTTGGGTCAAACCCGTCGACCCCGCGCTGCCGGGCCTGGCCGCCGGACACCGGCTGGTGGCCGTCGTGGAGGACAACAGCCGTGCGGGCGGCGTCGGTTCGGCCGTGGCGCTGGCCCTCGGCGACGCCGACGTGGACGTGCCGGTACGGCGGTTCGGCATCCCGGAGCAGTTCCTCGCGCACGCCAAACGCAGCGAGGTACTGGCCGACATCGGCCTCACGCCCGTCGAGATCGCCGGACGGATCGGCGCGAGCCTGGCCGTCAGGCACGTCGACGGCAACGGCACAGTCAAGGAGACAGCTGAATGACCAAGGAGTTCGACCTCGGCGCCCTCCTCGCCGAGCGCGGAGCCGAGCGCTACGAGCTGCATGCGAGATACCTCAACCCCCAGCTCCCGCGCATGCTGCACACCATCGGCTTCGACAAGGTCTACGAGCGGGCGGAGGGCGCCCACTTCTACGACGCCGAGGGCAACGACTACCTGGACATGCTCGCCGGGTTCGGGGTGATGGGCCTCGGCCGGCACCACCCGGTCGTCCGCAAGGCGCTGCACGACGTCCTCGACGCCTCCCTCGCCGACCTGACCCGCTTCGACTGCCAGCCGCTGCCCGGCCTGCTCGCCGAGCGGCTGCTGGCCCACAGTCCGCACCTGGACCGGGTGTTCTTCGGCAACAGCGGCACGGAGGCCGTCGAGACCGCCCTGAAGTTCGCCCGGTACGCCACCGGCAAGCCGCGCGTCCTGTACTGCGACCATGCCTTCCACGGCCTGACCACGGGCTCCCTGTCGGTCAACGGCGAGGACGGCTTCCGGGACGGCTTCGCCCCGCTGCTGCCCGACACCGCCGTATCGCTCGGCGATCTCGACGCCCTGGCCAGGGAGCTGAAGAAGGGCGACGTCGCCGCCCTGATCGTGGAGCCGATCCAGGGCAAGGGCGTGCACGAGGCACCGCCGGGCTGGCTGCGGGCCGCCCAGGAGCTGCTGCACAAGCACAAGGCGCTGCTCATCGCCGACGAGGTGCAGACCGGCCTCGGCCGCACCGGTGACTTCTACGCCTACCAGCACGAGGAAGGCGTCGAACCGGACCTGGTGTGCGTGGCCAAGGCGCTCTCCGGCGGCTACGTCCCCGTGGGCGCCACGCTCGGCAAGGACTGGATCTTCAAGAAGGTCTACTCGTCCATGGACCGCGTCCTCGTCCACTCGGCGAGCTTCGGGTCCAACGCGCAGGCGATGGCCGCCGGCCTGGCCGTCCTGTCGGTGATGGAGAACGAGCAGATCGTCGCCGGGGTGCGGACGACCGGCGAGCTGCTGAAGTCCCGCCTGACCGCGCTGATCGACAAGTACGAGCTGCTCGCGGACGTGCGCGGCCGGGGCCTGATGATCGGCATCGAGTTCGGCAGGCCCTCCTCGCTCAAGCTGCGCAGCCGCTGGACCATGCTCCAGGCCGCCCGCAAGGGCCTGTTCGCGCAGATGGTCGTCGTCCCGCTGCTGCAACGCCACAGGATCCTCACCCAGGTCTCCGGCGACCACCTGGAGGTGATCAAGCTGATTCCGCCGCTGGTCGTGGACGAGGCGGACGTGAACCGGTTCGTAGACGCCTTCACCCAGGTCATGGACGACGCGCACAGTGGTGGCGGGCTGCTGTGGGACTTCGGCAAGACCCTGATCAAGCAGGCGGTGGCCAACCGCTGACACGAGCCGATGAGCCTTACCGCTCGGGATTTGCCTCTGAGGCAAAAAAATTGCCCGTGAGGCAATTGTCCGGCTCAATGGAGGCATGAACGCCTCAGACGCCGTGCCACCGGCGGGCCAGGGCAACGACCTGCCCGCCGTGGCGCCGCAGCTACGTGCCCTGCGCCGACGCGCCGGCCTCACCCTGGAGGCCGCCGCCTCCTCCGCCGGGCTCTCGCCCGCCCATCTCTCCCGGCTGGAGACCGGGCAGCGCCAGCCCTCACTGCCGATGCTGCTCGCGCTCGCCCGTATCTACGATACGACCGTCTCCGAGCTGCTCGGGGAGATGGTCGCCGACCGGGACGCGATCGTGCGCGCCGCGGACATGGAGCCGACGCCGGCGGGCGGCTGGACGTACTTCCAGGCCGGGGCGCCCGGCCGGGGCATGCAGGCCCTGCGCGTGCGCGTGCCGTACGGCACGCAGGGCGACATCGTGCGCGTCCACCCCGGCGAGGAATGGCTGTACGTCCTCAAGGGGCGGCTGCGGTTGCGCCTCGGTGACACCGTGCACCTGCTCGCGCCCGGAGACAGCGCGCACTTCGACTCGCTCACCCCGCACCGGCTCGCCTCCGCGGACCCGGACGGCGTCGAGCTGCTGTTCGTCCACACCTTGCTGCAGAGCCCCACGGCCACCCTGTGCCTGGGCCCGTTGACCGGAGAGTTGCCATGAGGAACCTTGAGGAAAAGTTCCCCCGCGCCCTGTGGGTGCGACTGATCATCTACATCGCCGTCGGCCATGTCTTCGCGGCCTTCCTCTTCCTGCTGTTCGCGCTCGGCGGCAAGAGCTAGCACGCGAGGCAGGGGCGGGACCGTCGGTCCGTCCGTCAGTCCAGCAGGCGCTCGCGCAGCCGCTCACGCGTCTCGGGCGTGAGGCCGAGGCCCCGCTCCAGGTAGGTGTCGACGCCGCCCCAGGTCTCGTCGATGCTCTCGAACGCCGCCGCCAGGTACTCGGCACGCGCGTCGAAGAGCGGGCTGAGCAGCTCCATCACCTCGGGGGTGTACGCCGTCGCGGCATCCCCGTTGCGCCGCACCTTGTAGCGGCGGTGCTTGGCGTTGGACTCCAGGTAGTCGGTGACGATCGCCTCGCGCTCCACGCCGACGGCGAGGAGCGTGACGGCTATGGAGATACCCGCGCGGTCCTTGCCCGCCGCGCAGTGCATCAGCGCGGGCACGCTGTCCTCTGCGATCGCGTGCAGCACCCGGGAGTGCTCCGCGGTGCGGTCCCTCACGATCATCCGGTAGGAGGCGATCATCCGGCCCGCCGCCTTGCCCTCGCCGAGGATGCCGCGCAGTTGCTCGATGTCGCCGTCGCGGACCATCTTCCAGAACTCGGCGCCGTCCGCCGGGTCGCTCAGCGGCAGGTTCACGTTCCGCACGCCGGGCAGCTCGACGTCCGGGCCCTCCAGCTTCTGGTCGGCCGCGTTGCGGAAGTCGAAGATCGTGTGCAGGCCCAGGGAGGAGAGGAAGGCCGCGTCCTCGTCGGTCGCGTGGGCGAGGTGCCCGCTGCGGAACAGCACTCCCTGCCGCACCCGGCGACCGTCCACGGTCGGCAGCCCACCCACGTCACGGAAGTTGCGAATTCCGGCCAGTTCGGGCTCGGTCGACGGGACCTGCTGGGTCACGGGGGCTCCTCCCGGTCGGCCCCGCCGGCGCTGCTTGCCGACGGGCGCTCTGACGACCATACGACATCGGTTTCCTCGGGCATTCAGTTGTCCACAGGCATTGCCAGCGGGGCCGCGGGCCCCCGATGATGTTGACACTTGAGCGGAACTGTTGAGACCTATGAGGTATCGATAGTGGACATCGCCGAAGACGGACGCACCTGGCTCTTGTCGGGGCCGACCAGCAGCTATGCCCTGCATCTCACGCCGCGGGACGAACTCCTGCACCTCCACTGGGGACCCCGGATCGCCCTCGCGGACGCCGAGGCCCTGGCGGCCGACCCGCTGCCCGGCTACCGGCCCTTCGAGTCCCCGCTCGACGGCCGCGAGGAGTACCCCGTCGAGGGCGGCCCCCGCTTCGTCCGCCCCGCCCTGTCCGTGCGCACCGAGGAGCGGCGCGGCACCGAGTGGCGCTATGTGTCGTACGACACCGAAGGCGACGGAGAAGCCGCCGAGCTGCGGCTCCGCTTCGAGGACGACGGCCTGGCCGTCACCCTGCACTACCGGATGCGCGGGGACGTCGTGGAGCGCCGGGTGACCGTGGCGAACGGCGGGCACGCGCGCGTGGAGCTGCTGCGCGCCGACGCGGCCACCTGGACCCTGCCGGACCGCGAGGGATGGCGGCTGTCCCAGCTGCACGGCCGCTGGGCCGCCGAGTCCCGGCTCACCACCGCCCCCCTCACCTACGGCGAGAAGGTCCTCGGCAGCCGGCGCGGTCACACCGGCCATCAGCACCTGCCCTGGGTCGCGCTCGACACCGACGCCGGTGAGGAACACGGCGAGGTCTACGGCTGCGCGCTCGCCTGGTCCGGCACCTGGCGCATCGCGGTCGCCCAACTCCCCGACGCGCGCGTACAGATCACCGGCGGCGCCGGCTACGACGACTCGGGCCTGCTGATGCTGGAGGCCGGGGAGTCGTACACGAGCCCGGTCTTCGCGGGCCTCTGGTCCGACGGCGGCTTCGGCGGTGCGAGCCGCGCCTGGCACGCGTACCAGCGCGCGTACGTCATCCCGGACGCGGACCGGGACCGGCCGGTGCTCTTCAACTCCTGGGAGGCGACGAACTTCGACATCTCCGAGGAGCAGCAGGCCGCCCTTGCCCGGCGGGCCGCCGCGATCGGCGTCGAGCTGTTCGTCGTCGACGACGGCTGGTTCGGCGCCCGCACCAGTGACCGCGCCGGACTCGGCGACTGGACGCCCAACCCCGACCGTTTCCCGCACGGCCTCAAGCCCCTCGCCGACCAGGTGCACGGCCACGGTATGCAGTTCGGCATCTGGGTCGAGCCCGAGATGGTCAACCCGGACAGCGAGCTGTACCGCGCCCACCCCGACTGGGTGCAGTACCAACCGGGGCGAAAGCGGACGGAATTCCGCAACCAGCTCGTGCTCAACCTGGCCCGCGAGGACGTTCAGGACTATCTCTGGGGGCAGCTGGACGCCCTCCTGTCCAGCGCCCCCATCGACTATGTGAAGTGGGACTTCAACCGCTGCTTCACCGACGCGGGCCGGCCCGGGGAGCCGTACCCGCAGCGCCTGTGGGTCGACCATGTCCGCGCCCTGTACGCCTTGCTGGACCGGCTGCGCGCGGCCCACCCCGGGGTCGCCTTCGAGTCCTGCTCGGGCGGCGGCGGCCGGATCGACCTCGCGGTGATCAGCCGTACCGACCAGGTGTGGACCTCCGACAACACCGACCCCGTCGACCGCCTCGCCATCCAGCACGGCTTCAGCCAGATCCACCCCGCGCGCGTGATGGCCGCCTGGGTCACCGACAGCCCGAACACCCAGCTCAACGGGCGCGTCAGTCCGCTGCGGTTCCGCTTTGTCAGCTCGATGGCCGGCGTCCTCGGCGTCGGCGGCGACCTCACCGAGTGGACCGAGGAGGAGCTGGCCGAGGCCGGGGAGTGGGTGGCCCTCTACAAGGAGATCCGCCCGCTGGTCCAGCGCGGCGACCTCTACCGGCTGAGGCCTCCGACGGGCGGCCTCAGCGCCGTCCAGTACGTCCTCGGCGACGAGGCCGTGGTCCTCGCCTGCCTCCAGGCGCAGAGCTACGGCGAACCCGTACCGGCGGTGCGGCTGCACGGGTTGGATCCGACGGCGTCGTATGAATGCCGTGAAACGGGCGAAGTGTACCGAGGCGTGGTACTCCTGCATCACGGGCTGCGCACCGGGCTGCGGGGCGACCTGGATGCGACCGTTATCCGTCTACGCCGCATATGAGACCTGTGCGCGTGAGGAGCGTCATCTGTGACCGTCCGTGGCGGGTCATGTCCCCGTCCGAGCCGTCCGCCTTTCAACACCGTGGACAGGCGTCGTATTCCGGATCGGACAACGGTGTGAGCGTGGCTCATCTCACCGTTCGTCAACCCCTGCCTACGGTCGCGTAGGTCACATCCGAAGGTGAATCATGGTCCGACGTGGCAGACGATTCGAAGAATGACAAAAGATCAGTGATCGGGTCGTACGTGGCGGTGGGGGACAGCTTCACCGAGGGCGTCGGCGACCCCGGCCCGGACGGGGCGTTCGTCGGCTGGGCCGACCGGTTCGCGGTCCTGCTCGCCGACCGGCAGCCCGAGGGCGACTTCGTGTACACGAACCTTGCTGTGCGCGGAAAACTGCTCGACCAGATCGTGGCCGACCAGCTCCCGAAGGCCGTGGAACTGGCCCCGGACCTCGTCTCCTTCTGCGCGGGCGGCAATGACATCATCCGGCCCGGCACCGACCCGGACGAGGTGGCCGAGCGGTTCGAGCGGGCCGTGGCCCGGCTCGCGGAGGCCGCGGGCACGGTGCTGGTGACGACCGGCTTCGACACGCGTGGCGTCCCCGTGCTCAAGCACCTGCGGGGCAAGATCGCCACCTACAACGGACACGTCCGTGCCATCGCCGACCGGTACGACTGCCCCGTGATCGACCTGTGGTCCCTCAAGTCCGTCCAGGACCGCCGGGCCTGGGACGACGACCGCCTCCACCTCTCTCCGGAGGGGCACACGCGGGTGGCGCTGCGCGCCGGCCAGTCCCTCGGCCTCGACGTCCCGGCCGACCCGGAGCAGCCCTGGCCGCCGCTCCCGCCCCGCGGCACGCTCGACATCCGCCGCGACGACGTCCACTGGGCCCGCGAGTACCTCGTCCCGTGGATCGGCCGCCGACTGCGCGGTGAATCCTCCGGCGACCACGTCACGGCGAAGGGCACGCTGTCGCCGGACGACATCAAGACCCGGATCGCTTCGGTGGCCTGAGCCGACGGCGTGGGCCCGTGCCCCGTACCGAGAGCTTTTCGGTGCGGGGCACGGGTGCGTCTGTGTGGGGGCGGGCTTTTCAGTGTGGGCGCGGGCCGTGCCCGGGTGGCCGCGAGGCCTGCGGCGCAGGGCGCGGCTGTGCGCGCGGGGCCGTGAAGTCTCCCGGCGCGGGGCGGCCATGGGTGCGGGGCGAGTGTGCCGGTGCGGGCCGTGGCGAGGCTGGGTGGGGTTTGGGCCTCTCGGTCTGGTGGGCCGGTGGATGCGGCCCCGGGGGTCTTTTGGCGCGGGGGCGGCCATGTGTGGGAAGCGAATGTCCCCGTGCGGGGTGCAACCATGTGAGTCGGCGGCGGGTGCTTCGGCACAGCGCGCGTCCACGTGTGCGGGCCGAGAACCTTCGAGTGCGGTGTGCTCCCGCGCGCCGCGCCCCGAACCTCCCTGTGCGAAGCGCGATCGCCCGAGAGCCCACTCACCGACCCTGACCGGTCAACTCCTCCCGCGTCAGGCCCAGTTCCCGGGCCAGTGCCTCGTCCACCCACTGCTGGGCCCGGGAGCGCGGTACCGCGCCCGGGTGCGACGTCAGCTGCACGGCCAGCCCGTCCAGCAGTGCGTTCAGTCGGAGGGCAGCGCACGCCGGGTCGGCGCATGTGAACTCGCCGGCCGTGACGCCCTCGGCGATGACGTCGGCGACCGCCGCCTTCCACTGCGTGTCCACCTCCCGGGTGACCTCCCGCAGCGCGGACGTCCGTCGGCCCAGCAGCCCCCGCAGGTGTGCGAGATCGCCCTCGGCGGCGTGGGTGAACGCGGCAGCGACGAGCTTCTCCTTCGTCGAGAAGTGATACAGCACCAGCGCGTTGCTCACACCGAGCGCCGCGGCCACGTCGGCGATCCTGAGCGCTGCCCCCCCCGTGCCTCGATCTGCCCGATGGCGGCCCGCAGCAGCGGCGTGCTGAGCCGAGAGGACCGGATTCTCGATGTGCTGAACGGATATCCAGCAGGGCCCCGCGGAACCGTCCCGACCCCCGGGGCCCCCGGTCTGTCGGAGGGGCCGACCATAATGGAGGGCCTCAGCGACTCCACCTGGAGGTACCGTGACCGGTTTGCGTTCCCAGAGCCTCGGGCTCAGCGTGCTGCGGCCCGCGGCCTTCGGCGCGGACCCCGGCGGGGAACGCCTGGCGCGCATCCGCCGCTCCCCCCACTTCAAGGACGGCGTCTTCCAGAACCCGGGCGGCCTCGCCCGCACCCGGCCCTCCGGCTCCACGCTGGAGTTCGCGAAGGTCTTCTTCGACAAGGACACGCGGCCCCTGCGCGCCCCCAAGGGGACCGTCCCGGTGCACCCCACGACCCTCGCCGACCTCGCCAAGCCGCCCGCCACGGGGCTGCGGGTGACCTGGATGGGCCACTCCAGCGTGCTCGCGGAGATCGACGGCCACCGCATCCTGTTCGACCCCGTATGGGGCGAGCGCTGCTCCCCGTTCCCGTTCGCCGGGCCCAAGCGGCTGCACCCGGTGCCGCTGCCGCTGGCCGCGCTCGGCCCCGTCGACGTCGTCGTCATCTCGCACGACCACTACGACCACCTGGACATGCCCACGATCAAGGAGCTGGCCGGTACCGACACCGTGTTCGCCGTGCCGCTCGGGGTCGGTGCGCACCTGGAGTACTGGGGCGTGTCGGCGGACCGGCTGCGCGAACTGGACTGGCACGAGTCGACCCGGGTCGGCGGCCTCACCCTCACCGCGGCCCCGGCCCGCCACTTCTGCGGACGTGGCCTGCGCAACACCCAGCACACCCTCTGGGCGTCCTGGGCCGTGGCCGGTGACGAGCACCGGATCTACCACAGCGGCGACACCGGGTACTTCGAGGGCTTCCGGGACATCGGCGCCGCGCACGGTCCGTTCGACGCCACGATGATCCAGATCGGGGCGTACAGCGACTTCTGGCCCGACATCCACATGACCCCGGAGGAGGGCCTGCGCGCCCACCTCGACCTCCAGGGCGGAGCCCCGCACGGCGCGCTGCTGCCGATCCACTGGGGCACCTTCAACCTCGCCCCGCACGCCTGGGCCGAGCCGGGGGAGTGGACCAGGGACGCCGCGGAGGCGGCCGGCCAGGCGGTGGCGCTGCCCCGGCCCGGCGAGCCCTTCGAGCCGGCCGGGCAGCTGCCCACGGACCCCTGGTGGCGCGCCGCGACCCCGTCGATCCCACGCCCGTGGCTCCGGCTCCAGCCCGTACAGGCCCGTGCCGAGGCCCGCGAGGACGATCTCGACTTCGCAGGTGACGTGTGACATCGGGCGAGCATGAAATCGGCCCGATCATAGAGGTCATGGCTGCGGCGTGTCCGGTGAGGCCGGAGGGCGGGCTACAGGGACTGGTCTGCTGAGAGGTGTCGCTGCTGGGACATGCTGGGAGCCGGCCGGTTTTCAGGCCCAGGACGGTTCATGAGGGCCTGTGTTCCAGCCGGGCCGCGAGTGCTTCGGGCAGGTTGTCCCGGTTGGCCGGGGTGAGGTGGACGACCTCGACGTCGGGCCGCTGTCCGAGGCCGTCGGTGAAGGGGTCGCGGTGCGCGTGAACCGTGGCGACGATGTCCGCGTCCGAGTCGAACAACGCCTGGACCGCGTCCTGGAACGGGGTGCAGGCCAGCTCCATCCGGCCGAGCTCGTCGATGAGAACGAGCCGCCCGGGTGCCGCCGTCGGCTGGATCGAGGGGACGGCCAGCCGTTCCATGACGCTCAGGTCGACCCCGTACCGCCCGACACGAGTCGGGCCCGGGAAGTCCGTGTGGGCGAGGACCGCCCGCCGGCCCGTCAGTGTCTCCAGGGCGAAACCGACCCGGGCGCCGGCCTCCCGGATCTCCTCCGTGGTGAAGCCGACCGCCTCGCGAGTGCGCAGCAGCGCCGCGAGCCGCCGCATGGCGGTCGTCTTGCCCACGCCCGGGCGTCCTTCGAGCAGAATCCTTGTCGGCACACTGCCATCCTCGGTGCGCTGCCGTCTGCGCGCGCGTTCGACGACCACACCGCCATCCCGGGGAGATGGGACAGGGTGTTGTTCTGCTCCCCGTACATGAACATCTTCGGCGAGGGGAGTCCGAGGAACCGGTCGAGGCCGACCTCGGGGACGAGGGCTTCGTAGTGCTCGCGGGCTGCGTCGTTGGGGCGGGGGAGCGTCGCGCCACGGTTCGATCTCGCAGACCCGCACGTCCGGAAGGGTGAACAGGAAGGGCGTGGTGAAGCAGTTCCAGCACGCGTAGCCCAGGAAGTAGCCGGCGCGTGCGGGGGCGAGGGTCTCGGACACGTCGGGCAACGCTCGGAAAGGCACGGGCTTCAGCGGGTGAACAGGCCGGGGTTCTTGCGGACGTAATCCGCCACCCCCGAAGGAGGCCGCCCGGTGACCTGCTCGACCCCGTCCGCCTTGCGGTCATAGCGATTCTCCGCATGAAGGCGAGCCATGGTGGAGATGTGCTGGAAGACGTGCTCCGGCAGCCCCAGCGGCCTGAGATCGTCGTCGATCCATTCCTGCAGTGGGACGTCGGTGTAGCCGACCGGCCGGCCCAGAGCTGTGGAGACCTCCGCGGCCATGGCGGCGATGTCCTGCGAGCGGGGGCCGGTCAGCTCGTAGATCCGGCCGATGTGCGGGGCCGGGTCGGCCAGGATCTCCTCCACGACCGCGGCGACGTCGCCGGCCGCCACCGGGGAGGTCTTCGCCTGGCCGAAGGGCAGTCGGACGGTGCCGTCGCTCGCGATCGAGGAGAAGCCGACGCGGAAGAGCGGGTTCTCCATGAACACGGTGGGTCTGATCTGGACGACGGGCAGGCCTGACCAGTCGAGGACCTGCTCGACCAGCCACTGCTGTCGGTGCTGATGCGACTCGGAGGTGCTGGTGAGGTCCATCTCGGAGACCGTCAGCTGCGACATGTTCACGAACGCTTCCAGGTGCCCGTATGCGCGCGCGACGGCCGCCGCCGTCGCGGCAGCCTCCAGATACTGCGCCGACACGCCCATCCCGAAGTACATGCGTCCGCAGCCGGCCAGGGCGTCGGCGACGTCGCCCGCACGCGTCAGGTCTGCGACGACGACCTCGGCACCCGTCGCGCGCAGCGCCTGCGCCCGCTCGTCATCGCGCCGCACCATGGCCCGGACGGGCAGGCCCCGGTGCCGGAGGCCTTCGACCACGGACCGCCCGACGGCGCCGACGCTGCCCGCCGCGCCCGTCACCAGAACGGGCAGTACGCCGGCATCCGAAGTCTGGTCCATACGGGCAGCGTGCGGTGTCGGTGATCAGGGCGCAACTGCAGCCCGACGAGTGCCCTTGCTTGAACGCTCGTCACAGACGCTTCCCCCGCCGGGCGGTGTACCGCCCGGCGTTGCGGTGACGTCGATCGAGGCCTGGCGGTCGGCTGTCCTGCCGGTCTTGCGGCGGATCCGGATGTGATGTGTGCCCTGAGTCCGTGTTGCTGGTGTGAGGCGTGGGTCGGCTGGGAAGTCAAGGACTGTTCAGAACGGAGGGTTTCTGTGGTGTGGGGGCAACATTGAGTGTGTGCGTGATCGGTGCGGGCCTGTCGGGACTGGCGGCTGCACACGCTCTCGCGGAAAGCGGGATCGAGTTCGTCTGTCTGGAGCGGGCGGTGGACGTCGGAGGAATCTGGCGTCAGCCGCAGGCCGGAGAGACCGGGCCCGGCTATCTGTCGCTGCATCTGAACACCGCGAAGCACCTCACGGGTTACAGCGGATTCCCGATGCCCGACGCCTTTCCCCTTTACCCCCGGCACAGCGACGTCGCCGCCTATCTGCGGTCCTTCGCGGAGTGGGCCGGGGTGCTGGACCGCATCGAGCTCGGCACCGAAGTGGTCTCGGTGCGTCAGGAGCCCGACCTGTCATGGACGGTCGTCAGCCGGGACGCGGGCGGGGCGATGACGTCCCGGCGTTTCGCGCATGTGGTCGTCGCCTCCGGCCACAACGCAGAGCCGATGCTGCCGAAACCGGCGCCGGGATCCGACGCGTTCACCGGAACGATTCTGCACGCGGTCGACTACCGCGACGGCAGCGACTTCAGCGGGCAGCGGGTCGTCGTCGTGGGCCTCGGCGCGTCCGCGGTGGACATCGCCGCGGACCTCTCCCGGCACGCCGCGCGGACCGTGCTCTCGGTGCGCCGGGGACTGCACATCGTTCCCAAGCAGCTCTACGGCATGTCGGTCGACGAGATGGCCGAAGCGCCCTGGTTCACCAGCATGTCGTTCGCCGAGCAGATCCGCTTTTGCGAGCAGGCCCTGCTCGTCGCCCGGGGCAGACTCGCCGACTACGGCCTGCCCGAGCCCGACCATCCGCTCTTCTCCTCTCCGGTCACCATCTCGGACGAGCTCCTCAGCCGAATACGCCACGGCGCGGTGAACCCCAGGCCGGCGATCGACTTCCTCGACGGACGACGGGTCGTCTTCACCGACGGAACGTCGGAGGAGGCCGACGCGATCGTCTACTGCACCGGCTACCGCATGGCCTTCCCGTTCCTGCCCGCCGGGTGTCCGGCCGGGCCGCAAGGAGCGGTCGAGCTGTACCGGCGGGTCGTCGCCCCCGATCATCCCGGCCTGCACTTCATCGGCCTGGTCCGCCCGATGGGCTCGATCACCCGCCTCGTGGAGGCCCAGTCGCGCTGGGTCGCCCGGATCGTCGCCGGCGAGGCCGTCCTGCCGTCCACGGACGTCATGCGCGAGGAGATCGCCGCGTACCTGAACGGCATCGCCGGACGGTACGGCACGGCGGAGGGCGGCCCGTCCATCCAGGTCGACGTCGGCCCCTATCTGCGGGAGCTGCGGGAGCTGCAGGACGCCTAGGCCCTGTCGGCCTGCGGGAGGCTCCCGGTGGACGTCCACCGGGAGCCTTCTGTTCACAGGCCGCGGCCGGAAAGCGGCTAGTGCGCTGCTGCGAGCCCAAGGGCCGGCACGGCGGCCGGCGCCCTGACGGCGTACGCCTCCGAGGAGAGGTAGGCGGTCACCCGCGGCGGACAGCCTTGCTGATGGGCCAGCGCCAGGTAGGCGATGAGGCCCACGCCGTCCGAGAGCCGCCGCGGGGTGAGGGCGGACAGGGCCCCGAGGAGCGGGGTGTCGTCCATGCCGTAGTGACGGAGCAGGGTCCCGGCGCGTTCGAGGGCCTCCCCGTCGTGGCGGGCGTAGTCGCGCACCGGGATGTGGAGGGTGAAGCCGCTGGGCAGGCCGGTCTCGGTCAGGGCATGGCAGGTCAGGCCCGGCCGTCGGTCGAGCGGCAGGCCCCGCTCGTCGTCGGCGTCCATGTACCCGGAGGCGATGCGGAAGAACTCATGGATCTCGCTCTGTCCCGGGCCCGGGCCCATCCGGGACAGGCCGCCCGCCTCGGCGGCGGACAGGCCGAGGTGCCGGAGGTACACCTTCACCCGTGGCACCGCCCAGTCGCCCAGGTCCAGGGCGAAGAACGGACAGCCGTCGGCCTCCGGCAGCGCCGCGTACGCCTGCCGGTGGCCGAGCCGGCGCAGCGCCTGCCGTACCGTCTCGGCGGAACGTTCCGCCCCTGACGCGGCCGGATTCAGATACACCTTGACCTTGGGTACGCCGCCGGGCCGCAACTCCAGCGCGCACCACAGCGCGAAGGGGCCATGGGGCGCGGACGGGAAGAAGAGATCCGCCAGTTCGTCCAGCCGGTCGGTGGAGAAGTGCCAGCGCCGGCCCATCGCGCGGACGACGTCCAGGCCGACTCGTCCGTTCTCCGCCAGGCTGCCCGCGCCACAGCCCGGTTCCACCAGCACGCGCAGCGCCGGGGGCTTGCCGGCGGTGAAGGAGAGGGAGAACTCCACCGGCGTATGGTCGTCGGAGAGGAAGCTAGGGGTGGGAGGCGGCAGGTCGAGCGGCCGTTCGGCGGCGGGACCCAGCGTCGTGACCAGGGTGTGCGCGTACATCTCCGCGTCGACCGGACCCAGCCCCACGACCTCGCACAGGCGCAGCAGCTGGTCCGCCGTGAATCCGCCGAGCGTACCGGCTCCCGGATGCCGCGGGGCGTCGAAGAGCGAGCCGGTCACCGGCCCCCCGCCGCGATCAGGGGGGCGCAGGAAGATACCTGCCCGGTGGATATGTGGTCCACAACAACTCCTTTTCCTCGTAAGCAACACGGATACCGCGGGGATCAGTACCCCCGCGGTACAACCGTCATGCAGTGGTGAGGAAGTGGCGGATGATGTGTGGATCACTTCACGCTGGTGTGGGCTTTATGCGTACCCGTGCCGGTCGTCAACCGTTCCTGGGGGCTGATCAGGAGTGAGCCCGCGCAGCCGGCTATTTCGTCAGCCAGTTCAGGAACTGGCTCCAGAGTCCCTTGCCTTCGGCCTTGGCGGCCGCGTCCGGATGTTCCTGACGCACCGGCGCCTCCGCAGCGGCCTGCACACCGGTGCGCCGGGCCGAGTGGACGGGGGTGAAACGCGCGGGCAGAGTGGCCAGGGCCCGGTTGAAGGGGCCAGGGCGCCAGATCAGGCTGTCCTCCGGGACGGCGAGTTCCACGTCCGGCAGCTGGTTCAGCAGGTTCTCGATGGCGGTGACGGTGATCTGCCGCGCCGGCTCCTTGGACGGGCAGCCGTGCGGGCCCGCGCTCCACGCCAGGTGGGACCGGTTGCTGCCGGCCTGACGCGAGGCCGCCAGCGCCGGGCCGGTGTTGGCCGCGGCGAAGCTGACCAGCATGAGCTCGCCCGCCTGCACTTTCTGCCCCGCGAACTCCATGTCGGCGGCCGGGTAGTGCGGCGCGTAGTTCGCCATGGGCGGGTTGTCCCACAGTGTGTCGTCGAGGGCTTCCCCGATCAGGCCGCCCCCGTCGGCGTAGCGATCGTCGGTGAGCAGCCGGTGCAGGGTGTTGCCGATGAGGTTGCGCAGCGGCTCCGCGCCCGCGCCGAGGAGCAGCGCGAGCTGGTGCACCATCTCCTCGTCCGTCAGGCGTGCCTGGTGCTGCATCAGCCACGAGGTGACGTCGTCGCCGGGCCGGGACCGCTTGAGGGCGACCAGTTCCCCCACGGCTCCGAAGAGCACCTCGGTGGCCTTCTCCGCGTTGATGCCGTCGAACATCCCGGAGATGCCGAACAGGACGCGGTCGCCGATGTCCGCCGGGCAGCCGAAGAGCTGGTTGAACACGAACAGCGGCAGCTGCTTGGCGTAGTCGCCGAGCAGATCGGCCGAGCCGCGCGGGCCGAACTGGGCGATGAGGTAGTTGGAGATCTGCTCGGTGGTCCGGCTCAGCTGGTGCGAGTCGACGCGGGCCATGCTGTCGGTGATCGCCTGGCGCAGCCTCAGATGCTCGGCGCCGTCACTGAACATGCAGTTCGGACGGTACGCAAGGAGGGGTGCGACCGGGCTGTCCGGCGGAATCCGGCCTTCGGCGAAGGCCCGCCAGCGACGCGCGTCCTTACGGAAGGAGCCGTTGTCCTGGAGCAGCTGCAACGCGGTCGGGTAGTCGGTGACGAGGGTGGCGTCCACACCCGGAGCGAGTTCCACGGGAGCGGTCGGCCCGTAGTGGCGCAGATAGGCGTAGTACGCCTGGGGGTCAGCCGCGAACTCCGCTCCGTACAGCGGAATCCGGCCGCCGAAGGCGTGGGCAGGGCATCCGGGCGGGGGCACCGGAGCGGGGGTCTGAGCGTCCATGGGGGCTTACTGCTCCTGTTGGGCACGGTCCAGCAAATGGCGGACGAGGGTGGTCAGTGCTGCGGCGGACGACTTCTCGTCGCGTGCGTCGCAGGTGACGACGGGGGTGTCGTCGAGCAGATCCAGTGCCTCACGCAGAGCCGCTTCGCCGCGCAGGGGCGTGCCGTCGAAACGGTTGACGGCGATGGCGTAGTCGAGTCCGTACTGCTCGATCAGGTCGATGACCGCGAAGGAGTCCGCGAGGCGCTCGGGGTCGATGAGGATCAGTGCCCCGAGGGCGCCGCGGGCGAGGTCCTCCCACATCTGCACGAACCTGTTCTGGCCGGGGGTTCCGAACAGGTACAGCACGATGCGGTCGCTGATGGTCAGGCGTCCGAAGTCCATGGCCACCGTGGTGGTGGTCTTGCTCCGGACCCCCTTGAGATCGTCGACGTGCTCCGCGGCGCGCGTCATCCTCTCCTCGGTCGACAACGGCTCGATCTCGGAGATCGAGCCGATGAACGTGGTCTTGCCCACCGCGAAGTGCCCGACGACGAGGATCTTCACCGGGATCTGCGTCGCCCCGCCGCGAACGTAGAGCTGTTCAGCCAAACTTGGCGCGGAGACCATTGAGTACCTCCTCCAGGATCTCCCTGTCGGTGAGGGCGGCGCGCTCCACCGGCGGGCGGGTGATGAGGTAGCCGCCTTCGGCGAGGGCGGCGAGGACGATCTTCACCACGCCCAGCGGCAGCCGCGTGTGCCCCGCGATCTCGGCCACCGTGAGGTAGCCGGCGGCGCAGATGTCCAGCAACCGCTGCTCCTCGGGTGACAGCCGGGTCGGCAGCTGCCGTTCCCCCGGCGCCGCCGTCACCAGCGTGATCAGGGAGAGCTGCGCCTCGTCGGGCAGGTCGCGCCCTTTGGTGATGACGTACGGCCGCACTAATTCCGCGGCCTCGGACGCCCACTCGTCGCGGCCGGTCATGAGCGCGCGCCGAGGTTCTCGCGCGGCGGCGTCATCAGCACCTTGCCGAGCTGGCCGACGAGCTGCTGCATCCGGAAGCTGATGTCCGCCATGTCGACGTCCGGGGCGGCGGAGACACCGAGGTAGGCGCCCTCGCCCGCGGAGATCAGGAAGACCCAGCCGCCGTCGAACTCGACCAGGGTCTGCCGCCACCGTGCGCGCGGATCCTCACAGAAGAACCCGAGCGAGCGGCTGAGCGACTGCACCCCGCTCATCGCGGCGGCGACCCGGTCCGCATTGTCCTTGTCGTAGTCCTTCGACCGGGCCATCAACAGACCGTCGGCGGATATCAGGACAGCGTGCAGGGCCCCGGGAATCTCCAGGGCGCTGTCGAGCATCCATGACAGATCGTCGTTCACGAAACCTCATGTCCTTCGCTGCTTGCGCCAGGTGTGCTGCTCGTCTGGTCCACGGCGTCCGGATCCGCGGTCCGGCCGGACCGCGTGCCCCGCTGGAAGGCGCCCATGATCGCCGCCGTCTCCGCGCCGGAGCGGCCCGGAGCCTGCGCGGAGGGCGTACTGCTCGGCACGATGGTCATCGGCCGCTTGCGGCGCCGCTTCGGCAGGCCGTCGGCGGTCGGGGAGGTCTCCGACACGGTTTCGGGCCCGCTGTGATGCGGTACGGCGGTCTGATGCGGTACGGCGGTGTCGGCCACGGCCGGCGCCGGCGTCTTCTGCTCCGGCACGCTGGTGAGCAGGTCGTGCGGCAGCAGCACGACGGCGCGCACGCCCCCGTACGGGGAGGAGGAGTCCACCGACACCTCGAAGCCGAAGCGCTCGCACAGCACGCCGATCACCGCGAAACCGAACTGCGGCGGGTTGCCGAGCCCGGAGACGCCCGAGACCCGGTTGCTGGACAGCAGCTTCTGGGCCCGGGCCCGCTCCTCGTCGTTCATGCCGACACCGGCGTCGTCGACGACGATGCAGATGCCCTTGGGTACGGTCCGGGCGTTGATCTCGACGACGGTGTCCGGGCTCGAGTAGCTGGTGGCGTTGTCGAGGAGCTCGGCGAGCGTCAGCGCCACCGGTTCGACGGCGCGGCTGGTGATGCCGAAGTCGACCCGGGAGAGGATCTCCACACGCCGGAAGTGACGGATCCTGCCCTGGGCGCTGCGGACCACGTCGTACACCGAGGCGACGTCGCGCTGCCGGCCCAGCCAGCCGTCGCAGAGGACGGCGATCGACTGCGCGCGCCGGCCGAACTGCGAGTTGGTGTGGTCGATTTCGAGCAGGTCCTGGAGCATGGCGGACTCGCCGTACTTGTTCTGCAGCCGGGAGATGATCAGCTGCTGCTCGGCGGCGAGGCCCTGAAGCGTCCGCATGGCGGACTTGAGGACGGTCTTCGTCCCCTCCTCGGCCTGCTCCTGGGCCGCCTCCACGGACTGTGTGTAGTGGTTCTCCAGGTTGGAGTAGTGGGTCCTGAGCCCGTCGATCTCCTGCCGCAAGGTCCGAGCCGCCCTGCGCTGGCGAACGATGACAACGATGGCGGCAGAAACGAGGACCAACAGAGCCCAGAGCACAGGGTTCTGTACGTAATCCGTCATAAGACTCTCTTCAGGCGACCGACGGCCAGTTGCTGAATTCCCGTCAACACGGGCGGACCGGCGGACCACCCGCATTCGGAAGGCCACTGGAACCGCCCCCGAAGTCGGAGGTGTCTTTAGCTCATCCGTCCGCCCACGTGCGCGGTGATCGTATCACCGTGCGAATACGTGACGGTCAGTCAATAGACAGGGAGCGTAGGTGATTCAGTCACGCCCGCCAGTGCGCGGGGCGGCCGAGCGCGGCAGGCAGCTCGGTCGCCGCGTCGCCCTTGGCGGCGTTCAGCTGCGCCTGGGTGAGGAAGAGGGCGCCGGTCAGGCGGGCGCCGCCCAGGTCGGCGTCGCGCAGATCGGCCCCGATCAGGTCGGCGTCGCGCAGATCGGCCCCGCTGAGGTCGGCTGCGACGAGCAGGGCACCGCGCAGGCTCGCGCCCCTGAGGTCGGCACCGGACAGCTTCGCGCCGATCAGATCGGCTCCGCGGTGGTTCTTCTTGCGGCCCGGGACCTGGGCCCGGACGAGCTCGCTGGCCTTCAGCAGCAGCGTGTTGACCTCGCCGCGCAGCGCGTTCACGTCCAGCCCGGTGATCGACTCGGCGCTGCCGCGGGTCAGGCTGTCGATGCGGGCCAGAGCCCGCCGCAGCTCCTTGTGGACGGGGCGGGCCGGTCCGAGCTCCAGGGCCTCGGTGACGTACCAGAGCAGCTCGTGCAGCTGCCGCATGACGGGGAAGACCTCGAACATGGAGCGCGCCGTCCTCGGCGCCTGACGCCAGTCGGTGCCGCCGAAGGTGACCTGGGACACCTTCTGCCCGGCGCCGAAGCAGTCGAAGACGGTGCAGCCGGGGTAGCCCTTGTCGCGCAGCTGTGCGTGGATGCCGCAGCGGAAGTCCGACTGGAGGTTCGAACACGGCTGCCCGGCGGGCTTGTTGGCGGCGAAGTCGGCCGAGCGGGCGAAGGGCAGGGCCACGCAGCACAGGCCGAAGCAGTCGGCGCAGTCGGCCTGAAGGTCCTTGCGGTCCTGGCCGGTGGGGGAGGGGACTCCGTGCTGTGGCGACACCGTGCGTGCTCCTGTTGGGCGACGAGCACCGCATGCACGGCGCTTCGGGAACAGCACCGATTCTCGCAGACGCACGGGAGCCGGCCCTCCGTAACGGAAGGTCACGGAGACCAGGGGGCCGGGGTGCGGTGTTGAGGTGCTGCGGCGGGGCGCTGTGGGAAAGGGTGATCCCGGCGGAATTTCATGGCTGGAAATTCTGGAGGGGTGTTCGAGAACGGATCGGTGCTCGTTCGGTGCTCGTTCCGTTCCTTCGCCGCTTCTGCCGAGGGCCGGCGCGCACGCCGTGGTGCGCCTCGGCCCTCCGCCTGTTTCTGGCTGATTCTGATCGAGTTGGACCGAATTGCTTTCCCTTTGTACAGGCAATGCGGCGCTGTTATCGGTCTGCAGTACGAGGCTTAATACCAGAGCGGGATGCTCCCTGGGGGAGTTTGTCAACTGCCCACCGCGCATGATGCTCAGGCAACTACTGTGAGTGTCCGCCGCGCGTGACCGCTTCGTACGCCGCGCGAACAAAACCGGCCCGACGGACCAGTACGAGGACGTAGATGTCTCAGCTCCGTGCACCGGCCACCCGAGCCGACCGCCGAGAGGGCGGCCGACATGGGCGCCCGGTCGCCCGAACCGCTCCCGCACTGCCCGAGACGCACATACGGCCGCAGCTCATGCGGCTCGCCGTGCTCCCGCCGGTCGCCGTCGCGCTCAGCGCAGGCGCGGCCGTCCTGTTCAGCGTCCGCTCCACCGGCGCACGCACCGGCCCCTCCCTGTGGGCCGTGCTCGCCGGAGCGGTGACGGTGACCGTCGCGGGCATCCTCATCGCCGCCGTGGCCGCCGACCGCGCCGCCCGCTCGGTGAGCGACCGGATCGACGCGCTGCGCCGTGGCACCGCCCGCGGAGAGGCCGACCTGCACGAACTGGTCGACGCGCTGCGCAAGGGGGAGACCCCGCCGCAACGGAAGACGCGCCGCCGTCCGCCCGAGGACGCCGACGACTTCGAGCTCCTCGCCGCCGACCTGGCACGCGCGCACGACGGAGCCGTCACCGCCGTCGTGCAGGCCGCCCAGCTCTCCAGCCAGACCGGCAGCGAGCAGAAACTCGAGGTCTTCGTCAACCTCGCACGCCGGCTTCAGTCCCTCGTGCACCGCGAGATCTCGATCCTCGACGAGCTGGAGAACGAGATCGAGGACCCTGACCTGCTCAAGGGCCTCTTCCACGTGGACCACCTCGCCACCCGCATCCGGCGCCACGCCGAGAACCTCGCCGTGCTCGGCGGTGCCGTCTCGCGGCGGCAGTGGAGCAACCCGGTCAGCATGACCGAGGTGCTGCGCTCCGCCATCGCCGAGGTCGAGCAGTACTCCCGGGTGAAGCTGGTGCCGCCCGTGGACGGCGAGCTGCGCGGGCACGCCGTCGCCGACTTCATCCACTTGCTCGCCGAACTCGTGGAGAACGCCACGGTGTTCTCCGCCCCGCATACCCAAGTGCTGCTGCGCGCCAACCTCGTCACCTCCGGGCTCGCCGTGGAGGTCGAGGACCGCGGGCTCGGCATGCCCGTCGGCGAGCAGAGCAGGATGAACGACCTGCTCGCCGACCCCGACCAGGTGAACGTCGCGCGGCTGCTCGCCGACGGCCGCATCGGCCTGTACGTCGTCTCCCAACTCGCCCGGCGGCACGGCATCACCGTGCGGCTCCAGACCAACATCTACGGCGGCGTGCAGGCCGTACTCGTGGTCCCGCAGGCGCTGTTGGGTACGGCGCCGGGTGAGCCGGGGGCATCGGACTCCGCCGCCGGGGAGGGAGCCGAGGCCGGAGCCTTGTCGGCCTCGTCGCCGACACCGCCGTCCCACGAGCACCAGCAGCCGCAACAGCAACATCAGCACCAACGACCGCAGGAGCACGAGCAGCCGCACCGCCGGCCCCAGCAGTCGTACGCCTCCGTCGACGCGCCGCGACCGCGCGAAGAGGCACCGGCGCCGTTGCCCGTGCGCGGTGCCCATGACGACCGGCGCACCCCCGCCCAGGCCGTGCCCGGTATCGGTCCCGAGCACCGGGCCGCCGTCGAGGCGAACGCGGGCATCCTGCCCAGCCCGCGCGGCGAGACGGTGCACGGCACCGTGGAGAAGCCCCGACTGCCGCGCCGCCGCGCCCAGGAGCACATCGTGCCCCAGCTCCGCGGCGGCCCCGCCCCGCGCCAGGACGGCGACACCGTCGCGGCTCACGACCCCGGACTGATGGCCGCCTTCCAGCGCGGGATCGGACTCGCGGAGGCCCAGCAGCAGTTGGAGTCGGCCCACGAGGAGTCAACGGCTTTTGGGGGCGCGGGACATATGGATCCGGCCGCCATAGCGGAGCCCTATGCCCATGTGCCGCCATCCCACGACAGCCACGGCACCGGCCGACCCGACGGGAGCGCACCGGCCGGATGACCACCCTGCCCCGTCCCACCCCCGTCCCCCGCGCTCCGGCAGACCTTCGTACCCCAAGGAGTCGATCCACCATGGCGAGCGATGCGCCGACCGCCCACGCATCCGACCTCGACTGGCTGCTGAGCGGCCTCGTGCAGCGGGTACCGCACACCAGCAGCGCGGTGCTCCTGTCCTGCGACGGACTGGTGAAGTCCGTACACGGACTCGATCCCGACAGTGCCGACCACATGGCGGCCCTGGCCTCCGGCCTGTACTCCCTCGGCCGCAGCGCGGGCGTCCGGTTCGGCGACGGCGGGGACGTACGGCAGGTCGTCGTCGAACTCGACTCGACGCTGCTGTTCGTCACCACGGCCGGCTCGGGCACCTGCCTCGCCGTCCTCGCCGGCCGCGAGGCCGACGCGGCCGTCCTCGGCTACGAGATGGCGATGCTCGTCAAGAGCGTCCGCCCCTACCTGATGACCGCGCCCCGGCAGCACGCCGTCGAACCCACGGCGATGAGGCCTTGAGGGCCGCCGCGGCCGGCGACGGGCCCTGGCTGGACGACGCCGCCGGACGGCTGGTGCGCCCGTTCACGGTCAGCAACGGCCGTACCGAGCCCAGCATCGCCCTCGACCTGATGTCCCAGGTGATGTCCACCGGCGTCACCCCGCTCGGCTACCTCGGCCCCGAGCACGTCCAGGTACTCGACCTGTGCCGGGCGCCCGTCTCGGTCGCCGAGGCCGCCGCGCAGCTCAAACTGCCCGCGGTGGTCACCAAGGTGCTGCTCTCGGACCTCGTCGACTGCGGGGCGCTCACCACCAAGCCACCCGCGTACCACCACAACCCCACTGACCGGTCCCTGCTGGAGGCAGTGCTCGATGGACTACGACGACAGCTCTGACCCGTTCCCCACCGCGCTCAAGATTCTCGTGGCGGGCGGGTTCGGGGTCGGCAAGACGACCTTCGTGGGCGCGGTCAGCGAGATCGCCCCGCTGAGTACGGAGGAGCTGCTCACCACGGTCAGTGCGGCGACGGACAGTCTCGACGGCATCGAGAACAAGGTCGAGACGACGGTGGCCATGGACTTCGGCCGGATCACCCTCGATCCGCAACACGTGCTGTACCTGTTCGGCACGCCCGGCCAGGAGCGGTTCTGGTTCATGTGGGACGAGCTGTCCGAGGGCGCGCTCGGCGCGGTGATCCTCGCCGACACCCGGCGCCTGGCGGACTGCTTCGCCGCCGTGGACTTCTTCGAGGAGCGCGGCCTCGCCTTCGTCATCGCCGTCAACGAGTTCGACGGCGCCCACCGTTACGACCCCGACGAGGTGCGTGCCGCCATCGACCTCGACCCGGAGGTCCCGGTCGTCCACTGTGACGCGCGCATCTCCAGCTCCGGCGTCCAGACCCTGCTCACCCTCGTCCATCACCTCCTCGCCCACACCCCGGAGCCCGCGCCCAGCCACGGCGCCCACATGTGATCCGGCCACACTGCCCACGGAGCCGCCCTATGAGGAACGTCCACAGCGACGGAACATGGCCAGACAGAGCACGACCAGACAGAGCAAGGTCCGAGGGAGCAAGGCCAGACGGAGTACGGCCATGAGCTACGAGCCGCCCCGGCCGGTCAGGGGTCTGCTGCTCACCCCCGAGGACAAGGAAGCTCCCGCCCGGGTCCACCGGCTGCGCCGACTCGGCCTGGTGGACCGGCCCGAACCCGCGCTCGACGCCTTCGCCGACCACCTCGCCCGGCTGGTCGCAGCGCCGTACGCAATGGTCAACTTCATCGGCGAGGAGCACCAGTTCTTCGCGGGCCTCGCCACCCCCGCCGCCCCGGCCGTCCGGGCGGACGGCAGCAGCGCCGAGGTGGGCCGGGTCCTCCCGCGCGCGCACGGGTTCTGCCCCCATGTGGTGGTCCGCCGCAAGGCGTTGGTGCTGGAGGACGTCCGCGACTACCCGAGGTTCGCCGGGAATCCGGTCGTGGACGAATACGGCATCCACGCGTATCTGGGTGCCCCGCTCATCGACAGCTCCGGCATGGTGCTCGGCACCGTGTGTGTGGCCGACAGGGCGCCCAGGGCGTGGGGGAGGAACGTCCTGGACACCGTCAAGACGCTCGCCGCCGATCTCGTCGTACGACTCGAACGAAGCGCCGAGGACGGGCTGCCCCTGTGAATCGAAGGGTGGTGGCCTGCCTGGGAAAACGGGAGGCGTGAAGGAAAGCTGAGGCGGTGGTTAAGAAAAGCTCGATGGATTCCGGCCCGCGCATACGGCAGATTGCGTAGTGATTCCACTCCTCTTCCCCGGTGCGGGCTGCTTCGCCATGCCCGCGTCCCGGGACCTCACCCACAGGAGCCGTAGCGTTGAAGGCGCTGGTCAAGGAGAAGGCAGAGCCGGGGCTCTGGCTCACGGACGTCCCGGAGCCCGAGATCGGTCCCGGCGATGTGCTGATCAAGGTCATGCGGACCGGTATCTGCGGCACCGACCTGCACATCCGTGCCTGGGACGGCTGGGCCCAGCAGGCGATCCGCACCCCGCTCGTGGTGGGCCACGAGTTCGTCGGGCAGGTCGTCGAGGTCGGGCGTGACGTCACGGAGATCGGGATCGGCGACCGGGTCAGCGGAGAGGGCCACCTGGTGTGCGGCAAGTGCCGCAACTGCCTGGCCGGCCGCCGTCACCTGTGCAGGGCCACCATCGGCCTCGGCGTCGGCCGCGACGGCGCCTTCGCCGAGTACGTCGCGCTGCCCGCGTCCAACGTCTGGGTGCACCGCGTCCCCGTCGACCTCGACGTCGCCGCGATCTTCGACCCGTTCGGCAACGCCGTGCACACCGCGCTGTCCTTCCCGCTGGTCGGCGAGGACGTCCTGATCACCGGCGCGGGCCCCATCGGCCTGATGGCCGCCGCCGTGGCCCGGCACGCGGGCGCCCGTAACGTCGTCATCACCGACGTCAGCGAGGAGCGCCTGGACCTGGCCCGCAAGATCGGCGTGAGCCTCGCCCTGAACGTCTCCCGGACCTCGATCGCCGACGGACAGCGGGAGCTGGGCCTGCGCGAGGGCTTCGACATCGGCCTGGAGATGTCCGGCCGGCCCGAGGCCATGCGCGACATGATCGCCAACATGACGCACGGCGGCCGGATCGCCATGCTCGGCCTGCCGGCCGAGGAGTTCGCGGTCGACTGGGCCAGCGTCGTCACCTCGATGATCACCATCAAGGGCATCTACGGCCGCGAGATGTTCGAGACCTGGTACGCCATGTCGGTGCTGCTGGAGGGCGGCCTCGACCTCGCCCCCGTGATCACCGGCCGCTACGACTACCGCGACTACGAGGCGGCCTTCGCCGACGCCGCCAGCGGCAAGGGCGGCAAGGTCATCCTCGACTGGACCGTCTGATCTTCAGGCCCGGTTCGCCTCCGGGGCGCACAAGCCCCTCCGGCCCACTCGCCCCCGTACTTGATGGAGCCCCTCATGTTCGCCTCTGTTCGTGACGACCTGCGCGCCACCCTCGACGAGATCCGCGCCGCCGGACTGCACAAGCCCGAGCGCGTCATCGACACCCCGCAGTCCGCGACCGTCAACGTCACCGCCGGCGGCCGTCCCGGCGAGGTCCTCAACTTCTGCGCCAACAACTACCTCGGCCTCGCCGACCACCCCGAGGTGGTCGCCGCCGCCCACGAGGCCCTGGACCGCTGGGGCTACGGCATGGCCTCCGTACGCTTCATCTGCGGCACCCAGGAGGTGCACAAGGAGCTGGAGTCCCGCCTCGCGGCCTTCCTCGGCCAGGAGGACACGATCCTGTACTCCTCCTGCTTCGACGCCAACGGCGGTGTCTTCGAGACGCTGCTCGGCGAGGAGGACGCGGTGATCTCCGACGCCCTCAACCACGCCTCCATCATCGACGGCATCCGCCTGTCCAAGGCCCGCCGCTTCCGCTACGCCAACCGCGACATGGCGGACCTGGAGGCCAAGCTCAAGGAGGCGACGGAGGGCGGCGTCCGGCGCAAGCTGATCGTCACCGACGGCGTCTTCTCCATGGACGGCTACGTCGCCCCGCTCGCCGAGATCTGCGACCTCGCCGACCGCTACGACGCCATGGTCATGGTCGACGACTCGCACGCCGTCGGCTTCGTCGGCCCCACCGGCCGCGGCACCCCCGAGCTGCACGGCGTGATGGACCGCGTCGACATCATCACCGGCACCCTCGGCAAGGCCCTCGGCGGCGCCTCGGGCGGCTACGTCGCCGCCCGCGCCGAGATCGTCGCGCTGCTGCGCCAGCGCTCGCGGCCGTACCTCTTCTCGAACACGCTCGCCCCGGTCATCGCGGCGGCCTCGCTCAAGGTCCTCGACCTGCTGGAGGCGGCCGACGACCTGCGCGTGCGCCTGAACGAGAACACCGCCCTGTTCCGCCGCCGGATGACCGACGAGGGCTTCGACATCCTCCCCGGTGACCACGCCATCGCGCCCGTCATGATCGGTGACGCGGCGAAGGCGGCCCGCATGGCCGAGCTGCTGCTGGAGCGGGGCGTCTACGTGATCGGGTTCTCCTACCCGGTCGTCCCACAGGGCCAGGCCCGCATCCGCGTCCAGCTGTCCGCCGCGCACTCGACGGACGACGTCAACCGTGCCGTGGACGCCTTCGTCGCGGCCCGCGCCGAGCTGGAGGGCTGACCAACCCGTCCGGCTTGCGATAATTCACCCATGATCGAAGCGCGGCGGCTCCACATCCTCCGTGCGGTGGCCGACCACCGTACGATGACCGCGGCTGCCGCCGCGCTCTATCTCACCCCCTCGGCCGTCTCGCAGCAGCTGACGGCCCTGGAGCAGGAGACCGGCCACCGCCTGGTCGAGCGCGGCGCCAAGGGCGTCCGGCTCACCCCGGCCGGCGAGATCCTGCTCAGCCACACCAACGCGGTCCTCGCCCAGCTGGAGCGCGCGGAGGCGGAGCTGGCCGCGTACGGCTCGGGGGAGGCCGGCACGGTCACCGTGGCGGCCTTCGCGACCGGAATCGCCCAGGTGGTGGCCCCGGCCGTGGCCCGGCTCGCCGCCATCTCGCCCGGCATACGCATCCGGGTACGGGACGCCGAGGGCGACGCCAGCCTGCCGATGGTCCTGGACCGGCAGGTGGACGTGGCCGTGGCCGTCGAGTACCGGGGCGCACCGTCCGCCGACGACCCCCGGCTCACCCACGTCCCGCTGTACGCCGAACCCTTCGACGCGGTCGTCCCGGTCGGCCACCGCCTCGCGGACGCCCCCGAAGTGCCGCTCGCCGAGCTGGCGAAGGACCCCTGGATCGGCCCGTACCCGGGCAACCCGTGCCACGACGTGGTCGTCCTCGCCTGCGAGAACGCCGGCTTCCAGCCCAGCCTCGAACACTCCTCCGACGACTTCCGTGCCGTCATCGCCCTGGCCTCCGCCGACGCGGGCGTGGCCCTCGTGCCCCGCTCCGCGCTGCGCGGCGTGGACCTCACGGGCGTGGTCGTCCGTCCGGTCGACGGCGTGGCCCCCACCCGCCGCGTCTTCGCGGCCGTACGGCGCGGAGCCGAGGGGCATCCGCTGATCCGCCCGGTGCTGGAGGCCCTGGGCCAGGCCGCCCAGGGCTGACTGTCAGTGGCACGGGTTACGGTGCGTGGCATGCCGGACGCAGAAGACGTACGCCGTATCGCCCTGTCCCTGCCGGACACCACGGAGAAGATCGCCTGGAGCATGCCCACGTTCCGGGTGGCGGGGAAGATGTTCGCCACCCTGCCCGAGGACGAGACGTCCATCGCCGTGCGCTGCCCCAAGGACGAGCGCGACGAACTGGTCATGGCCGAGCCGGAGAAGTTCTGGATCGCCGGCCACGAGGCCCAGTTCGCCTGGGTGCGAGCCCGGCTCGCCGCGCTGGAGGACGAGGACGAGCTGCGGGACATCCTCGCCGACTCCTGGCGCCAGGCGGCCCCGCCCCGGCTCCTGGACGCCCACCCCGAGCTGGGTCTGCCGGGCGGGCGATAAGGGGGCGTGACCACCGACCCGAGTGCGGTATTGTTTCCCTGCGCGTTTCGACCGGGGAAACCCCAGGTCAAACGGCAACGGGACGTGGCGCAGCTTGGTAGCGCACTTGACTGGGGGTCAAGGGGTCGCAGGTTCAAATCCTGTCGTCCCGACTTGTGAAAGTCGCAGATCGAGGGCCGTTTCGGAGTGATCCGGAACGGCCCTCGACCGTTGTGGGCCGACTGGATCAGCCGGGCGACGCACCCTCACGCAAGGCCGGCCGCCTCGGTGTCCCGGCGCGACGCCGTCAGGTACGCGACGAAGCCCAGGATCGCCACCGTCCAGGACAGGGTGACCGGGCCGAGCCCCCACCCCAGGCCGCCGCGGGAGCCGGGCAGGGCCATCCAGTCGGCGATCGAGGCGCCGAGCGGGCGGGTGATGACGTACGCCGTCCAGAACGCGGCCACCGCGCCGAGGACGCCCGCCCGGTGGGCGAGGGCCGGGACGCAGATCGCCGCCGCGAACAGGACGATCGAGCCCAGGTAGCCCAGGCCGGCGGTCGCGGTGAGGTCGCCCGCCGCGGTGCCGAGCGCGAAGGTGGCGAGCACGGCCGCCCAGTAGAAGACCTCGCGGCGGCGGGTGCGGATGCTGTGGATCGACAGGGTCCGCTCACTGGCGTACCAGAAGGCGAAGACGGCCGCCAGGGCGGTCATGAAGAGCGGGGTGGACAGGGCGTAGGGGACGCCCAGGCCCACGTGGAGCACGTCGGCGGCCATCGTGCCGAACACGCTGACCATGACGATCGCCGTCCAGTAGATCCAGGCGACGTACCGGCGCACGGCGAACTGGAGCACCAGCGAGGCCGTGAAGGCGACGGCGCCGAGACCGACCGCCGGGACCGGGCCGAACAGGTGGGCCAGGAAGTCCGACGCGGTCTCGCCCATGCCGGTGGTGAGGACCTTGATGATCCAGAAGTAGACGGTGACCTCCGGCACCTTGTTCGCGCTCTCGCGGGCGCGGACGCGGGCATGGCCGCGGGGCCGTCGGTCGAGGACGTGCTCTGTGCTCATGAGCCGCACCCTCGCACGGCCAACTGTCCTTTCCCCAGCCCCCTTTGCCATTGTTTTGGGGCCTCTGGTGCAGGTGTTTCCCGAGCCCTCCGCGAGCCTGACCGCAACCTGAACGCTTCCCTGAAACCCCTGGTCAGCGCCGCGGAAGGGCTGGTACGAAGATCAGTTGACCGGTGGCGGGGGCGCGGGTGTCAGGAGAGCGCGCCGACGTGCGCGAGGGCCTGCTTCAGCAGCACCCCGTGCCCGCCCGGCATCTCGCTCTGCAGCGCCGCCGAGGCGGCCTCCTGCGGGCTGAACCACACCAGGTCCAGCGCGTCCTGCCGGGGCCGGCAGTCGCCGGTCACCGGCACGATGTAGGCGAGGGACACCGCGTGCTGGCGCGGATCGTGGTAGGGCGTGATGCCCGCCGTCGGGAAGTACTCCGCGACGGTGAAGGGCTGCAGGGAGGCCGGGATGCGCGGCAGGGCGACCGGGCCGAGGTCCTTCTCCAGGTGGCGCAGCAGCGCGTCGCGGACCCGCTCGTGGTGCAGGACGCGCCCGGAGACCAGGGTCCGGCTGACCGTTCCGTCTGGGCCGATACGCAACAGCAGCCCGATGCTGGTGACTTCGCCGCTGTCGTCCACGCGCACGGGCACGGCCTCGACGTACAGGATCGGCATGTGGGCCCTGGCCATTTCCAGCTCGTCCGTGGTCAGCCAGCCGGGCGTGGTTTCGGTCATGTCAGACATTGCTTGATCATACTTTCCGGGTGGGGCGCCCGCTCAGTGACGGGCCGAATCGGATAGGAGTGGTCCGTAGAGCCGGCGGGCGTTGTCGCGGCCCGTCCAGGCCGCGATCCGCAGGGCGTCGGGCAGGTTCAACTCGTCCGCGTCCACGCGGGCTTGGAGCAATCCGGCCAGTCCCTGCCGGAAGGACAGTGCACCCAGGTGGTGGAATTCGGCCACGCCACAGGCGTCGGAGCTGTACAGCAGCTTGCGGTACGGGGTGATTTCCAGCGCCTCCTCCAGCACCGCCCGCGCGCGGGCCGGGCCGGTGTAGTGCAGGGCCAGCCCGACGTCCAGGTACACCTGCTCGAACACTGCGGCCAGATAGGCGGCCTGACGCTGGTACGGCCAGCAGTGCAGCAGCAGGACCGGGATCGTGCCCGCGGTCAGGTGCAGCCAGTCGGTCAGCAGCGCGGGGTCGGCGCGGTGCAGCCGTACGTCGGCATCGCCGAAGCCGGTGTGCAGTTGCAGGGGCAGGCCGAGGTCGACGGCGGTCCACAGCAGGTGCCGTACCAGCACCGGGTCGGTCAGCCGGCTCCCGTGCGCGAGCCGGCGCCGGGCCGCCTCGGTCACCTCGGCGTCCGTGGGGCGGGCCGGGTCCAGGGCGAAGCCGGTGCGGTAGGCGGCGACCGACTTGACGGCCACCACGCCCGGCCGCCGTACGGCCTGCTCGGCGGCGGCCCGGAACACCGCCGCGTACTCGCCCGCCTCCACGCCCCGCGCGGCCACCGCCTCCGCGAGCTGCTCCAGTCGTACGACCTCGTAGGCGGTGGCCCCGGCGGCCCGGGCCAGTTCGGCGGGGGAGGTGAGCGGGAGCGGGGCGTAGCCGGTGTCCACGCAGAACACCTCCGTGCCGGACGCCGTCAGGAAGCGCCGGTTGACCTCCTGCCAGCCGAGCGCGGAGCGCCGGGCCAGGTAGTCGGCGGGCGGCGCGTGCCGGGGGAGGTCCAGCAGGGGTGCGCAGTGCCGGCGTACGGCCGTGCCGACCGGGCTGTCGAAGGGCGAGATCCCGGGCCAGGCCGCGCCCTCGGTGATCAGCGACTCGAACTGGTCGGGGTCGAGATCGGCGGTGACGGCGCCGTGGCAGTGGTGGTCCACCAGCGGCAGCGCGGCGAGGGCCTCGTGGACCGGTCCCGGTGCGGCGGCCAGTGTCGCCATGGTCAGTACACCCAGCGGTAGGCCGCCGCCACCTGGGCGTCGTCGAGGCCCGCCACGGCGGCGGCCTCCCCGAGCCGTACGGCGCTCACCGCGTCCGCCAGGACCGGGCCCAGCGCGGCCCGCAGCACCTGGTCGGCGCGGAACTCCTCGACGGCCTCCGGCAGCGACACCGGCAGCCGCCGCACCCCGAGGGCCGCCGCCTCCTCGGGGCCGAGGCGGGCCGGGTCCCCGGTGATCTCCCCGGGCAGCGGCAGCGCCGCCGTCAGCCCGTCGAGCCCGGCGGCGATGACACAGCCGAGCGCCAGGTACGGGTTGGCGGCCAGGTCGACCGGCTTGATCTCCATGTTGGCCTCCTGGTCCTGGCGGCCCGCCGAACCGGTCACCATCCGCAGCGCGGCCTCGCGGGTCTCCCGGCCCCAAGCGGTGAACACCCCCGCCCACTGCGAGGGCTTGAGCCGCAGATAGCTGGCCGGGCTCGGCGCGGTGACCGCGGTCAGGGCGGGCAGATGCGCGAGCACACCGGCCGCGAAGGACTCCGCCTCGGCCGTCATGCCGTACCGGCCCGGGCCGCCGGCGTGCAGGTTGACCCCGGCGCGCCGGCAGGACAGGTGCAGATGGCCGCCGTTGCCGACGCCCTCGGCGGACACGGCGGGCGCGAAGGACACCCGCAGGCCGTGCCGCTGGGCGACCGCCCGGACCGTCTGGCGCACCAGCACGCTCAGGTCGGCCGCCGCCACCGGGTCCAGCGCGCCCACCGAGATCTCGAACTGCCCCGCCGCGTACTCGGGATGGATCTGGCGGACGTCCACGCCCTGCTCCGCGCACGCGGCCAGCAGGTCGGCGGTCAGGTCGCTCAGCTCCACCTGCCGGGTCGCGCCGTACGCCGGTCCCGAGCAGGCCGGGACGAACTCCCCGGCGGGCGCCGAGCCGAGCCCGAGCACCCACTCGACCTCGACGGCCGCCTCGAAGGAGAGGCCGTGCCGTTCGGCGGCGTCCGTGACCATGCGGCGCAGAAAGGTCCGGGCGCAGCCGGGGTGCCGCTCGCCCTCCTGGGTGATCCGGTCGACGGGCGCCCAGGCCCAGCCGGGCTGGGCCGCGAGGACCACCAGCCGGTCGAGGTCGGGATAGAGCCGCAGGTCTCCGTCCGGGGAGCCGAGGACGTCGGTGGTGACGATGGAGTCGTCGGCGAGGAACGTGTCGAACACCGGCGACATCCCGACACCCCAGGAGACCGCCGCCTCCAGCCGCGCCGTCGGGATCGTCTTCACCCGGCCGACGCCCGCGGTGTCCACGTACGCGAGCACGATCCCGCGGACGCCGCGCGCCGCGAGACCGGCGCCGAGCGCGGCGACCCGGCCGAGGTCGCCGGGGCGCCCGCCGGGCACGGGGTCGGCAAGGGTGGTCATACGTCCTCCTCGACGGGCCCCCGGGGACGGCCGAGGGCCCTCCTCGACGGCCGGGGGCGGGCGGGGTCAGGGTTTCACGGCCACCGCGCCGAACTGCGGTACCGCCGCCGCGTCGGACTCCGCGCGCCACTGCGAGCACGGCACCAGACCCGGCTCGACCAGTTCGAGCCCGTCCAGGAACGAGGCGATCTCGTCCCGGCTGCGGGCGGTGATCGGCGGCGTGGCGTGCGCGTTCCAGAACTCCATCGCGGCGATGTTGCCCTCGCCGCCGACGTCGGCGTCGTAGGTGGGGTGGGTGAGCGCGAGGTGGCTGCCGGAGGGCACCGCCGCCATGAGCCGCCGCACGATGTCCCGGGCCTCGTCCGTGTCGAGGACGAAGTTGAGGATGCCGAGCATCATCACGCCGACCGGCCGGGTCAGGTCCAGGGTGTCCGCGGCGCGCAGCACGATGGTGTCCGGGTCGCGCACGTCGGCATCGACGTAGTCGGTCACGCCCTCGGGGGAGCTGGTCAGCAGCGAACGGGCGTGGACGAGCACGATCGGGTCGTTGTCGACGTACACGATCCGTGACTCGGGGGCGATGCGCTGCGCTATCTCGTGCGTGTTGTCGACCGTCGGCAGACCCGTGCCGACGTCGAGGAACTGCCGGATCCCCTGCTCGGCGGCCAGGTACCGCACCGCCCGCCCCAGGAACTCCCGGTCCGCGCGGGCCACCGCCCGGATCACCGGGAACATCCCGGCGACGTGCTCGCCGACCTGCTGGTCGACCTCGTAGTTGTCCTTGCCGCCGATCCAGTAGTTCCACACCCGCGCGTTGTGCGCCACGGAGGTGTCCAGCCTCGCCGAGGCATCCGCGGGGGGTTGGCTCTCGCTCACGTCGTCGCCCTTCTCGTGTGCGGTGCTCCGCAGTGCGGTGGTCCGCCGTCGTCGTGCCGTCCGGAACACTGGACCCCGTACATGTACCCGCACCTCACCCCTATCCCTCCCCGACCGGAAGAAGGACATGCCCGCCATCCCCGCGCCCCTGCAAGAAGCCCCCGGCCTGCCCGCCGGTGCCGCCGACATCCGGCTCGTCGTCACGGACATGGACGGCACGCTCCTGGACGACGCCAAGCGCATCCCGGACGGCCTGTGGCCGATGCTCGCCGAACTGCGCCGGCGCGGAGTTGTCTTCAGCCCGGCGAGCG
The DNA here is from genome assembly GCF_053592455.1 of Streptomyces sp. NPDC002676. NCBI lineage: Bacteria > Bacillati > Actinomycetota > Actinomycetes > Kitasatosporales > Streptomycetaceae > Streptomyces > Streptomyces sp. NPDC002676. Next base: position 5,691 of record NZ_JBSFVT010000016.1, on the reverse strand, counting down.
GTCGCCAGTACGCCACGCTGGCCCGCGAGTTCGCGGACGTCGCCGAGGGCATGGTGTTCATCGCGGAGAACGGCACCTACGTGGTCCGGGACGGCGTCGAGCTCAGCTCCGACCCGCTCGACCGTGCGGTGGCCGCCGGGGTCGCCCGGGCGGTACGGCGCCTGGTCGCGGACGGCGTGGACGTGGGCGCGGTGGTCTGCGGCAAGCGGTCGGCGTACGTGGAGCGGACCGACGAGGCGTTCCTGGCGCAGGTGCGTCATTACTACGTCGAGCACCGGATCGTCGAGGACGTCACCGCCGTCGACGACGACGTGATCAAGGTGGCGCTCTTCGACTTCGGCTCCGCCGAGCACACCACCGCCCCGGCCCTGCGGGACTTCGCCGCCACCCACCGGGTCGTCGTCTCCGGCGAGCACTGGGTCGACGTCATGAACCGCACCGCCGACAAGGGCGCCGCCCTGCGAGGCCTCCAGCGCGAGCTGGGCATCACGCCCGCGCAGACCATGGTGTTCGGCGACTACCTCAACGACCTGGAGATGCTCGACGCCGCCGAATGGTCCTTCGCCATGGCCAACGCCCACCCGGAGGTCGTCCGCCGCGCCCGCCACCTGGCCCCGTCGAACAACGACAACGGGGTGCTGCGCACCATCGCCCGGGTGCTCGGCATACCGGAGTAACTCGTCCGCGTAACGGGGCAGTTGCTCAGGACTTCAGCCCCACCGCGCCGTACAGCGAGACCGGCCCGTCCCCGTCGGAGTCGTCCTCACGGCGCCAGTCCGCCACCGAGACGACGCCCGGGTCCAGCAGCTCAAGTCCCTTGAAGAAGGCGGCCACTTCCGGCCGGGAGCGGGCCACCAGGGTCACGCCGCCCGCCCGGTAGGCCGCGATGCCCTGCGCCACCTTCTCGGGTTCCAGGTCGGCCGTCATCATGGACAGGACCAGACAGCTGCCCGGGGCCAGCGCCTCGACCAGAGTGGACACCACGTCGTGGGCGCCGTCCTCGTCGGCGATGAAGTGCAGCAGCGCGATGAGGGAGAGGGCGACCGGGCGCTCGAAGTCCAGGACGCGGGCGGCCTGTTCGAGGATGGCCCGTGGATCGCGGGCGTCGGCCTGCACGTACTCCGTCACGCCGTCGGGGGTGCCGCGCAGCAGCGCCTGCGCGTGGGCCAGCACGATGGGGTCGTTGTCGACGTAGACCACGCGGGCGTCCGGGGCGACGGACTGGGCGATCTGGTGGAGGTTGGGTTCGGTCGGTATGCCGGTGCCGACGTCCAGGAACTGGCGGATGCCCCGCTCCGCGGCCACGACGCGCGTGGCCCGGTGCATGAAGGCGCGGTTGGCGCGCGCGTGCCGTACGGCGCCCTGGTCGATCGCCGTGATCCGGCGGCCGAGTTGCTCGTCGACGGGGTAGTTGTCCTTGCCGCCGAGGTACCAGTCGTACACCCTGGCCGGATGCGGCCGGCTGGTGTCGATGCCCTGGGTGGTCGGCTCGGTCCCCGTCACGTCCTGCTCCTCCGCTCGGCCCGCCCCGGCCCTCGTCCCGGGGGCGTACGGGGAGCAGTGTGACATGGTCACGCGGCCCGGCGGAGCGGGATTCGGCCACCCCGCTCCCGCGTGCCCGGTCAGCGCGGAAGTGCCGCGTCCAGGAAGCGGATCAGCTCCGCGAAGACCGCCGCCCGGTCCGTCTCGTGGAACACCTCGTGCCGGGCCCCGGTGAAGATCCGCTCGGTCAGCCGGCCGCCGCTCAGCCGTTCCACGCCGACCCGGCTCCCGGGCAGCGGCACCAGCCGGTCGTCGTCCCCGTGCAGCCACAGCACCGGCAGTGCGCCCACGTCACCGCCCTTGTCGACGGTCTCCAGGGTGCGGGCGAACGCCTCCAGCGTCGGCCGCTTCATCGGCCCGTGCCAGACCAGCGGATCGGCGGCGTACGCGGCGCCCACCGCAGGGTCGCGGGAGAGCGCGGCCGGGCTGATCGGGATGTCCGGGATCTCGTCCAGGGCGAGCAGCCGGCCGGGCAGCTCCCAGGCGCCGATCACCGGGCCGGAGAGCACCAGCGCGGTCAGCTCGTCGCCGTACCGCTGGGCGTAGCGCGACGCGATCAGGCCGCCCATCGAGTGGCCGACCATGACGAGCGGCAGGCCGGGGTGGGCCGCGCGGGCCAGGTCGGCCACGCGGTGGACGTCCGTGACGACGTCCTCGAAGTCCTCGATCACCACCCGTTCGCCGGCCGACTTCCCGTGCCCCATGTGATCGGGCGCGTACACGGCGGCCCCGTGTCCGGTGAGGACGGCGGCCGGCCCGTCGTACCGGCCCGCGTGCTCGCCGTAGCCGTGCACCAGCAGGGCCAGGTAGCGGGGGCCGGCGTGCGGCCACTCCCGGACGGCGATCGCGCCACGGGTGCCGTCGAGGGTGTGCTCGCGGATCTCGGCCATGTCTCCTCCGGCTGTCTCGGCGTGTCTGGGTGAAGGTCGGGGAAGATCTTCCCAGGGAGCGGGTGGGCGGTCTATAGTCCAAAACTAGCAGTGCTAATTAATTCGGTCCCGTGCGACCGTGGTCCAGGACAACCGGGTCCGCGTCCACCGAGGTCCGTGTCCACTGAGGTCTGTGCTGATCCACAGCGTCGTAGGTCAGGAGTCCAAGCCGTGCGTCCCGTCCACTTCGCAGCCGCCCGCCGCACACCCATCGGCAAGCTGCGCGGAGCCCTGTCCACCGTGCGTCCCGACGATCTGGCGGCCACCGTGGTCCGCCACCTGGTCGCCGACGTGCCCGCGCTCGACCCCGCCCGGATCGACGACGTCTACTGGGGCGCGGCCAACCAGGCCGGCGAGGACAACCGTAACGTCGCCCGCATGGCCGCCCTGCTCGCCGGACTGCCCGAGTCCGTGCCCGGCGCCACCGTCAACCGGCTGTGCGCCTCCGGCCTGGAGGCGGTCACGACCGCGGCCCGTACGATCGCGGCGGGCGAGGCCGACATCGTCATCGCGGGCGGCTCGGAGTCGATGAGCCGCGCCCCCTTCGTGCTGCCCCGCCCCGACGAGGCCCTGCCCCACCGCATCGAGACGTACGACACCCGCCTCGGCTGGCGCCTGGTCAACCCGGCCATGAAGGAGCTGCACGGCCTGCTGGCCATGGGCGAGACCGCCGAGGAGGTCGCCGAGCGCTACGGCATCTCCCGCGACCGGCAGGACGAGTTCGCCCTGCGCAGCCACCAACTGGCCGCCGCGGCACGCAAGAACGGCCACTTCGACGACGAACTTCTGCCCGTTGAGCGGGCGGACGGCGTCGTGGTCGAGCAGGACGAGTGCGTCCGCGAGGACACCTCGCTGGAGAAACTGGCCCGCCTCAAGCCGGCGTTCCGCGCCGACGGCACGGTCACCGCGGGCAACGCCTCGCCGATGAACGACGGCGCCGCCGGGCTGCTGCTGGTCAGCGAGGAGGCGCTGAACGAGCTGGGCCTCGAATCCCTCGGCCGGTACGTCGCCGGCGCCTCGGCGGGCGTGCACCCGGACGTGATGGGCATCGGCCCGGTGCCCGCGACCCGCAAGGCGCTGGCCCGCGCCGGCTGGACGACCGGCGACCTCCAGGAGGCCGAGTTCAACGAGGCGTTCGCCGCGCAGGCACTCGCGTGCGTCGACCAGCTGGGCATCGACCCCGAGCTGGTGAACCCCTACGGCGGCGCGATCGCCCTGGGCCACCCGCTCGGCTGCTCCGGCGCCCGCATCCTCACCACGCTGCTGCACCGCATGCGCCGCACGGGCGCGGAGCGGGGGCTGGCGACGATGTGCGTGGGCGTGGGGCAGGGGAGCGCGGTGCTGGTCGAGCGGCACTAGGGGGCGACGGGGGCTCCCCGCAAGGGGAGCCAGGGGCTTTTCCGGGGCCCGCAGCCACCAGGCGGGACGCGGCTCATGCGGGCGGGATGCGTGCGCATAGCATCGGTGTCCGCATGAACACGATGACGCTCTGGAACATAACCGGCTGGGAGTTCGCCGCCCTCGCCTTCGCGGCCCTGATCGTGGGCTTCTCCAAGTCCGCGGTGAGCGGGGCCAACACGGTCAGCCTCGCGATCTTCGCGGCCGTGCTGCCCGCCCGCGCCTCCACCGGGGTGTTGCTGCCGGTCCTGATCGCCGGCGACGTGCTCGCCGTCCTCACCTACCGGCGGCACGCCCACTGGCCCACGCTGTGGCGGCTGTTCCCGGCGGTGGCGGTCGGCGTGGTGGCCGGCACGCTGTTCCTGATGTGGGCCGACGACGGAGTCGTACGGACCTCGATCGGCGCGATCCTGCTGCTGATGACCGGGGTCACGCTGTGGCGGCGGCGCCGGGCGGAGGCGGGGGAGGAGCCGGACGCGGTGACCACCCGGGCGGGCCGGACGAGGGCCCGTTCGTACGGCGTCCTCGGCGGCTTCACGACGATGGTCGCCAACGCGGGCGGGCCGGTGATGTCGATGTATCTCCTTTCGGCGGGCTTCCGGAAGCTCGGCTTCCTCGGTACGTCGGCGTTCTTCTTCCTCATCGTGAACGTGTCCAAGGTGCCCTTCAGCGTCGGCCTCGGGCTGATCGACGGCCGCTCCCTGCTCCTTGACGCCGCGCTCGCCGTGTTCGTCGTGCCCGGGGCGTTGTTCGGCAAATGGGCTGTGAACCGGATCAACCAGCGGCTCTTCGAGCAGATCGTGATCGCGGCGACGATCGTGGGCGGCGTACAACTGCTCCTGCGCTAGGCCCTCGACGACAGGGCCTAGACGCCTTCCAGCCCCAGCAGCGCGGGCAGGTCCGCGAACGAGTCCACAACATGGTCGGGCGTACCGCCGGCGCTCTCCTCGGTCTCCCGCTGGTACTTCCCCGTCCTGACCAGCACCCCCGTGATCCCGGCGCGCTGCGCCGCGAGGACGTCCGACTCGATGTCGTCGCCCACCATCAGCGCCCGGTCCGCGCCCACCCCCAGCCGGGCCAGCGCCGCTCCGAAGAACGCCGGGGACGGCTTGCCCGTGACCTCCGCCTCGACGCGCGCGGCCCGCTCCAGCCCGAGCAGGAAGGCCCCCGAGTCCAGTTGCAGCCCGGCGTCGGTGCGCCAGTACAGGCTGCGGTGCATGGCGACCAGCCGCGCCCCCTGCTGGAGGTACCCGAAGGCCCGGTTGAGCGCCGCGTAGCCGAACTCGGGCCCGGCGCCGCCGAGCACGACCACGTCTACGTCCACGTCCATGTCCGGGCGCTCCTCGTCGACCAGGGTGACGTCGGTGAGGTCCTCCGCGATGTCCCCGCTGTTCAGGAGGGCGCAGCGGGCGCCCGGAAAGTGCGCGGCGAGGTGGGCTGCGGTGGCCGCGGGCGCCGTGAGCACGTCCTCGGCGCTCACCTCGAACCCGGCCTCCGACAGGGTCGCGGCGATCGACGCCCGCGTACGGGACGTCGTGTTGGTCACCAGAGCCACACCGAGCCCGGCCGCGCGGATCGCGCGCACCGCCTCCACCGCACCCGGCAGCGGCTTCCAGGACATGGTGAGGACACCGTCGATGTCGATGAGCACGGCACGCACGGACTCCATGCCTCAGACCGTAGCGACCCGGGCTCCGGAACGGCCGGTACGACCTCGTACGCTCACTCTCATGCCCGTGCACGTCCTGATCCTCGGCGGCACCACCGAGGCGCGCCGCCTCGCCGCCGACCTCGCCGCCCGTCCCGGCGTCCGGGTCACCAC